>NZ_SJPP01000001.1:1262500-1562500 GCF_007860075.1 Symmachiella macrocystis
TTCCTACGGTTACTTAGATGTTTCAGTTCACCGCGTTAGCCCTGCACACCTATGGATTCAGTGTACAGTAATTCAGGAATCCCGGGATCAAAGCTCGTTTGACAGCTCCCCCGGGCATTTCGCAGCCTTCCACGCCCTTCATCGCCTTCTAGCGCCTAGACATCCACCACATGCCCTTAGTAGCTTGACCACAATGATTCCTGCCTCCCAACTACACACTGCAGCCAGCAGACATTCCAACACTGCGTTCGCCAAATATCCTAAGAACAAAACTAACACGAAATAAGAACAATGATGCCCATCACGTTGACAGACACATTGCCTCGGAATCGCATTTTATAAAGATGCCAATCTTGTCATTAAACCAAATTGTCAAAGATCAATCCGTTTCGCCTGAGGCGACATGGCGGCACCGGTTCCGGTGTCGCCATGCTGCGTCAGTCGAGTGAGACTTTACCAACCCAGTCGGTTGGTTGCAAGTCACCGAAGCTCGCTTTTTTGAAAATCTTGTGAAGTCCAAAACAGTCAGCGAAAACTTCAAATGGAGAAGACCGGGCTCGAACCGGCAACCTCCGCCGTGCAAGGGCGGCGCTCTCCCAATTGAGCTACTTCCCCGCGCCTTGTCAACAGGGCACCTGACCAGCAAAAAGCCAGCACCTCTCCAGTGAGGACATCGCAGGTGAGAGTGGGCGTACGTGGATTCGAACCACGGACCTCAGCTTTATCAGAGCTGCGCTCTAACCAACTGAGCTATACGCCCTGGACATCAGCCGTCCAGCACGTTGCTGGACCGAAAATACCAGTAAACCAGCGGCCTCAGCGCGAACGCTGAAAGCAATGACTTACTGGTGGGGGAGCCAATATATCGCCCCCCCATAATTTGTCAACTGGCCTCACCAGCTTCAAACCAAAAAACTTAAAATTGGGCTCTTCCATCTGCTCAACAAGCAGCATAACCCGATTTCTCCACCACCTCTCGCCCAGCAGGAGCAACGCTAAGACACAGAACTCCTCGCCTAGGTTCACTCAGCTCTCCCTAAAAAATCGCGAGAGGGCAGCTCCCTAGGCTCATCAAAAACCACCTCCCCGGACGTGCTGCCCAAAAACCAACCAGTTTCCATTCGTTTTTTGCCTCACATCCCTCCATAATACACGACAGTCCCTGAAAACCTCCGCTCCCACTACGACCACATCACTAGGAAACTCGTTTTGAAGAACCCGACATCCCCGCAACTTCGCAACTTGATTCGCTTGTTTCGTCAGAATTGGTCCTGCTTGGCCGTCACCGACGTCGCCTTCAAGGTGCTGGCCTTTGTTGCGCTAGTGCCAATTGTAGCTGCGCTGTTTCGCGGATTTGTCGCCATCTCCGGACGGAAAGTTCTCGCAGACCAAGACATCTTGGCCTTCGTCTTAAGCCCGACCGGTGGAATTGCGATTGTTGTCGTCGGTGCAATCTGGATCGCGATTCTAGCACTGGAGCAATCCGCCTTAGCGGCAGTCGTGTTTTTCCGCACCGATTCCCAACGGCTAACGACCCGCCAAGCACTGTTATTTGCCGCCGGTCATGCGTGGCCGGTATTGCAACTCACCGGTCGCATGGTCATTTGGACCATTTTGGCTGCCGTCCCGTTTTTGGTCGTCGCCGGGATCGTCTACTGGAGCTTGCTCACGAAATACGACATCAACTTCTACCTCACCAAGAAACCGCCGCAATTCTTAGCGGCCCTCGCTTTGGGGGCCGTGATTGGCGCGGCTTTCTTGGCTGTGTTTCTGCGAATTCTGTCGGGCTGGATCTACACCCTGCCCTTGCTACTCTTCGAGCATGTTTCTCCCTCCGAAGCCCTCTCCCTGAGCGGCAAATTGGCCGCCGGGCGCCGTAAGACGATCGTGGCTTGGATCATCGGCTGGGGGGCCGCCAACTTCGGGATTTCACTGGTCGCAGCGGCTATCGTTGGAGGAATCGGCACTCTGCTGATCATTGGAGCGGGGAGCGTCTTGGCACTAGTGCTGATCGCCACCGGCGGGATCTTGTTGCTGGGTGCGGTCGTCAACTTCGCTTCGACACTTTTAAGCACCACCACGTTTGCCGTCATGCTCGTCGGGCTCTATCAAACGCTGGATCGCAAAGACCACAAAACCGCAAAGGTCACCTACAAGGAAGAGTCGAGCGCGGGGCGCTTTCTACTGAAACTGACACGGCGACGGATCGTGTTTGGCTCACTGTTGGCACTGCTCGTTGCCGGCGGTATCGGGGCAGGATTGCTGCAAAGCGTTCAATTCGAGGAGGATACTTTAATCACTGCTCACCGTGGCGCCTCTGCCGCCGCTCCGGAAAACACACTGGCTTCGATCCAAGGCGCCATCGACGAAGGAGCCGATTACGCCGAGATTGACGTACAGGAAACCCGCGACGGCGTGGTCGTCGTGGTGCATGACAGCGACCTCAAAAAGCTGGGCGGACCGGGAACGAAAATCTGGGACGCCACGGCTGAGGAACTCCGCAAAGTGGATATCGGAAGTTGGTTTGCCCCACAGTTTAGCGAACAGCGCGTCCCGACCCTGGCCGAGGTCTTGTCGCTGGCGAAAGGCAATATTCGCGTAAATATCGAGTTGAAATTCTACGGCCACAACGACCGCCTGGAAGAACGCGTCGCCAAGATTGTTGAGGAACATGGTATGCAGGACGACATTATTGTCATGTCGCTGGAACAATCGATGGTGGCCAAGATGAAGTCGCTCCGCCCGCAATGGACCGTGGGACTGCTGACAGCTGTTGCCAAAGGAGACCTGACGCGGCTGGACGCGGATTTCTTTGCCGTCAATCTAAATATGGCTGACCGGAGCTTCATCCAAACCGCTCACGATCGTGATAAGCAGGTTTTTGCCTGGACGGTGAATGATCCACTCATGATGTCGACCATGATCGGCCGCGGCGTCGACAATCTAATCACCGACAAACCCGCCTTAGCACGGTCAGTTCTAGAGCAGCGCGAGGAAATGAGTTCGGTGGAACGCCTGTTGGTCGACCTGGGAGGAAACTGGTCGGAGGCAGTGGATCCGGACGAAGAACCGGTCACGCAGTAACCCGACAGCATGTCCCCCACATCGATGCTTGCGAGATTCGCTCCGCAACGTCCCATTCAGTCATATCTACTCAGTCGCCCCAATCACGGGTGCCACTGGCGGGCAAATTTACGGTGCGCGGCTTGCCTGATTCCGTTTGAATGAAAACCGTCGCACCATTGGGGATGATGCGGTATAGTGCGTTCGCGGCACGCCGTTGTCGCTACTCTGTTTTCACCGACGAAGGAGTTGCGGGGAACCATTTGCGTCGCCGCAATTTGCGACGCGGCTTTGCCAAAGGGATTGCCTGAATGACCAATCTTGCTGATTCGACGACACCCAAGCCCTTATCAATCTGGATTATGGCGCTGCTCGCTGTGGCGGTCGGATTAATTGGCGGTTTTGGAGCGGTCATTTTCCGGGGCATGATCGCTATCGTCCACAATCTGCTGTTTTTGGGCACGTTCTCCTACCAATACGACGCCAATATCCATACCCCCACCCCTGCTCCCTGGGGTGCCTGGATCATCCTGGTGCCTGTGATCGGTGCTGTCGGCGTTGCCTTTCTCGTAAAAACGTTCGCTCCCGAAGCCAAGGGGCACGGCGTTCCCGAAGTGATGGATGCTGTCTATTACGGTAAAGGGGCGATTCGCCCTGTCGTGGCGGCTGTCAAATCGTGTGCTTCGGCGCTTTCCATTGGCAGTGGCGGTTCAGTCGGCCGCGAAGGTCCGATTATTCAGATTGGCGCCGCTTTTGGATCCTCCCTCGGCCAACTCATTCCCATGCCGACACACCAACGCGTGACCTTGATCGCTGCCGGTGGTGGAGCGGGGATTGCAGCCACCTTTAATACCCCCATCGGTGGCGGGCTGTTTGCGATGGAATTGATGATGACCTCGGTCCGCGCAAAATCGGTGCTACCGGTCTTCATCGCCACAGCGGTGGCAACCTGGATTGGCCGCGAATTCTTGGGCATGAACCCGGCATTCGATGTCCCCACCATTCAACATCCCTCGGGACATCCGTTGTTTTGGGCCATGTTTCCGCTCTTGGTTGTCTTCGGCATCGTGATCGGCCTGGCTTCGGCCCTGTTTGTGCGATCGATCTACTGGACCGAAGACCTATTCGACAAAATGCCCGGCAATTACTACACGCGGCACATGCTGGGCATGCTCACTGTGGGCGTGATCATGTGGCTGCTGATGAATCAAGCCGGCCACTACTATATACAAGGTGTTGGCTACGCCACGGTGCAGGATGTCCTACAGAACACTCTCGAAGCGCCCGGATTTCTACTGCTGTTGGTCGCGCTCAAATTGGTGGCGACGAATTTGACGTTAGGGTCCGGAGCCTCGGGAGGCGTCTTCTCCCCCAGCCTGTTCATCGGTGCCTGCCTGGGAGGCTGCCTCGGCACGATCGTGCGTTGGATCGACCCTGGATTTCCCGTCGAACCTTCGATCTTCGCCGTCGCCGGCATGGCCGGCATGATCGGTGGGACCACAGGCGCTGTCGCCACAGGCAGCATTATGATGTTCGAAATGACCCGCGATCTCGATGCGGTCGTGCCGATTCTGCTCACAGTGGGTATTGCCTGGACAGTCCGCAAGCGGATTTCGTCACCGAGTATTTACACCTTAAAGCTGCTCCGCCGCGGGCATAACGTCCCCGAAGGCCTGATGTCCGATATGCCCGCCGCATTGACGGCAAAACAAGCGATGTCCACCGAGTTTTCCACAACGACAGCCAACAACGACACCGTACCCACGGAAGCAGCCCCCGCCGGAACGTTTGTGATCCAGTGCGAAGGCAACACGGTTCGCGGTGTTCAACCGGGGGAAAGCTGCGTCTTCGTGGAGGAATCAAGTTCGTTGACGAACGTACTCGCCGATTTAGACGACACAGGCGCCGACGTGGCCCTGGTCTTCCGCGACGGCAGCGAACACACAGCCGACGCCGTGGTCGGCGTGATCACGCACGACCTCATCGCCCGCACCCTGGGCAGCTCGGCGACGCTTTATCGTTGAGCTATGAAAATTGCCTGTGGAGTACCACGGAAGCCCGGCAAATAACGAATCCGTGAACTATTTAGCCGTGAGCCTGTCAGAAGAGCAATGTCTCAGCGCCCTTTTCCGATCGCTAGAAAAACGGCCACGCGCTGAATACTCCAAGCAGAATGCTGCCCCTCCGATACTCACCAACAGGGCAATACTATGTTTTCTGAAATCACAGTACAGATCGCAGATCTCCCCCGAAAACGGTGGCGGCTATCCAGGCAGCAAAATCAATGGGCTAAGGAATTGATCCGCCTTTCAGTCGATGAGGTGGGGGGCATCGCGGAGTACCGAGACAGCATTTTAACACATGCACTAAAGCGAATTAATCCAGAGTTCACTGCAGAGATCGAAGGTTTGGCAACGCAATTGGACGTAGATTTTGCCGAAACCCTAGCTGCCAATTTGTACTACGATTTCGTCAAACGATTGCTTGGCTGTACGGCATTTGCGGTCAACACCGAGAACGGCCCAATCCATGCACGCAATATGGATTGGTTTTCGCATAGCAATTGTTTGTCAGAGTTTACGACAATCGTCAATTTCATGAACAACGACGATACAACTCGATTTCGCTCAGTTAGTTGGCCGGGAAGCGTCGGCGTCCTGTCAGGAATAGCCCCTGGGCGATTCGCCGTGACGCTCAATGCGGTTTTGTCCGATGAGCCGATGCAAGAGGCAACCTCGGTTGCGTTCCTGATTCGCAAAGTTTGTCAAGAATCCGAGACATTTCAAGATGCGGTTGACGCTTTGTCTACGCAGGTGATCTCGTCTGATTGCATACTTCTGGTCACAGGAACTCGCAAAGGTGAAATGGTTGTGATCGAGCGAACTCCAACCCGCCATGCGATCAGGACTACCGAAGAAGACTTTATTGTCGCCACTAACGACTATCGTGCACTCGACTGCGAGGGTGTTGAACAAGACGGAGAGATTTACAAAACGACCTGCGGACGGTTTGATGCTGCGACAATGCGATTGCACTCGAAATTGCCAATAAACAGCGAACAATGTTTTGCAGTTCTGAACGACGAGCACGTGAAAATGCAAATCACCGTACAACAGATGGTAATGAGTGCCGCAACAGGCATGCTAAATGTAAAAACGGGCCATCACAATTGATAGGCGGTGTCGAATAGCGAGTTTTGAGCTTCGCGGTATTCCGACTTCTGTGCACTCCCCAACTTCAAAGGCTACGGAATCACGATCGTTCCTCATCACATCCAATACGCACTCTAGCCAGCGATGGCTCACAAAAACAACAACTCCCATCCAATCGCCAACAAACGGTTAACCTAAAGGCCAAGCCCTGCGAACCGCATCCGCGACCGATTTGTCTCCTTAAGAGTCTTCCTTGGCACGAAAAGGCTCGATCGATGTATGTTCCGCCGGCATTTGCAGAGATGGATACAACTGTTCTGCATGATTTTATGGTGCAAAACAGCTTTGCGACACTTGTATCCGTGGCCAAACCATCGGCGGTTGCCTCACACCTTCCGTTGCTTTTAGATCGCAGCACAGGACCATACGGACGTTTGATTGGGCATATGGCTCGGGCGAACCCGCACTGGGAGCAAGCGGATGGCCAAGAGGTTTTGGCGATTTTCACCGGCCCGCACGCCTATATCTCTCCCTCTTGGTATCACGTCAAAAACGCCGTCCCCACCTGGAATTACATAGCGGTTCATGCCTACGGTACATTCCGGCTCAACGACAATCGCGACCGAACATTGGAAATCGTTCGCGATTCCGTGGAGTCCTATGAGGCAAAGTCAAAAACGCCTTGGTCACTGGGAGACGCTGATGCGGAGTTCATCGACCGTCTGCTCGATGCGATTGTGGGCTTCGATTTTGATATTCAGCGTATCGAAGGAGCATGGAAACTCAGCCAAAACCATGCCCCAGAGCGACGCCAAGGTGTCATTCACGGTTTGAAGGATGCGGGCGAAGAACAGCAACGACAAATCGCTGAGCTGATGTCGTCAGAGCCTACCAATGGCGATCCGAGCGCGGGAATTGCATTTTGAAACACCTCTGAAAACCACCCAGCTTCACACATCCAACACGTTGACGTTGACTACAAACAAGGAGCCCCGTCCGATCGCGTAGGACGGTGCGGAAGCTGTGGGTATGTGGATTTTTATGGACGTATGTTTCCAAAATGTTGTTGCATTTCAACACACTTAGCTGTGAGGCCATTTCCAACAGGAGTAAATCCAAAAACGCAAGCCGTTACCCAAAAGCGACTTACAGACAAACTGCCATCCAGTGCCGCATTTTGGCCCACCATTTGCTTCTAGTTTGGCAGCAGGGGCACGACGCCGACGCCATTTGGACAACTTGTCGGCGTCATTCAATTAGTCAACTTGGGTATTTTCAGGGTGGGCAAGAATGGTTTCCAACAAGTCTCTCGATACGTTTCCCCGTGACGGCTACATCGTGATGGATATGGGCGATATGGAGATCTGGGACGGCGCCGACTTGGCGTTGATACGGGAAATGTTCACTCGGCTGGTCGACGGTGCCAAACATCAAAATGTCGGCATTGATATGAGTTCGGTCAAATACATTCCCAGCGGATTTTTTGGACTTCTTTACGACTGGTACGAACGGGGCATCGGCATCCGCCTGTATGATGCTCAGGCGCATGTCCGTGACATGATGTGGTTTCGGCAGTTTTTCGTCGACGATGGACGGGGCTGCTACGAACTGACTGCCGTGACTTGTCGCGAAAACGATGTTGAGCAAGAGGACGAATGCGATTCGCTGCAAGAAGTGGATATGCTCGACCTGTCGGACAGCAACGACCAACTGGAAGTGGCCGGACTGCATTCCTAACCAAGTCGATGCTTTAAACGCGACGGAGCCAGTCACCGCCGCAATCTGGTAAAATCCAAGACAGCACGCCCGCCGGTTGCTCGATGACCGCGCGGGCGTTTTCGTGCGGCTCGGGTTCGGGTAGATTGAAAAACGCGATTGCCAAAATCAAATAGACGGCCAACAGCAACAACCCCTCCAGCCAGTTGGACTCACCGTCAAAGGCGACCAGCCCCACTACCATCACCGAGACGACAATCGCCATGACTTCCAGCATGCTGAATACTAGATTCATGCGGGGAAAACCGGGAAGATAACCGGCAAAGACCAGCACAGGCGCGACGAACAAGGCAATCTGTAGCGCCGAACCCACGGCGATATGATAACTGAGTTCCATGCGATTCTTCAGCGCGACCAATACAGCTGTGGAATGTTCAGCCGCGTTGCCGACGATGGCGACGACGATCAGGCCGACAAAGGTTTCGGTCAATCCCATCGCCAGCCGGGCCTCCTCGATGCTGCCGACAAGGAATTCGCTCATCAGCGCCACAAATACGGTCGCGCCCACCAGCACAGACAGCGCTGTTTTGCTGGACCAATTTGGCTCGACAGCGGCAAATCCGTCCGCATCGACAGGACCTTCGTCATGGTCCCCCGCATAGAGGTGCTTGTGCGTGATCAGGCTAAAAATCAGCATCAACACATAGACGACAAACAGCACGACGGCGATTTCGAGACTCAAGGTTTGCTCGTTGGCCTTGGTATGGAACAACTCCAAATGGACGTGAAACATCGCCGGCACGACCAGACCGATCGCCGCCAGCGCCAACAGCGTGGCCGACATGCCGGCAGCGGTGAAATTGAATTTCTGACGCGAAAACTTTAGTCCCCCGGCCAGAAAACTGGCCCCCAAGACCAGCAACACGTTTCCCAGGATACTTCCCGTAATCGAGGACTTCACGACCTCAATCATGCCTCGGTGCAAGGCGAACAGGGCGATGATCAATTCCGCTGCGTTACCGAAGGTCGCATTCAGCAACCCTCCCCAACCGGCTCCCAACTTGTCAGCCAGGATCTCGGTACTTTTGCCCATCAACCCGGCGAGCGGAACGATGGCAATGCCCGACACGATGAAAACCCACATCCCTGGAGCACCGGCGAATTTCAAACCGATCGCCACGGGCACGAAAACCAACAATGCATTCAAGACGCCGATTTTGCGAAAATCCATGTCACCGAATCCTCCACGATGCGTGTCCTAGGTCGAAGCACGATACCCCGCGGTTTGGAAAAGAGCAATTCTCGTGGGTGGAGTAGGCTTGAGGGGACAGGCTTGAGAGTTGGTGGGGTGATGCTGTCCGGTGCCCTTCCCTTCTCCTCAGACTTCCTATGCATATCTCGGTTGTTTGAGCGGATCAGTTTGGCATAATGCAGAAGTAATGTTTTCAGGGCAACGGTGATGCACATCTGAGGAAAGGCTCGCCACCGGTATGATCACTTTCGATTGCGAGGGGTGTCGTCAGACGCTGAATGCTCCAGAGCGTTTGGCAGGGCGGCGGATGAAATGCCCCGGTTGCGAGCACCCGGTTGAAGTCCCGGCACTGGACGATGTCGTGGAAGATGCAGCGGACGGCATTGAGTTGACACCGATGCCGGAAAAGGTTGTGGACAAATCCTCGCTCGAATTTGATGCCGCTCCATCAAGCTATACCGCGCGGCGGACGAATAAATCGTCGCAAGGCACGATCGTGGTCTTGGTGTTGCTTCTGGGGCTCTCCGCGATCGGCGGATTCGCGTTTTACAAAATGCGAGCCGATGGTGCTCAATTGACGCTGCCGCTTGTGAACAGCGAAATCGTGCAGGAATTGCAACCGATCTCGTTCACCATCGCCGCCGGCTTACCGGCGGGTTGGAACGGCCGCGTGCGCTATGAACTCGTCACCGCTCCCCCCGGAGCAACACTTGATCCCGACGCCGGCACATTCGCTTGGACGCCGTCCGAGGCACAGGGGCCGGGGGAATATGACTTCACGATACGGGCCTCGTCCGAAGATGCATCGGCGAAACCGGCTGAAGTCTCGTTTTCCTTCGAGGTGCTGGAGCTGAATGAGTCACCCAAGATCGCGCCGCTGGAGATCCTCACAGTGGATTCGGAACGGCCACTCGAATTTCGTATTGAAGCCCATGACCCGGATATTCCTGCAGCAAAGCTTGAACTGCGGATTGCCGACGGGGCGCCGCCCGAGGTAAAGTTTGATGCAGCGACCGGCGAGTTTCGCTGGACCCCCAAGTCTAAAGATGAGGGCCGCGAGTTCACCGTCATTTTTGAAGCGTCCGAAGGCGAAGGAGGGCTGAAAACCACGGAAGTCGCACACATTCACGTTCGCGCGCCGCTCAGTCCCACCGAACGAATTTTCGAACAGTGGCGAGCCGCCGGCGGCGAGGTGCAATTCCAGGAGTACGGTTCACCGCTCCCGATCCAAGGATCGGCCCAAGTGGTGACCCTCAATGACGAACCGGTCACAGTTTTTGAATTTGGCGAAGATGTCTCCCGCATGGCGGCAGCGGTCCTGATCAAGAAGGCCATCCAACCGGCCGGCGAGGGGGCGACGGAACCGAACCTGCGTTTTTTCCAACGTGAGCGACTGGTCATCGTCTATGCAGGAGACGACGCCGAGGTACTGAAGCAGTTGACGACGCAATTGCAAACTCCGTTTGCCACGGGAATTTTCCCCGCCAAAGAACCGGAACCGCAGCCCGACACCAAGCCGTCCACCGATGACACACAGCCGGTCCGTAATACAGCGCAAAGCGAGTTGGATGATCGTGTGTATCAGCTGTTCGAGGACAAACGCCTGTTGGTGTCCAAACGGTACCCCGAATTGCGCGAAGCCTATGCGGATAATTTTGAAAAGTCTCAAGCAGCAACGATCCAAGCGGCCTTTGGCGATCAACATGTCGAGATGACTGCTTGGCTCGACGAACAGACGAATATCAAACAACTGCTGTATACGGCCATCAACCCGGATACGGACAATGTCGAGCAGGCGTTGCGGTTGTTCGCAGAATTGAAGCAGCAATTCCCCAAACAGATCGTGCCCTATGCCAATTTGGCGATCGCGATTGCCGTCACGTGGGACGGCGAAAACAGCCGGGGAATTTATGATTATGGACGTCACCAACGGCGCGTGCATGCCGAGATGCCTGATGACCTGGTGGGGGCTGTGGAAAATTTCCGGTATTTTGTTGACGCTAAAAAAATCATGCAGGGCCGCGCGCAATATT
The DNA here is from genome assembly GCF_007860075.1 of Symmachiella macrocystis. NCBI lineage: Bacteria > Pseudomonadati > Planctomycetota > Planctomycetia > Planctomycetales > Planctomycetaceae > Symmachiella > Symmachiella macrocystis. The sequence goes on from NZ_SJPP01000001.1 coordinate 1,273,717, forward strand.
TGCCGTGGGAGTTTTTGACGCACCTAGTCAATCACCGCACCCCGCTAGCGGAACGTCAATGGGCGATGTCAAACTACCTCGCCCAACGCATCGGCATGGGTAAATGCTATAGCGACGTGCCGTACGATGACGAAATGCTGAAGACCGACGACCGCATCTGCAAGATGGACGGCAAAGAGTATACATTGGCCAACTTGAAAGAATGGGGCGGCGTGTGCGCGCAACAGGCGGATTTTGCAGCCCGGGTCGGTAAGAGTCTGGGTGTGCCGGCCGCCTATGTGCGGGGTGAGGGCAACTCGGGTGGATTCCATGCCTGGGTGATGTGGATTGAATTGAAACGGGTCACACCGGAGTCAATCGACTTTGAATTACTCTCGCATGGTCGATACCGAATGGATCAATACTATGTCGGCGAACTCTATGATCCTCAATCGAATCAGAAAATAACCGATCGTGAATTGGAGTTACGACTGCATGTCATCGGCAGCAACCCGCAGGCCCACAGGCAGGCGGCCTTGGTGATGCGGGCCTATCCGATGATTCGTGAACGTGCTGAAATGGATACCACACAGCAATTGGTCTTTTTGCGCAAGGTCGCCGATTTGTGTCCGGGGCTTCCCGAAACCTGGGACGCGCTCGCCGCGATGTCCCGTGAGGGTTTGATCACCAAGAAACATTCGCGACAGATGGATCGGTCGTTGGAATTGTTCTTTACAACCTATGCCGGCTACCCCGATTTCACCTGGACGATTTTTGACGACCTGATCGCGCATCACCCGCAATCCAAAGACCGCCTCGCTTCATACAACCGTTTGGTCGGCATGTACGAAGCCGCAGGACGTCCCGATTTGGCGTGCGAGGCGCGGCTAAAAATGAGTGACGACCTCGTGAAAGCAGATGAACCACAAGCAGCGATCGAAGGTTTGGCATTTACGATCAGCAAATTCGCCGACGAAGGCCGCTACGTACCGCGGATGCTCGACCGCTTAGAAGAAATCTGCGCGACCGTACCGGGAACCGATCCGCGATTGGTCGAATTCTACCAACAGTTTTTGCCCACGATTCCCACGCATCGCGGCAACTCGCCGAGCGACTATTGCGTCGCCATGTTGCGCCGCGGCATTGCATTTTTCGAAGCGCACCAACAGCCCGAATTGGCCAAACAATTTCAAAGTCGCCTCGCGAAACTCGAAACCAGTCAGTGAGTCGCGGCGGGACGAAACGGTCAAGGCTTGAAGCGGCGGGCTTAAGGGACAGCAGTCATCCCTACGAAAATCAGGCACTCACTGCTCGTTGTCGGGGAGTTCGATTTCCAAGGCGATGTGAGAGACTTCGCAGTCGTCGAAATCGGTCGCGTCGCGCGTGGAGGGGCGTTGCCGGATTTCGATTACGTTTTTGCCTACTTGTAGGGCTTCGACGGGAATCGGAACCCGGAGTCGGTCCGGTTTGTCGACATCGGTCCTGAAATCAATTCGCTCGTTCAGCGAGACTTGCGGATGGCCATTGATGCTGAGGTACGTACCGAGGTGGCCTGCGCGGAGTTCATCCAAAAATGGACGGCCGGGAGGAGTCTGCGGACCGGCTGGTTCCAATTGGGCAACGTTGAGGCTGACAAAAACCGGCGAGGCAGGCAGTTCGTCTAATGCAAATGTGACGGACAGAGGATCCGAGCTGGGGTGTGGGCGGCGAAATTGCGGCCGAAGTTCATCTCCCAAATGCCGTATGCCGGGAAACAACAGTTGGTACTTGCCGACAAACATCGGCTCAATCTTTTGAATTCGTTTCCACGGCCACGTTTGACGGCCCAAGAGGGGATGCGTCCAAGTCACGCCGTCGGCTGTGGCCGATTCCAGCGCGACTGTTAAGAACTCCGAAGGCGCGTGGGGTATTGCGGAAGCCTCGCGAATTTGAATCCGGACCGCCGCGCCCGACACGGCGGGGAATGTCGGTTCTGATTCGCGGCGGAGCAGTCCCCGCAGTTCGCTCCACGGAATGTCGACTGCACCGAATTTCCCCTGTATCCGCACCTGCGTCGCATCGACCTGCACAATGGTGCCGAAGATTTCATCTCCTGTGGCCATGATCAATACATCTTGCGTCTTCGCACGCAGTTCCGTCAGTTGGCTGGCAACGAAACGTGTGATCCGCAGATCATCAATCCGCAATTGAGCGTTCGCTGCTGCTTTCTTGTGGGGAAGAATCCGCATCGATTTCAAGACCCCCTTCATTGCCGGTCCGGAGGCAAGCACGGCGCTGTCGATGAGCACCATGGTATCGAGCGAATCGAATTGCACGCGCAGATCATGCCATCCGGCCGTGCGACGCAGTTGTTGATGGCTGAAACGGGGGCCGAGCGGCGCTTTCAGAGCGTATGTCTCTTGTGAGGGTCCAATTTCTGCGCGGAGCACCCGTTCGCCAAGTTGAGTCTCGAAGCGGAACTCGACAATCCAGTTCGAACCGGCATCCCGGGAGGAATAGTCATGGAAACTCAATTCGATCTGCCCGGCGGACAATGGTGTGGGCAATTTATAAAGGAGCGGAGCCGCTGCGCTGGATATCAGCAGGCTAAATTTTCCCGACCGGCTGAGCTGTGGATCGCGCTGAGGATTTTCGGTCGGCGGCCATTGCAGCGGTTCCTTTTCAAAGTCCTCGTAAAGGAGATTCACCGTTCCTTGCGGCTGGAAGATCGCGGCGACCGTTTCGGTGGGAATGGTGCAAACTTGGTCATCACCAGCCAACCGTATGCCAACCGAGGCGGCGGACCATTGGACGATCTCACCACTGAAGGATTCGCCACTCACCAGAGTAATCCGCCGCAAGGCGCCCCGAGCGGTGACAGTGGAAATCGGCCGCTGATTTGAGATGGATTGGATATGGCTTAGAGGAACGGGCGGGGCGTCGGTCGCAGAGGAAAAAAACAGAGTGTCGGGCGTTTTGCCCCGCAACTCACCGCGGATAACGGCCCCATTTTTAAGTCGCGCGGATTGCTCAGCAGCGAGGACGTCTTGCCCGGCAAACGCTGCCCCCAGCAGGAGAATGAACGCGACTATTTGAGACCTACGGGACGGGGCGGGCAAATCCGCGCAACTCCACTGGAACTGAGTGGATAACCTCAACCGGTACTGTCGATGTAATACGAAGGGATTTCGAATCATTGTTAAGAGTGGCAGTCCGCTGGCGAATACCGCCGGAAACGGGAATCGGGATCTCAAAACCAAATGGTTATCCTAAAGTGACCTATCTCCAGTGGATTGCATCAACAAGGTTGTCCGAAAGTCTGTGAATATTCCGTCCCCCAATGGGTTGGGAAGGCACCTCGTTAGTTTATTGTTAAGCTCAATTGCGAACCGTTAGTTTCGAGGAGCGACCGGCGGGCGTCAAGCAGATTTGTCAATCTGCGAGTCCCGGCACTCGTTTCTGTTCAGTTGTCTGTTGTGGGCCTCGATGAGCGTCATTGTCTGTGCAGTGTCGCGTCTATCTCAAAAACTGCAGGAAAACAAGGGGCAAAAGCTTGCCGCGGTGCGTTCTCTTCGCACGTCCTCGGCTTGCCGCGCGTCTTGCGGCGCTCTATAATTTCTTAGAATCGCGTGCCGTACCGCTCAGGAGCTGAAATCTAGTGGCCCATTCGCCTCGAATGTTAATCCTTGGGGAGGACAACCAACAAGTTGGTGCACTGGCCGACCAACTCCGTGGTGCGTACGAACCCATTGTCCCTGGTTCCATGGAAGCGGGCCTTGCTGAGCTTCGCAAGGACGATGTCTCTGGCGTCTGTTTAGTTTGCGACGACAAAGACGCGCTGTCAGCGGCAGCGTTGCTGTTACAGCACGGAGGAATTCTACAACAGATTCCTGATGGGCTGGTCTTGCTCGATGCATCGCTCGAAATCGTGTGGTGTAACCCACGTTTTCAACAACTCGCTGAATCCGACGAACCGGAAGTCGTGGGACGCGGGTTTTATGATGTGTTTGGAACCCCCGACATTCTCGGACCGGACTTTTGTCCGTTTCATACGGCGCTCGGTTCGGGGACTGCTTCTAAAAGTACATTGCGTATTGGCGAGCGCTCTTACTATCAAGTTCAGGCGACACCGGTCCTCACGCCGGGACAAGCCGCGCCGAACATGGTGGTGGTACTCGTTCGTGATATTTCGGCTGAGACGTTGCAACAACAAAAACTCAATGCCATCTATCAGGCCGGGTTGGAGTTGGGTGATTTAGCGCCGCAAGAAATTTTGGAGATGTCGGTCGACGATCGCATCGAATTGCTCAAATCAAAAATCGTCAACTACACACAGGATCTCCTGGAATTTGAAACGGTTGAGATCCGTTTGGTGGATCAAGCGACAAAGCGGCTGGAACCGCTGCTTGTTTCCGGGATGGAAGAGTTAGCGGCCGATCGAGAATTGCATGCCAAGCCTCAAGGCAATGGTGTGACCGGTTTCGTGGCGGCTACAGGCAAAAGCTATCTCTGCGAAGACACGGCCAACGACCCGCTGTATTTGCCCGGCGCGCCGAACGCACGCAGTTCGCTGACCGTCCCTTTAATTCTCCATGATCAAATCCTGGGAACCTTCAACGTCGAAAGTCCCCGCCCCGGCGCATTCACTGAAAACGACCTGCAGTTCTTGGAGTTGTTCAGCCGCGAAGTGGCCGTCGCCTTGAATACCCTGGAGTTGTTGGTGGCGGAGAAAATGACGACCGCCAGCGAAAGTATCAACGCCATTTTGCGAGAAGTCGCCCGACCGGTCGATGAAGTCATCAACGACGCCGCCCGCGTATTGGACCGCTACATCGGACACGAACCGAAGGTGACCGAACGGCTGCAGCGGATTTTGAAACACACCCGCGACATCAAGCAGTTGATTCAAAAAGTGGGGGATGCGATTACGCCCAAAGGCTCGAATCCTTCGATGCCCCCGCGACCGCAACGGCCGAAATTGCGGGGCAAACGGATTTTGGTCGCCGACGACGACGACAGCGTCCGCGAAGCCGCTCACGAATTGTTGGGCCGTTTCGGCTGCGAAGTGGAGACTGCGCACAACGGCGACGAAGCCTTGTTGATGACCCGCAGTTTCCAATACGACGCGGTGCTGGCCGATATTCGCCTGCCCGACATGACCGGTTATGAATGTTTTTGTCAACTGCGTAATATCCAATCGGACCTGCCGGTGATTTTGATGACGGGTTTCGGCTACGATCCCGATCACTCAATCGTCAAAGCACGGCAAGCGGGCCTCAAAGCGGTGCTCTACAAACCATTCCGCATCGACCAACTGCTCGACGAAGTCGAAGCCGCCTGCTGCAACTCGGTCGAAAATACGATCCACGCCGATTAGCATCTCAGCTTCGGCCAGACTGGGCTGCCGCCGCTCTCGCGCAACAATCGGCACGAAAACGTGGATTTCCCGTCGGGGAGATGGTAGCCTGTGACGAAGCAGGAATGTTCTTGTTGAGTCAACTGCCCTCTCCGATGCGAAAGGTTTTCTGATTGTCTGCGGATTTCCTACCGACATCCGGTGATGTGGACTCCCATTCCCGCGGTCCCAAGAAAAAGTCTTGGGCAATTCTGGCGCTCGGTTTGTCGCTATTCGGCGTACTGGCGATCATCGGTGGCATCTGGGCGCTCTACAATTACGCGGCGCAACCGATGCCTGTCACGGCCCAAGATCGTGAAGCAGTCATCGACATTCACCACTTGGCCGAATGGCTCGAGGACTATGTGCCGGACGAACAAGGCGAAGTGATCTCGAAGACAAAATTCCTGGACGGCTCTTACGACCTCGAATATGAATACGACCGTCCCGATGATGATTCGGAACCGTATTTGTATTGTTCGGTGACTGTTGATCGAAACAAAGCGGAGGCCCATGCTTCTTTCCTGGCAACCTTGCAAGCAACGCAACTGGGGATAAAACTATTCGCTGAAGGCGAAACAAACATGGTCCAACGCTCGGATGTGTTTAGCTGGGGCGAAGAGTCGCAGTTTGCCATTGTCGAATTCGAGGGCGAGCCGATCGGCAACATGTTTATCGCACGTGAACAAAACTACACATTTTATTTCGTCGTGTACGGCGTGTACTTCGACGATTCCGATTCGGTTCACGACCTTCTCAGCGAAAAGCTGCGCCGAATGACACACTATCAGCCCTGAGAGTCGCCTCGCAGTATGGCTCGCTCGTGCCACAGCATCCACTCCTTGCGACGCAGTCCGCCGCCATATCCGCCCAGTTGCCCGTCACTGCGCACCACGCGATGGCAGGGAATGATGATCGCCAAACGGTTGTCGCCATTCGCACGACCGACGGCGCGGTGCGCGCGGGGATTTTGCGCCGCCACGGCAAGGCGTTCATAGCTGGACGTCTCACCATAGGGAATCGTCAACAGCAACTCCCAGATCTGTTGTTGAAACGACGTGCCTAGCGGACGAATTGGTACGTCAAAATCTTGGCGGCTGCCGGCGAAGTATTCGGTGACTTCATAAGCGGTCTGTTCAATCAACCGATTGTCTCCCGGCAGAAAACGGCACTTCAATCGTGCGGACAAACGTTTGATCTGTGTTTCCAACATCCGCCGGTCGGCGAATTCCAGCAAGTGCAGATGATCGTTATCGGCGGCGGCGATCATGGGGCCGAGCGGGGTGGGAATTCGGTTGACGGTCAGGACCGCGCCGCTGTTGTCGATTTGTCCCGGTGTAGTTCCGAACCATTTTTGAAAGGCATCGCGAAATCCACTCAGCGAATCGTACCCCGCATCGAAAGCGACGGTCGTCGGATCATCCCCCACCGACAATTGCGCCAACGCTCCTGCCAAACGCCGGCAGCGCAAATAGCTGAGGAATGTCAGACCATGATTGGCTTTGAACCAACGATTGACGCGGGCCCGGTCGACTCCCAGCGCGCGAATCTCCTGATTGGTCCACCGCCGCAGCGGATCGACGTCGACACGTTCCATCAACTCGTCCAACCAGGCGGGCGTCCGCCCCGCCACATCCAGCGGCCGGCAACGTTTGCAGGCGCGATAGCCGGCGGCAATCGCATCGGTGGTGTTTGCGAAAAACGACACATTTTTCCGCAACGGTTTCTTCGCCGTGCAGGTCGGACGGCAGAAGATCCCGGTGGTCTTAACAGCCACAAAAAACAGGCCGTCATACTCCGAATCGGACCGCAACAGGGCTTGATACATTTCATCATCAGTGGGAAGTGGGATTGTGCTCATGTCCCGATGATACGCGCCGCAACACAGGCCGCTACCGAAAAACGGGCGCGGAATTCGAAATGTCAAATTCGCTGGACGAAATTGCCATCACCCGCCAAACAGCGGTTCCGGTAAGCCGCGGACACCTAAGCCGTGGATGGCGAACAGGCTGCCAGGTTGTGGGTGGCGGGTTAATTCTTCGTCGGTCACGAAAGCCTGCTGCGATGTAACGTAGAGCGTTTCATAATTCTCGCCGCCAAAAGTCACGCACGTGGGGCTGCGGATCGGCATTATAATCTCGCGGTCAAGACGGCCTTGCGGATTGATTCGTAGGATTTTGCCGCCCAGATTTAACGCAAACCAATAATACCCTTCTGCGTCTACGGTGGCGCCATCGACAATTGCCGGCTGCGGGTCTTCGATTTTGTAAAACGGCCGGCGGTTCTGAATGCGGCCCTCGTCGATATCGAAATCGAACACATAGATCATGCCGCCTTTTGTATCGCCGAAGTACATTCGCGTGTCATCGGGAGCAAAGGCGATTCCGTTGCTGCAGACGAAGGAGAAGTCCTCCGCCACTTTGTGGCAGGTGAAATCAGGATCCAAACGATAGATATGTGCGGACTTGTCGGTGAGCTGCGTATTCATGCTGCCGCACCAATACCGTCCCCGGCGGTCGATCTTGCCGTCGTTGAGTCGGTTGTGGGGTTTGTCCGGTTCGGGATCGGCGACCGCTGCAAACGCTCCGGTCTGCAAATCGATTGTACAAAACCCAGAATTCGCTCCCCCGATCATGCCTCCGCCCGCGCGAAAGCCAAACGAGCCTACCTGTTCGGGCATCTCCCAAACCTTGCGTTCGCCGGTCGCAATATTCAATCGCCGAATCGTCGGCCGCCGCGCATCGCCCGGTTTCAAAGCGGGACCGACATGATCAGCCCAGTAGAGCGACTCTTCCGCAGGCACCCAGATGGGGGTTTCGCCCAATCCGTCGTGACATTCCCAGAGACATTCGATCTCAGGCATGGCTTTCCCCGCTGATTCGGTTTGATTCGATTCCGTCGAACTACACCATAAACAATCCACCCGACTGATGCGACGGGATTTCAACATGGCGCTGCTGAGTGATCCGAAAGTCGATGCAGCCACACAGCGCGGCATGTTGACCAACAGGCTGTTACGACCTGCATAAGCCGTGCGAAACGCCAAGCGATCGGGTTGGGAAATCGCGGTCTAATTGCGGCGCGCATATCAGCGGACTACACTTTTGACGCGATTCCACCCCCCTGCGCGCCTTGCGAATGTCGGTTTTCCCAGCCACGAAAGACGTGAATTTATGTGCCCTGCTCCTGTTTGGGATGCCGAACCGACAGACGATGTTCCCGCTGCGACTGACGATGCTGCTCCCGAAACGTCGCAGCGACGCGTGATTCTCGCCGGGCTGATCGGCAATGTCATGGAGTGGTATGACTTTGCCGTGTACGGCTATCTGGCCACCGTGATTGGTCGCTTGTTTTTTCCCGACGGCAATCCGTCCGTGTCAGTAATCGCTGCCTTTGGCGCTTTTGCTGCGGGGTTTTTGGTGCGGCCGCTGGGAGGACTGGTGTTTGGACGGATCGGCGATTTGATCGGTCGCCGGCACGCGCTGACGCTCTCCGTGTTGGCGATGGCTGTTCCGACAGTGCTCATGGGTTTGCTACCGACGTACGCTACGATTGGCATGGCAGCGCCGATATTGATTGTGTTGTTGCGGATCGTGCAGGGTCTTTCCGTCGGAGGCGAATATACCAGTTCACTGATTTTCTTAGCTGAGCATTCCCCTAAAAATCGACGGTCGCAAACTGCGGTCTGGGGCATGTGGGGCGCCACCGCGGGCTGCCTGCTCGGTTCGGGCGTGGCAGCGCTGGTTTCTAATCTGCTCAGCGATTCGCAGCTCATTGCTTGGGGTTGGCGGATTCCGTTCTTGGTGGGCGCGTTAGTGGCAGTCACCGGCTTTCTACTTCGCCGCGGCATCCATGCGGAGGCACCGGCTTGCGCCAGCAAGCGGCCGGTGCGGGATACTTTCGGTAAGCACCGCCTGTCCGTATTGAAGGTGGCACTGCTCAATTTGAGCAACGGCGTGAGCTACTACACCGCGTTTGTGTATTCCGTGACGTACATGAAATCGGTCGACAAGTTTTCCGAAGGCGTGGCGCTGAATTTGAACACGGCCAGCATGGTGGTGCTGTTGGCCGTGTTGCCGATTACAGCTTGGATATCCGACCGCATCGGCCGCCGCCCATTGATGATCGCCGGCAATTTGATTTTAACCTTCGGGGCGATCGGTTTGTTTCACCTGATGCATAGCAGCGATCGGATGACAATTTTCTTAGGCGAGATCGGTTTTGTCCTGGCAGTCGGATTGATCGCCGGAGGCGTGGTCGCAGCCAACGTCGAGCTGATGCCGGCAACCATCCGTTGCACGGGACTAGCCTTCGCCTACAACGCCTCAATCGGATTATTTGGCGGCACGACCCCGTTGATCGCAGCGCTATTGATCTCCATGACCGGCAATCCAATCTCCCCCGCCTGGTGGGTGACCGGGACCGGGGCGATCTCGCTGGTGACGGTGTTGTTCTTTGTGCGCGAGACGGGACACGAACCGTTGTCGTGAATACGACGGTGCGGGGTCGGGAGACCCGCGCACAACATAACCGGGTGCGGGGCCAGGAAACCCGCGCACAACGCAGTTAAAACGCCCTACTTCTTGCGTTCAATGATGAGAGTCCGCAATTTGCGTTTCTCTTTCTTAAACTTCAACCCGGTTTGTTCGGTTACGTGCTTTAAAACTATCGCGGGATCTTTGGCCTGCCGCCGTTGTTCCTCATTGAATGAGCTTTCTAGATTGTAGTGCCAACTGACACGTTCTTTGGACGGCGATTCCAATTCGCCAAGGACTGGTTTCTCGATCCACATACCGACCCATTCAAGAAACTTGTCCACATTGCCACTGCCACCACCACCACGTGACGGATCGGTGTTGAGTCGCTCGCCGTAAATTTCAATTCTTTTGTTGTCCGGATCGATCGGTTTGAAATTGAATTCTCCGCCGGCGACATAGACATCGCGCTCCTTGTCCCGGAACTTCATCGAAAGTTTTTGCTCAGATTGGTCATTGAACAACTTCTCCAACCGGGCCAAAATGCGGGGTTGGGAGGCTTTGGTGTTGACGACGAAATCGCCAGTGATGTTGAGAGACTCCAGGCCATCGCCCCAGATGATCTCCTGAGGATAGACTCGCAACAACATACGGATCGCAGTCCTTAAATTCGTCCCATCGCCGCCGGCAAAACTCATCCCCCAGGTCAATACCTTGTCATCCTTCCAATGCAGGAACATATTATCCGGACCGGCAGGAATCGCATCCGCCTGCCCGGGTGATTTCACTCGGTAAAACGCCAAGCGGCTCTTGGGGAAGGGAGGCGCGATGCGGAGGAGCGCGGTTTCTTTGGACAAGGCGCAAAGCTGTTCATATTCGGCCGCCAGCACGGCGAGTTCCGCCTGGGTTAATTCTTCAACAGGGCGGTCGTCTTTTTCAATTTCAGGTTCTGTTTTTTCTTCAGCTTCCGCTTTGTCGTCAGTTTTTGTCTGGGCCACCGCCTGCGAGTCGTGCGTCGAAAACGTGATCACCATGGCCAAGCACCCGATCAACGACAGGGAAACCAGCCCGCCGATCCACTTGGATGTGGTCGACGAATCTCCCGGCGATTCAATCAACAGCCGTCGCACCCGCGCCACCAAATCGCTGCCGTTGGCCGAGGCGGCCAGCCCCACGGGCCGGCTGCCCAATTCAGCAATGCGGGCCAGTACGCGGGCATAGGCCACTTTGTTCCCGACAATGCCAACTGCCATATCGTCGCAACAGTTTTCTCTTTCAATGCGGATCCGTCGCGACAGCCACCAGACGGCTGGATGGAAGAACAAGAGGATCTCGACGATGCTCTGCAGGATATTCACCAAATTATCGTGGCGGCGCACATGAGCCAATTCGTGCGCCAAAATGGCTTCCAGTTCGCGGGTGTCCAATCCCATCAGTGAACTTGTGGGTAATAAAATCACCGGTCGCAAGCACCCAATCACCGTCGGCACGGAGACCAGCGCCGACTGCAATAATTCGACCGGTCGCTGAATTCCCATGCGGTGGCATACCCGTTCGAAAGCCGCGCGAACGGCGTCGCTCACCGGTGTCGTCTGTCGCACACGCAACCGCTGTACAAATCTCCACATCACGATGAGCCGCAGCGACAACAGGCCAACACCACAGGCCCACAGAAAAACGGCCCCGGGGAGTAACGAGCGGAACTGCGTCGCGAGACTCGGCGCAACGTCCGCGCCACCGTTCCCAGCGGCATTGAAAATAGCGGGCAGACTCGCAGTCGTTGGCTCTGAATCGAGCGCTGCGATGCTCCCATCACGATTGAATTCATTCCCAACTTGGCGAGCGATCGGGGAATCGATTGTCATGTTGAAATAGACCGTAACCGGCACAAGCGCCATTACTGCCAAACCGGTCGTTGCGGCAAGGTACCGTACTGCTGCCGTATGGCGCCTCAATGCGAACAATTCGCCGGCAACGATTACGCCGACAATTGCCAACAGCCACACCGAGTGCAATAACGTCCAGCCGATGCGGTCGGTCAGTGGATGTTCCAGCAACGTGAACAGCGTTTGCATCGTCTAGTCCTCCAGGTCGTCAAGGAGTTCTCGGATTTTTGCCATGTCGTCCGCGGAGACTTTTTTGAGTTGCAGCGCCTGCATCACCAGTTTGTCGGCGGCCCCGCCGAAGGCGCGTTGCAGCAGATCGGCAACCAATTGTCGCTGCGTTTGCCCCTGTTTGTGGCAAGCCCGGTAGACATGCGAGCGGTTCGATTCGTCGCGAGCTACGAGCGACTTGTCGGTCATGATTTGCATCAACTTCAACACGGTGGTGTAACCGATGTCGCGCGTGCGGCTCAGTTCATCGAGCACATCCCGAACCGTACTCGGCCCGCGGTCCCACAGGACGCGAAGTATTTCCAACTCGGCATCCGTAGGCCGCTTTGTTTCGGATTTGGCCATTGTTAACGGGTCTCCGTGGCAGTGCGATCTTATCGAGCGGCCATTGTACGAAATAATTCGTACATGTCAACGAAACTCTTCGTAGTTTTATCAAAAACTATGGTCTCGACGATCATGCATCGAATCGCTATTTCGGCAGCACGATGCCAAGATCTAACGGATTGGGCGTGCCTGCTTTGGACACACAATCTCCACCATTGTCGATGCCGTCCGAACCGACGCTATAGATGATGATCTGCGTCTCTTCTTGGCGGTAGCGCAGTGGATTCTCGTCGAAGGGATCAATGAGTTCTTCCGAAGACTGCAACGGTGCTCCCAGCAATTCTTCGTTCAAGTCGGAGAGTGAGTCGGGAAATTGCTCCTGTTGCAAGCGATATCTGCTCGCAGCAATTCCTGCATTTACGAAACGCTGCCGCGCCGTGAGTGATGCTGTGTACTGAATGGCGGATTCAATGGCCGGTACTAACTGCAAGGCTGCGGTATCGAGAGGCAACAAAAGAGAAGTGCCGTTTCTTCGTTCTCTCAGCTTCTTTTTAAATTCGTCTCCTTTTTGAAACATTTCAGTCCAAGATCCGTCGAACACTTCGTCAGAATATTTAAACAGCTCAATCGCTGTATGCATATTTCGTACGCGCAACGGACCGAGTCTCATGCGATTGAGTTCGGTCAAGTAAAGCGCCCGCTCACCGTGCATGGCACGGGCCACTTCTTCTCGAAAGTTTGCCGCACGCACGGACGATTGCAACGCTGCTAAATCGTCGTCGCTCCAATCGCAATGCGGCATTAATTCGGTTATGGCCTCACAGCCGATCGCATGAATTGCGCCCCGCACCAATTGAGAAATTAACACCGGTTCGCCGCGCAGCGTGTCGGATAGTGCAAAGATCGCCCGCAGATCCTGCAGTGCGCGAGCATCGTCGCCACGATGTGCAGCGACTTGCGCATCAAGAAGCAGCAGACGTGCGACTTGGCGGGTTTCTTGAGTGTACGGCAGAAGCGTTCTGATCCCCTGGGAAAAATCGATGGGAAACCGCACTTGGCCATTGATACCAACCTCGGCGCGGGCGGCTTGCAATTCGGGTTCAAATTTGGCGAGCAATTCTTCAACCGCGTCCAGCTGCGCCCACTCGGTTCCAGGGGGCGGAATCGGCGTTGGCCCCTCCCCGACGACCGGCAGTTCCATCATGATGTCCATCTGGTCCTGACTCGTGGCGGTGACGTGATCAATGACTTCTACCCAGACGCCGGTTGTATCGGAAACGCCGACGGGAACCTTATAAAAATCGGCCAACTCAGCGGCGTTGGTCGGCGAACCCGCCGCCCGCAAATCCGCGAGGTCTGCTTTCAAGCGAGCGTGGCTGGAATACCACAAGAACCCAATAATTGCGAAAGTGCCGATCAACAGCACGCCGGCCACGAAAATCAGCAACTTTGCGGGGGTCCAGGACGACTTGGGGGGCGGTGCTTCCAATGGGCATTCCTCGCGCAGGGACAGCGGGCTCGTTGTGGTTACGTGGAGTGAAACCGATCCGTAACTATAGGGATGGCCTAGGAACGAGCATTTGTCTACTGCGGTTTAGCGAATCGTTGAAAAATCGCGAGGATGTGCCGTTGGCGTGATATTGGACTCTCCTTACTGCGAAAGATTATTTCGGCAGCACAATTCCAATGTCCTGCAAGCTTAGGCCGTCCGTGTTTCCCGCACGATCTCCACTGTCATCGACTGCATCGTCGGCGATGCTATAGATGATGATTCGCTTGTCGTCTTGGCGGTAGCGCAACGGCTTGCCGTCAAACGGATCGATGAGTGAGGTTGCCGATTCCCCGACAGGCCCCAGGAACTCCTGGTTCAAATCAGACAACGCTTTGGGAAATTGCCCGCGTTGGACCCGGTAGCGTTGCGCTGCAATTCCAGCATTATAGCAGCGCTGCCGTGCGATGCTTCTAACCGCCGCTTTGATGACCTCAGCAAATGGCGGCGCGATCAGTAGAAAGGGCCGGTCGAGACCGAGCAGACTGTCGTTTTCTTCGATTTCACTTATCCGCTGGTCGATCTCGTCCGCGATGATCAACGAATCGGCTGGGGTTCCCTCAAAAGCTTTCAATACATGTTCAAAATACTCGATTGCGGTGAGTTTGTTTCGCACACGAAGCGGACCCCATGTCATTAGATCGAGGCCCATCAAACTAAAGGCTCGTTCACCGTCCATGGCGCGGGCCATCTCTTCATCGGGATGTGCTATCCGAATCGATGCTTGCAGTGCCGCTAAATCGTCGTCGCTCCAATCGCAGTATGGCATGAGTTCGCCGGTGACCCCGCAGCCGAGTGAGCGAATCGCGAAACGCACCAACTGCGAAATTAAAATTGGTTCGCCGCGCAGCGCGTCGGATTGGGCAAAAATGGCGCGTATGTCGAGCAGCGCTCGTGTGTCATCACCGCAATGGGCAGCAACATGCGCGTCAAGCTGTAAAAGCCGCGCCACTTGGCGCTGTTCACTGGAGTTGAGGTCCAGCATGTAAGGGTTCGTGGAAAAATCGATCGGAAACCGGACTTGGCCGTTGGAACCGGCCTCTCCGCGCGCGGCCTGGAGCTGCGACTCGTATTGGACGAGAAATTCTTCGACGGCTTCAAGCTGCGCCCATTCGGTTCCGGGGGGTGGAATGGGCATCGCCCCCTGACCGATGATTGGAATCTGCTTCATCGGTTCCGACAACGCCGAATATGGCGTGGGGAGCTTGTCTAAGATATCCACCCAGACGTCGGTCGTATCCGGAACATCATCGCGAACTTTATAAAAGTCCGCCAATTCCGCAGCGTTGGTCGGCAAGCCCTCAGCCCGCAGTGCCGCCAATTTTTCTTCCAACGCCGCGTGCGCTGAATACCAACTAACGCCAAGAATCGCCAGGGTGCCAATCAGCAGAGCACCGACGGCAAACAACAGCATCTTGCCGACGGACCAGGACGAGCGTTTGGGCGGTGCGTCCAAGGGATTTTCCTCGCGGAGGGAGAGTCGGCTGGTCGTTCTGTACGTAGGCTGAAACCAAACCGTATCGATCAGGATGGTTTGGGAACGACGATTTCACGTTAGCGGTTCACAGAAATGTTGAAATTCTCCGAGGGCGTGCTATGGGCGACCGTAGTACGGATGGGCAGACTGAATCGTCGTAAAATTGGTCTATTTCTTGACCGTAAACCCGATATCCATCAGGTCTCCGTTTGCGTCTGTTTGCAGATCTCCTCCATCATCGACGCCGTTGATGCCGACCGAATAGATGATGACCTGCGACTCTTGAACCTGATAGCGCAAGGGTTGGCCGTCAAAAGGATCGATGAGTGCGTCGGCCATTTGCGTCGCTGGTCCCAATAATTGCGGGTCCATCTGGTCTAGTGAATCAGGCAGTTGGCCATATTTTAGGCGATGTCGCTGCAACGCGAGAGCCGTGATGGTACATCGTTGTCGGGCTGTGCTGCTGGCACCGGAGTTGGCGGCCAATTTCACTCCGCTGGAATCTAGTGCTACTAAAATCCGAGCGACGCCGACGCTTGGACTTTCCGTATAGGTATCGAATTCCGCATCCAAAACGAGTAGACTCGTCAAGAGATTTGGCCAAGAATTGGGCAGCTGGTCGGCGAATAGATCTAATAGACGTAGCCCTTCTAGTAGGTTTGTGGTCCGCCAAGGCCCGACAGACGTCTCGGCAATGGCGTCCAGTAGAACTACCCGTTCACCGGCCACACCCCTTGCTAACTCGTCTTTGAATCTGGCGGACTGGACCGCCCATTGGAGGGATGCCAAGTCCACATCGCTCCACTCACAATAGGGCAACAAATTCTCAATTGTTTCGCACCCGCGATTGTGAATCGTGTTCCGCACTCCATTCGAAATCAGTACGGGCTCACCGCGCAGTGCGTCTGAGAGTTTGAAGAGCGTCTTGATGTCTTCCAGAGCAGCCGAATCATCACCCATGTGGGCGTTAACGTGAGCAGAGAGTTGGAGCAGTTCCTCGACTTCTGAAGCATAAACGGTTTGCGGCAGGTCCATACCCAATCCCTGGGTGAAGTCGATGGGAAATCGAACTTGGCCACCGGCAGCCGCAGCTTGGCGAATCGCCGAAAATTCGACAACCAATTCTTCAATTAACGCGCGTGAGGCGTCTAATTCCGGCCAGGGTTGCCCCGGAGGCGGGACTGTCAAATCACCATCCCCAACGAACGGCAAATTTTCACCGCGTTCGTATACCCCAGCCGCTTGAACACTTTCAATAGCTTCGATCCACAAGTCAGTGGTATCGTTGACGCCGTTGGGCACAGTATAGAACTCGGTGAGTTCAGTGACGGTCGTTGGCATTCCCTGCGCCCGCAATTCCGCCAATTGCGCTGCCAACTCCAAATTCGCCGTAAACCACACGTATCCCGCCACAGCTAGTGGCGCGAATAGTATCAGACCAAATACGAAACACAGCCGTTTTCTCAACGTCCAAAACCGCTTGGGAGAATCGGGCATCATTTCGTAATCCGTAGCGCTCGGCGAAATGGAAACCTAAACAAGCCCGCCGTGCTACGACTCCGCTGGGTCATGCGCCCGCACGCCTAACAGTGGGAGCATTCTGCGGATTTCGTTGGGGCTGAATAGACCGCTCAGGTTTTGCTCGACGGAGGGGGAGATGTTCCAGCGTGCTAAGGCGTCGAACATCGGTTCGATGTCTGCGTCTTCTAGGCCGTAGCGCTGTTTCCATTCCTGGCACTCTTCGGGAGGCATGTCCATGAATTGGCTGATCAGTAGAAAATCGCCTTCGTTGGCGAGATTCAGATGCAGTTTTTGTAACGACTCGGCCAATTCCTGGCCCACATCGATTTGTGCTTCCAACGGGCCGCCGCTGAGCAGCGAGGGGACCAATTCGGGATTGTTTTGCACGATGTAGGACGCCGTCTCGCAGGCGGCGTAGATCACGCTTTCGTCGAGCAGCGAAGCTTCGTACGGTTTTTCGGCGACATGTTTGCTCCAGGTTTCGGCCAAGAGTTCGATTTGCACGTGCGGCGGGACTTCACGAAGGAAGGGAACCTCCGTCAAAAAGCCTTGACTCTCCAGATCGATGTCGGGGAGTTGTCGCGACAATTCAATGAATTGCAGCGTCGCCACTCCTGACATACGAAAGGACAAGTAGCTCAGAACAGTCCGCGGCAGTTTTTGTTGATTGATGTGTAACATGCCTACTATCATCCCATAGCCAGGGAAGGACGGTCAAGCAATAAGTGGCCTCTTGAGCAATTTCAAGAAAACCGCTAGGTGACCGCCGCATTCCTTTTATCGAAGCGTTGAGGTTTGCCGAAACGGGTGGGATTGGCCAACGGGCAGAGGTGGATCACGGGGGGTGAAACTTTGGAAAAATCGACGCGCATCGATTTGCCAAACCGCCAACCATCAGTTCGCTTCTAACCCCAGTTCAGCCATCAACATCTGCATATCTTTCCACACTTCCTTCTTCATGGGCGGGTTGCGCAAGAGGTAGGAAGGATGATAGGTGCACAGCACCTTAGCGTCTCCATGTTCGTGAAAGGTGCCTCGCAACTTTCCAATCGCCACATCGCTTCCCAACAAATTTTGGGCAGCAACGGCGCCCCAGCAAACAATATATTCCGGATTGACGATGGCCAGTTGCCCGTCAAGGTATTCGCGGCAGTTACCGGCCTCCACCGGCGAGGGATTTCGATTTCCCGGCGGTCGGCATTTGAGGATGTTGCATATATAGACATCTTCCCGCTTTAACTGCGTGGCTTCGATGATCTTGTCCATCAACTGCCCGGCACGGCCGACAAAGGGGATACCTTGTTCGTCCTCGTCCGCTCCGGGAGCCTCGCCGATGAACAACACCCGGGCATTGGGATTGCCGACGCCAAACACGGTTTGATTGCGAGTCTCGGCCAACTCCTGGCAGCGCGTGCAACTGGCGACCGTGCTACAGAGTGTGGCGAGTTGTTCTTTTTGATCGCCCTTTTTCGGCGAAGCGGTACGTCGTGGCATAGTCGGTGTGGGCTTTGGCGTGGGCGGTGCTTGTGGGATCGATTCCGCCGGAACGGCGGTGGCCGAAGTAGGGGGCAGTCCCGTGACACCCGCGCGTTGCAGTCCGCGCAATTGCTGAAGCAGTATGCGTTTTAAAGCCTCGTCGCCTACGACTTCCATGACTGTCCTGCCCGTCGGCCAGTGTTTTACCGGGAACTTGCTTTGCACTGGCGGACAAGCCGCCGGTGGCACCCATTCTCAATGGGCTGTAAAAACGCCAACCCAGGCTACGGCTTGCCCACGTTATTGTTTTTTTCCGCCCACCACAAGCGCCACTTCGGACGGTTGTAGGAAAAATCTTCATCCGTCAAACTCTTCAGCGCCTCAAGCACAGCTCCGTTCCTTTGCGTCCGTTTGACTATTTGCGTTTTCTGGCGCATTTGTGCTCCAGGATCGTTGGGTGGGATCACCACGGCACCGTAGGGGAGTTGGCCGGTCATCATCTGTAATTCCACATCGGGGGGAAGACCGGACGTGAGCGGCGCCTGCCCGCCGTTTGCGGCAAAACCAATGGTATTGGCACCGTTGTCCGGCACGACCACGCGATAACGGTGCGTCGTCACTAAAGCATCGATCAACTGCGGGACAACTTGATCGTTGCCCAGCAAAGCCAAGGCAGTTGCCGAACGGCCAACGACCAGATTGAGTTCACTCTTGAGTCCGCGAACCAGCGCTGTAATCGCTGCATTGATTTGAGTTTCAGGAATCGCAGCGACCGCAACTTCACGGAGATTGGGCTGGCTATCAAAAATGGCCTGATACAAGAGCGCTTGCAAGGACTCAGCACTCTGCATGCGTCCCAGAATGCTGATGTATAGTTCGCGGAGCGCTGGGCGCGACTCATCGCGAAACCGTTTCGACAATGCAGGGATCGCCAACGAATCCGTGATTGCTGACAATTCCTGAAACGCCTGTTTTTGCTGCTCGGTCCGGTCACTGGTGATCCAAGCGTGCCACAGTTTGACTTTTTTATGCCACTTGCGTTCCCCGTCTTTCGCCAGTTGGTCCTGCTTGATTTGCTCCAGTTCCTGGGGAAAGACGTAGCGTCCGCGATACAAAACTTGTCCTTGCGATTTCATGTACTCTTCGCGGGACATCCATTCGCCGTCGTACTTCTGATGGCCCAGACTGCGGCGCGCGTGTTCATCTTGCGGATTCAATTCTACGATCCGCTTCAAATGTGTGCGACGCTGTCTAGTCAGCCGCTGGTTACGACACCACCGGGCGAGTTCCCAATGTCCATCGACCGTGTCGGGCGTCTTGCGCCGCTGGGTTTCGTATTCTTCTAGAATCAGCCGCCGCCGCTGGATTGATTCGATCTCCGACTTGGCGACAGTCACCAACGATCCGCCGAGGGTTTTGACGATGACGTCAGGACTTTTGGAATTGGCCGTGCGCGCGTTCTTCTGAATCAAACCGCGGATTTCTCCGCCATTCTTCAACGTAATCACGTCGGCGCGCGCTATGGCCGCACAGGACAAAAAGACGATGACGACGTTCAGCCAGCCGGTCCAACCATATCGAGGCTTCATGGTCTCGCTCATCACAACAAGAGTGCTCGAGGGACGCATTCCTTGCGTTGGATGAATTGTCGCGCGGATCTGGACAACCTTGGCTCATCCTGCCACTTCGCGGTGCAGCGGCCGGAGCGTTGTATTCACGACGCACGACCCCGCTTAACCACAAGTTTGGCAATTTCCACACAATCGTCAAGTGCGACACCGGTCCTGAAGGCCTTTCTAGCAGGCAAATCAGGACAACTTCCGGTTAACGCGGTTACGAAAAACCTACGGAATTGACTGTGGGAGTTCGAAATGGCTCGGTTGTTGGGCTTACGAAACTTCAAACCGGGAAATTGCGGCCAGTGTGCTATTTTCTCACAGGAAACTCTGGCTTTGGCGACGACAGCATGGCTAGAATAGATGAATTGGACAGTTAACGTAGTCTTACGGTATCAAGACTTCGGTCCGCTATGGTTTTTCGGTATTCGACCGACATGTTGGATGAATGCCGTGAACACTTCGCCGCTCTCACCGTTAATGACGCTACACTTGTGTTGCCCACCGCGTAGACAAATTTCGTCAAGCAATACAAAAACGAACGTATAAATGAAGTGCATTCAGCACTAAGACCAAGAAATGACGCCGGTAAAAATCGTCGGCGCTCAGGGAGAAGTCGCATGTCGGAGTTGAGGAAAGTCAGCCTACTCCTGCTGGGGATCTTGATTTGCACATCGCCGGCAATGGCACAATCCGGTTCGCGTGTCGGATCGGGATTGATTCGTCGGCGGATTTTGCAACAGCAGGGACTGACACGCGCTTGGTGGTCGCAGGCGGTGATGAATTATCGTCGCGACAAATTACGACACCTGACCAACGACGATAAAAACGTTTACGCTCAAAGTTCAAACGGAATCCTCTCGACATTCGATGCGGATTCGGGGCGGAAGAAATGGGCCACGCGAATTGGCAGTGTCGATGCTCCCGGAATGCCAGCCTCCTCGAATGATACCCATGTTTTCGTGTGGAGCGCGGCAACGCTGTTCATGCTGGATAAGGAATCGGGCAAAATTGTCAAGCAGATTGATCTGCCGGCACAACCCAGCACGAGCGCCCGCGCGAACGAAGAACAAATCTATTTGGGCTTCTTAGATGGCAGCATGTATGCCTTCGACATCAAGACGGGCATGGTCAATTGGCGGTACCATACGAGCAAGCGTATTGTGGTGCCCGCATTGCCACATTCGCACACGGTGCTATTCGCCAGCACCAACGGAATCTTGTATTCCGTAGATGCATTGACCCGCGATACCGTGTTTCAATTCGAATCGGACAGCCAAATTACCGCACCGATGGCGGTCTTCGAAGATCTCGTGCTGCTGGCGTCGGAAGACTACAAGCTATACGCCCTGAATATCAACAACGGCAGCCAAGGTTGGCGGTCGCCATTCCTTTCCGGTGAACGGATCAAGCAGGCTCCTGTCGTTATCAAAAACGAAGTCTACCTCGTTCCGGAACACCGCGGGCTGTATTGTCTTTCTGCCAAAACCGGTGACGAACATTGGTATGTGGAGGGAATTGAAAAACTGTTGTCGCTCAGTCCACGGATGGTCTACGCAGTCGATCGCCTCAACCGACTCGTCATACTCAACCGGGATACGGGAGCCAAGGTCGGTGGAATTCCGCTGGGACCGGCAACAGTCCATCTGACTAACGATTTCACCGACCGGATCTATGTGGCCACGTCGTCAGGCACGATTGCCTGTTTACGGGAAACGCCGCGGGACTTGCCGCACTTCCACAAGAATCCGGAAGAACAACCGCTGATGCCACAATTCGCTCCCGCCAACGCACAAGCAGCCGCCCCGGCAGCTGGGGATGCCCCGGCAACGGATGCTGATGCCAACGCTGCACCTTAAGTAGAGCACAGGTGTGAGGGAACAGGCCTGAGGGAGGGCGATGAGCGTCCTCATGCCTGCGTCAAGCTATGCCAATAGCTCGCGCACGACGCGGCCTTCGACATCGGTCAAACGCATGTCGCGGCCGCCGTGGAAATAGGTCAGCAACTCGTGATCCAGCCCCAACAAATGCAGGATCGTGGCGTGTAGGTCGTGAACGTGGACTTTGTTTTCCACAGCGGCAAAACCGAATTCGTCCGTAGCGCCGATCGTTTGCCCCCCCTTGATTCCACCACCGGCCATCCAGGCACTAAAGCCGCGGGGACTATGATCGCGGCCTTTGCCGTTTTGCGCCGTGGGGGTGCGGCCGAACTCCCCCGTCCAGACGACGAGCGTTTCGTCCAACAAGCCTTGCCGTTTCAGATCTTGCAATAACCCGGCGACCGGCCGATCGGTGTTGCGGCAGTGCTCTTCATGGTTCTTGTTGACGTTGCTGTGCGCGTCCCAGGTCTGTTCGGAATGCCCTCCGCCGGAATAGACCTGTACGAACCGCACACCGCGCTCCACCAAGCGCCGCGCCATCAAACAGCGTCTTCCGAATTTCTCTGTCTGTTTCTCATCCAAACCGTACAGCGACTGCGTCGCTGCTGATTCAGCGGACATGTCGACCGCTTCGGGGGCGTGTTGCTGCATGCGAAACGCCAATTCGTAGGAATCAATCCGCGATTGCAAATCCGACTCCCCCGGACGCTGTTGCTGGTGCCGTTGATTCAACATCCCGATTAAGTCGAGTTGGTCGCGCTGTCGTTGCTGAGAAAGTCCGATCGAGGAACGCAAATCGACAATCGGCGCGCCGGTCGTGCGGAACTGCGTTCCTTGGTAGGTCGCCGGCATATAGCCGCTACTCCAATTCGGCGGCCCGGTGATCGGTCCCCCGCGATGGTCGAGCAACACCACATAACCAGGCAGATTTTGGTTCGACGTTCCCAGTCCATAATTGATCCACGAACCGCAACTGGGATTGCCTTGCCGAACGAAGCCGGTGTTCATTTGCAACAAACCGCTGCCATGCGCAAAGCTGTCGGCGTACATCGAACGAATGACAGCGATATCGTCCACGCAATTCGCTACATGTGGAAACAGGTCGGAAACTGGGATACCCGATTCCCCCGCCGGGGTGAAGGTTCGCGTACTGCCGAGCAGTTTGCCGGGATTGCGGACTTTGAATAACGGATCATTATCGAGATTGGGCATCACCTCGCCGCTACGTTTGACGAGTTCCGGCTTGGGATCCCACAGGTCGACTTGGCTCGGCCCCCCATACATAAACAAGAAAATGACTGACTTTGCCCGCGCTGTAAAATGTGGCTGCTTGGCAGCCAACGGAGACGCAACAGGTCCTTCGCCGGCCATAGCGGGCGTATCAAAAAACCCGTCAGCGGACAACATGCCTGCCAGCGCCGTCCCGGCAAACCCACCACCAGCCTGCCACAGAAATTCCCGTCGCGTGCGTCCGCAGGGGGTCAATTTGTCCTGTTGTGAAAACATCAAAGTCCTAACGCCGTAGCAGGCCGTAACTACAGAAAGGTTTGACCACGAAAGAAACGCTCAATCAATATAAATGAATTCATTCAAATTATAGATCGCCAAACAGAACGCCTGCCAAGCTTGTTTGTCTGCTGCGGCGGCTGTCATGTTGGGAGATTCCATGAGGATTAATTTCTGTTGACGGTCTAAAAAGTCGAGAGTGGTGGCGAGTTCTGTTTCATCGGCGTTGCGGGATAAGGCCCATTGATACGCCTGCTGGACGCGGGCTGCGCGGTCCTCACCGGTCAGCCGCATGGCGAAATAGGCCGCTTGCCGATTTAGGAATTCGCTGTTGAGCAACGTGAGCGCCTGTGTCGGAATTGTGGAGCGGGAGCGTTGTTCACACGAGGCGGTCGTATCGGCTAGGTCGAACAATTCCAGTAGCGGCACCAACATGGCCCGCTTCATAAAAATATAAATGGCGCGTCGCGAAGCTTCGGACTCGTCTGATTTTCCCCACCCCAGTCCCGGCCGCGATTGGCCGGCAAGGACTTCTTCGGCGATCTTGGGATAGACGCTCGGCCCTCCCATTTTCAGGTTCAGTTGGCCGCTGACCGCTAAGACCGAATCACGCAGCGGTTCCGCCTCCAGTCGCCGCAGCGGAAACCGCCATAACCATTCGTTCTCCGGATCGGCCTCCGCCGCAGCGGCGCGGACCGTGCTGGATTGCGCATAGGTATTGCTCAACACGATCAGCCGGTGCAGTGATTTGAGGCTCCAACCGTTTTCGCGAAAGGTCTGCGCCAACCAGTCGAGCAATTCCGGATCCGACGGCGGCAGGCCCATGATGCCGAAATCATTTTCGTTGCGGGCCAACCCCTCACCGAAGTGCCCTTGCCAAACCCGATTTACCGCCACGCGGGCGACCAACGGGTTTTGGGGAGAGACCATCCACTTGGCCAGCGCCAAACGTCGCCCCGTCGTTGATCGCGATTTCTCGGGGGCCGGTATTTCGATGTTCACATCCCGGAGGACCGCGGGGAAACCGGGTTGGACTTCTCCGGCCGGTGTGGTGGGGTCGCCGCGACGAAACACGTGCGTCACCGGAATCGCATCGGTCGTTTCTTGCCAAATGTAGCCGCGGGGTGGCGCGGCAGGCGCAGCCGCTTCGATGGCTTTGATCGCTGCCCGAAACGCGTCGCGTTGTCGTTGCTCATACGGTGTGCGCGACGCTCGGATTTCCTTGTCCAATCGTCGTTGCGTCTTGCCCACGAGTCTTTTCTGTTGGCTCGTTCGTTTTTTGGAATCCGTTTGGTGAGCCTGCAGCGCAACGGCGGCGAGATCAGTTTTTCCTACGGCGAAGAATCGTGCGCGAACATGCTGGTCCAGGTCAGAGATTTGGTTCTGGAGAGTTTCCAACGCGTCCTGATGACGGCTCTCCGCTGCTGCGAATGCGGCGAGTTCTTGGGGAGTTCCGACGAGTACGTCGAGGTCGGCCCGTTTTTTCTGCGGCCGCTTGAGCGGTTCGAAGATCGCTAACATGCGGGCGTAGTCGATTTGCGAAATCGGTTCGAACTTGTGATTGTGACACCGCGCGCAACGCAGGGACATGCCTAAAAATGTGGAACTGACCGTCCCCAGCACGTCGTCGAGTTGGTCGTAACGGTCGACCTTGGGATCGGCCGGTTCATCGTCCCAGGTCCCCAGCCGCAAAAACGTGGTGGCAATCAACGTCTCGGCACTCACGTCGCGGACCTCGTCGCCGGCAAGTTGTTCGGTGAGGAATCGGTCGAACGGCTTATCGTCGTTGAGTGAGTCGATCACATAATCGCGATACCGCCATGCATTGGGCTTGTCGCCGTCGCGCTCGTAACCGTTGGTTTCGGCATACCGCACCAGGTCGAGCCACCGTCGGCCCCAACGGATCCCGTAACCAGGATCGGCCAACAAACGGTCAACCAATCGTTCGCGTTTGTCGGGAGCCGCATCATCAAGAAAGGCCTGCACCTCTTCGGGTGCGGGAGGCAAGCCGATCAGATCAAAATAGACCCGGCGGACCCACGTTCGGTCGTCAGCGGGGGGTGAAGGAGTGAGTCCCGCGTCGTGTAGTTTTTGCAGCACAAACGCATCGATCGGATTGTGAATCCAGGGGTCGTCCATTTCGGGCGGCGCGGGAAGTGTGATCGGTAGAAACGACCAATGCTCGTAATCAACGTCGCTCAGTTCGATGCGATACGCATCCAGATCCGCGTTCTCTACCGCCGGTTCCCCGGCATCAATCGCTACCCACGCAAAAATGCACAGCAGCAGGCTGAGCGCAAGTCCCCACAATCTCGGAAAGCCCCGGTCATGTTTCGACAAAGCGCGCAAAATCGAACTCCTGGGCGGGACTGGGAGGCGGGATGACTGTCATTCTCTATTTTGCGGGACGGGTCGGTGGTTGGCAAGCGTAATCGGGGTGGCGACTGATTCCTGGAAGAACCACCTTCAACGAGGTACGCACAGGTATGGAAACCGTCTTGTAAATCCGCACTGGCGGACGAGCCGCCAGTGGCACCCCGATGCGGAATCTTTATCCAACGACGCGGCGTTTTTTGCGGCCGCCGACGAAGCTGTCGATGACCATGTTCCCGAGGTCGTTGGCGTCGCAGTAGGCGCTGACGCCGTGGGAGACTTCGGCCATTTGTTCGACGAAGTTGACCAGGCCCAGATAGAAGTAATCCTCGATCAGGGCAAAGCTGGAGAGGTGGATTCCCTCGTCGGCGCAGCGACGGACTTCGGCTAAGGTGCGTCGGGCGGTGCTTTGTGCGGGGGGGTAGACCAGCACAATTTCGCGGCCCTCGATGTGCGCGGTCGGTTCGCCGTCGGTGATGGTGATGATCTGTTTGTTTTGCGCCGGTTGGCGGCCGAGGATGCGGCGAGCGAATTGCAGACCGGCTTGAATGTTGGTGAAATGTTCCGGAACGAAGGCGGGGGGATTGTCCAAATCGATCCGCAGGCGGACGCGCGAATCGAAGATACTGACTTGCTTGGGTGCGGCGTAGAGCAATTCCCGCTCGGACAGGGAAGCTGCATAGGTATAGAATCCAACGACCTGCAGAAAGTCGCCCTGATATTTGCCTCGGACAAGTGATTGCAGCGCCATCGCCACGCGTTTGGCTTGGCCGAATTTTCCGTACCGCATCATGCTGCCCGACATATCGAGCAACACGACCGTGGCGCAGGAGGTTTGATATTCGGTATCGTGGACCACGAAGTCCTCTTCGCCCACATGAATCGGCGAGCCGCCCCCTTGACGATAGAGGGCGTTTTTGAGCGTTTCGTGCATGTTGAGGTTGGACACCGGGTCGCCGTATTCGTACGGCTTGGACTCTTCGTGCACTGTTTGCCCGGCACCGCGATACTCGGTTTCGTGGCTGCCCAGTTTGTCTTTGCGGGAGATTTCGAACAGGTCCTCCAGCGCCCGCGTCTCGGCGCGCTTGACTCCCTTGCCGGTCACCATGAACTTTCCGTCTTCGTCGCGGTCGATGTAACCTTGCTTGAGCAACAAATCCAGGATTTCGGGATTGTCCTCCTGGAGTTGGTCGAGCATATCGAGCACGTTCTCGCCGTAGTCCATCATATAATTGCTGAGCTGATCGAAAATGTTATCAGCGGACTGCGGCGTGAATTGTTGGGTGCCGTCCCAGCGGCTATATTCAAACTCGGGCATAACGCATCGGCTCCCTAAAAAATAGCTACGTCAATGGTAGACACAAGTGGGTTCGCTGGCAACGCGGGGGTTGTGATATACTGGCCGGAAGCATGGATGACACCGTTTCTACGAAAATACGACTGACGCCCGCGCGACGGCGACAATTGGGGAGTTTTTACACGCCCTCGCCGGTTGTTCGTTTTATGGCGCGAGGCTGCCTGCTGGGAGGCTCGGAGCAAACGGGGACGATTCTCGATCCCGCGTGTGGGGACGGGATGTTTTTGATTGGCGCCGCTGAAGAAATTTTAGCAGCGCGCCGGTCCTCGGCACCCGGGCGGTTGAAGATCGTTCGCGAGCGGATTTTCGGCGTAGATCTGGACCCCGCGGCGATCCAACAAGCGCGGCAGCGTTTAGAATCGTGGATCGCGTCGCGCACGGTGGAGTTGCGTGCTGAAACTCAGCGCGTCCTAGCGGCAAACTTGCGAATCGGCAATACGCTGACTGGCGATGATTTTTCCGCAACGGCGCAAGTCACCGACGGGTTTTCGTGGTGTGATGCGTTTCCGCAAATCGCCGCTGCGGGTGGGTTTGATCTGGTGTTGGGGAATCCTCCCTATCGCCGTGAACTGGCAGCGAAGGAGTTATTCGACACGATTGCACAGACGCGGGTGGGCGAGCTGTGGCGGCAGCCGCGGATGGATTTGTGGTACTACTTCTTGCATCGCGGGTTGGACCTACTGCGGCCGGGGGGGACGTTGTCGTTTATCGTCAACAGCTACTGGACCGCCTCACGCGGTGCGGAGAAATTGATTGAACGTCTGCGGCAAGAAACGACAGTGGATGAAGTCGTCTTATTGGGAACCCGCAAAATCTTCGACGGCGTCACCGGCCGGCATTTGATTGTGCGTCTGCGCAAGGCGTGCTCGCGCAGTTCCTGTCGCGTGATTTCGTTGGAGAATCGCGCCTGCCCATTTCCGGATTCCAGTCATGAATTGGATGTAGGGATCGACACCTATGAACTGACTCAGGAGGATCTCTACACGTCGGGCGGCCTGACGTTGGCGCGGCCGCTGGCGCATGCGCATCTGTTTGAGGGGTGCCGGCTCTTGGGAGAGGCATACGACACGGCGCAAGGCATGGCTGAAAATCCGCCGCGGGTGAATCGACGGTTGGCTCAGAAATTAGACGGTGCCGCAAACGTCGGCGACGGTGTGTTTGTGTTGTCCGATGAAGAAGTCGCGCAATTGGATTTCAACGCCGCCGAGCGTGCACTTTTGCGGCCCTATTTTGAAACAGCGACGCTGGACCGTTACGCTCTGCCCGATCAGCCGTCGCATCAGGTGTTGTATTTAACCCGCGATACGGCGGCGACGCTGGATGAGTTTTCGAACGTTCGCCGTCATTTGAAG
Organism: Symmachiella macrocystis; assembly: GCF_007860075.1. Classification (NCBI taxonomy): domain Bacteria; kingdom Pseudomonadati; phylum Planctomycetota; class Planctomycetia; order Planctomycetales; family Planctomycetaceae; genus Symmachiella; species Symmachiella macrocystis. The sequence continues at coordinate 1,302,093 of NZ_SJPP01000001.1, forward strand.
AAGTATCGCAAAGTTCTGGAGCAACGGCGGGAAACGCGGCAGGGGCAGAATGCGTGGTGGCATTTGCATTGGCCGCGCCGGCAGGAGATCTTTGCCGAACCGGCGGTCTTGAGCATTCAAATGGGCCAAGTGCCGCGGTTCGTATTGGCGAACCGTGCCGCCTATGTTGGATTTTCGGTGAATCTCATCTCAGCGCGTACGCCGGAAGCACCGAGCCTGGCAGCATTGACCGGCATCTTAAATTCATCAATCGCCGCTGCTTGGTTCACCCGACACGCCAAACAGCGAGGCGTGAATTTAGAGATCAACTTGCACGTACTACGGCGGTTCCCCTTACCACCACGAGATACAAAGCAAGAGCAGCAATTGGCGGAGCTAGTCCAAGCGCGGCAAGCTGGCAGCTCGGCAGTGGAGTGTGCGCAGCAAGAAGCCCGGATCGACAAGATTGTCGCCGGGCTTTATGGGGTTCGGGAGCAAGCGTAACCGGTTTTTAAACTGGCTCGAACGACCTTGCCCCCGCTGTCCGATCAGACGACCCGCGCTACCACCGTTAGGCGGCGGCGGAGTCGTCTTGTGAAAACATTTGCTCTTCGCCCCGCACCATGCGGTCGTTGAGGATGTACTTGCCGTGCTCGGTGCGTTCGGGCAATTCGTACATAATATCGAACATCACTTGCTCGACGATACTCCGCAGTCCGCGGGCACCGGTATCTTTTTCCTTGGCCATACCGGCAATTTCCAGCAAGGCTTCGGGGGTGAATTCCAACTCGGCATTTTCCATCTCGAAGAACTTTTGGTACTGCCGAACCAGCGAATTGCGTGGTTCTTGCATGATGCGTACCAGATGCTCCTTGTCGAGCGGCGTCAACGCGGTGGCGACCGGCAGACGTCCGACCAATTCGGGAATCAATCCGAATTCCAAGATGTCGTCGACGCAGACCTGGCTGAGCAACTCGCCTTTCTCGTTTTCATTGCGAGTGCTGCCTCCGCCGCTGCCGCTGGACCCGAAGCCGATCACCTTGTTGCCCAGTCGCTTGGCGATAATGTCTTCCAAGCCGACAAACGTCCCGCCGCAGATGAACAGAATATTCGTGGTGTCCATTTGAATATATTGCTGTTCGGGGTGTTTGCGGCCTCCTTGAGGGGGAACGTTGGCCACAGTCCCTTCGAGCATTTTCAGCAGGGCCTGTTGCACCCCTTCGCCGGAGACGTCGCGGGTGATCGAGACGTTTTGGCTTGTCTTACCAATTTTGTCGATTTCGTCGATGAATAAAATTCCACGCTGGGCGGCTTCGATGTCGAAGTCGGCGGCGTGTAATAATTTCAATAACAGGTTCTCGACGTCTTCACCAACATAGCCAGCTTCGGTCAACGTGGTGGCGTCGCCGATGGCGAACGGAACTTGTAAAGTTCGCGCCAACGTCCGGGCTAACAGGGTTTTCCCGCAGCCGGTCGGACCGATGAGCATGATGTTCGACTTTTCGACTTCTACGTCGTTGTCGGCATCGGCGCTGATCATGAGCCGTTTGTAGTGATTGTGTACGGCGACCGCCAAGACCTTTTTGGCGCGATCTTGCCCAATCACGTACTGTTCCAGGTGCTCCACGATTTCACGGGGAGTGGGAACCTTGGTGAATAGGCTCGGGGATGATCCGCGGCGACGGCGTTCCTGTTCCAATATGGATTGGCACAATTCGATACATTCGCCGCAGATATAGACGTCGGACGGGCCTTCTACGAGCGGGCCGACCTCCCTATAACTTTTGCGACAGAATGAGCAATTTGCGTTTTTTTTACCGGTCGCTCCGCGACTCCCAGAAGTTACATCATTACCGGATGGCATCGGTTTTCCTTCAAACGACTCAGTAGTTACCAGTTCTCAAAGCCAATTACGTCGACAGAGTTTCCAACTCATGCAATCAAAAACTGTCTCGATTGCAGCCATCCATTGCTCATCGACGAATTTCCAATCGGAAACATGCACTTCGCATGCCAATCCGGCTTTCCACAGTCCTGTACGCAGTTTCGTTTTCTTCCGCCGCCGGAACGTTTTGTAGATTCCGGTCAATGCCCGAAATCTTAGTTTGTTCGATCCGCCGGTGCGATCCGCTAGTGTGAATCGCGTGTCGGTCGACCGCTGGAGTTCAGTGTGTTTGCCAATCGACTCTTGATCAATCGGAATTCTTCCTCCGATAGCTCACCCCGCTCGTGCAATTCTCTGTATTGAGTTAGCATTTCATGAGTTGACTCCGCAGGATCGTCACTTTCCCGATACCGTGCACGGATTTGCAAAACGATCCAGGAAAAAACAGCTAAAGTTACGACCATCACCGCCAACGGAATGCCGACGGTCTCCAGTATTTTACTGAACCTGGACATGGAATCTTGTCTTAAAACCAAGGTGCGTTTTGAGAGGCGTCAGGGCGATTATCTATTACATCGCCGCCTGTGGCAAGAGCATCTGAACAGGCCGAGACACAACCCTCAAATCGATCTCAAAACCGCGATTTTGTCGACGCGGCAAACGCCCGATTGTGAACCGGACGCGGACACGCTACAGTCAAAAACGCAGGCGGTTGCGGCCCACTGGGTCCATCCGCACGCCACTGTTCCACAATTCTACTAATTGACGAACCTCCGCCCATGCTTTCCGGCTCGCGCCGAATCCTTGCTGCTGATTGGACCGGCCCCGTTGCCGTGGGTCTTGTCGCGCTCATTGCCGTGTTGGCTACGATCAGTCCCGTTAAATACGGTCCCGGTGTGACGATCGATGAATCGTTCAACGCCGCGCAAGGATATTTTTTGACCGAAGCGGCCGGGGCCTATGGATGGGCCATGTTGCACCCCGCGAGTCAACTTGAAGTCGCTCAAAGCGCGCTCAACGACCACCCGCCGTTGGCGCGGTGGGGAATCGGTCTTTCGGAACAAGTGGGCCGAAGGATCGTCGCACCGGAAAATACGGCCGCACCTTATAATCTCGCCCGCGCCCGTATCGCCTCGGCGGTTGAGTTTGCCGGTCTGATCTGTCTGATCGGTTTCGTAGCGACGCGCTGGTACGGACGGCCCGCTGGTTGGGTGGCCGCTATCTCACTGTTCGTCATGCCCCGTGTGTTTGGACACGCACACATCGCTTCGCTGGAATCGATGATGAATCTCACATATGGGGCGGCGATTTTGTCTGTGGCTCACTTTTGGGATCACGAAACCCCTCCGAGCAAACGGGTCGCCTGTTGGACCGGTGCGTTGTTCGGACTGGCATTGCTCTCAAAAGTACAGGCGATTTTCATTCCGATTCCGATCGCGTTGTGGGCCTTACTGCGTTGGCGACACCGCGCGATTGTGCCGGTCGCTGTTTGGGGCATAGCGGGACTGATTGTGTTTTACGCCGGTTGGCCCCATTTGTGGGAGGCGCCGTTCGATCATTTCATGAAGTATCTGGGACGCACGACCCAGCGGATCGAATTGCACAATTGGTATCTCGGCCGGCAATTCGCCGACCGTATGACGCCTTGGCAGTATCCGCTGGTGATGTTCGCGATCACGGTCCCGGTCGGCGTGCATCTGTTGAGTCTTATCGGCGTGGCCGAACTGCGAAAATCTTTCACCAAGGTTCCGCGTGAAGTGTTGTTGCTGGGCGCGATTGCCTTGCCGTTGTTGGTCTTCAGTCTGCCCGGGACTCCGATTTACGATGGCGTGCGTCTATTTCTGGTCGTCTATCCGTTGTGGGCAATTTTCGCTGGACGAGGCGGGCAGCTTGCGCTCGATTGGCTGCGGACGCGGATGTCGGCCGGAAAATCCAACGGCTGCCTTATCGGATTTCTGCTGTTGCAGGCATACGGCGTCGTTTTTCTCGCCCCCTGCTGGTTGAGTTATTACAACCTGTCGGTCGGCGGACTGCGCGGGGCGGATCGATTGGGATTGGAACGGACCTATTGGAGCGACAGCGTCACCCACTCTCTCATCGAACAAGCAGTCGAAGAAATCCCCCAGGGGAGCACGCTCTATGTCGCTCCGGTGTTGCATCAATTTCAATTGGACGAAATGCTGGCGCAGGAACCTTTATTCGCGCAGCACGAGATTCAATTGCAGCCCTACCAGGGCGCTCCGCTGGGCGCGCAGGACTATTTACTCGTTTATTATCGTCGCGCAAATCTCGATGTAACTCCGGACGAAAATTGGCGGATCATCTCGGAAGTGCGTCGCGAAAACGTACCGTTGGCTGGCGTTTATCAGGCACCGTAATAATACAGTGTAAGGTCGGCACGTTGATCGCAAAGACATCGGTGTTCGGCGCTCACGCCGTACCCTATTTCAAAAACAGGAAGACCGATGCCTGATGATCCTTGGGAACAGCTCAATACGCAGATTACGAATTGCCGTCGTTGTCCGCGGTTGATCGCGCATTGCGAACACATTGCCACGGTCAAACGCAAAGCGTTTCGAGATTCGCAGTATTGGGGACAACCCGTGCCGAACTTCGGTGATCCGCAGGCGCGGCTGTTGTTGGTTGGATTGGCGCCCGCGGCGCATGGTGCGAATCGGACCGGTCGGATGTTCACTGGGGATCGCAGCGGCGATTGGTTGTATCGTGCGTTGCATCGCGCCGGGTTTGCCAATCAACTCACAGCCACAACCGCCGACGATGGTTTGATTCTCAAGGACTGCGCGATCACAGCCGTGTGCCATTGCGCACCGCCGCAAAACAAACCGACGACCGACGAAATCGCAAATTGCCGCGACTGGCTGACGGAGACGTTTGAGCAGTTGCCGGTGCGGTTGTTTTTGGCACTGGGTCAAATTGGGTTTAAAGCCATCTTGAAAGAGGCCCGGTCGCGCGGCTGGCATGCGGGGAAACTTCCCAAGTTCGGTCACGGCGCGCAAGTCGAACTAACCGACGGCCGCGTGTTGCTGGCAAGCTATCACCCCAGCCAGCAAAACACATTCACCGGCCGTTTGACGGAGGAGATGTTCGACGACATCTTCACCACCGCCCGCGGCATCTTGCAAGCCGGTTCCTAAGAGCATCTACTTTTCTATGGGTTCACCACGGAAGCATGGAGGAGACGGAGAAGGAAAAACCTAAGCATCGGTTTCTTGGTTTCTAACTGACAACTTGCTGTGGCTGGTTGAGCTGTTGTTTGCAGTTAGTTGCATAGGGTCGAGAGAATCTGCCAAGCGGATTTGAATCCGTACCGTTTAGTTGTCACACTGCATCGATTCCACAGACACCGCTCCCTCATTCAATAGCATAGGTCGTGCGAATGTCCTCCGAGTCAGACAAAATTGAACGGTCCGGTGCGCCGCAAGCTGGCCTTTCGATGGCGCAAAGTCTTTTCATTCTTTTCGTGGCCTTTGCGGGATGGATGTTTGCCGGCTCGGTGATGAATGTCATCCCGTTAGCTGGGCGGCCGGCGATTCTCAGTTTCTTGCCGGAGAGCTTACCCGCTTCGCAAATCGAAGGCGAAGTTGGGAAATGGTTTGCACGTTATATCTGCGCCTTTTTGTTGGGAGCGGCGACGGGAGGGCTACTCTTTGGTTGGCTGGGGGACAAAATCGGACGCGCTAAGGCGATGGCAGCCAGCATTTTGTGTTACTCACTGATTACTGGAGTCAGCTATTACGCCACTTCGCTGGAACAGTTGTTCGTCTTGCGTTTCATTGCCTGTCTGGGAATTGGTGGGATGTGGCCCAATGGTGTGGCATTGGCATCCGAAGCTTGGTCCGAAGGTTCACGGCCTTTACTAGCGGGACTGATCGGGACGGCAGCGAATGTCGGATTCGTGATTGTGGGCCTGCTGGCCAAATATGTCCGCGATGTGACGACTGAAGATTGGAGATGGGTATTCGCCCTGGCAGGGCTGCCCGCACTGCTAGGGGTACTCGCGTGGTTCACCCTCCCGGAATCGCCGCGTTGGTTAGCACAACGCAAATCCGATGGCGACGTGAAGCACGCCCCCTCAATGACCAAAGTCTTCAAACCGCCCTACCTCGGAATCACGATCATCGGAATTTGTTTAGGCACCATCCCCTTGCTGGGGGGTTGGGGGACCTTAAACTGGACGATTCCCTGGGCGGATCAAGTGGGCGGAGCCGACGACCCCAAACTCAAAGCCACGATTTCCATCTGTCGATCCACGGGGGCGACGTTGGGTAGCCTCTTGGGGGGCTGGCTGGCCAGCCAATTCGGTCGGCGGAGCACTTACTTTGTCATCAGTTTTTTATCGTTGATCTGTAGCGGTTATTTGTTCTGGAATTTAACGCCTCTCTCACCAACCTTCACGGTTTGGGTGTTTACGTTGGGATTTTTCGGCACGATCTATTTTGGGTGGTTGCCGTTGTACCTGCCGGAATTGTTTCCCACGCACATCCGCGCGACCGGTTCGGGGGTGACATTTAACTTTGGCCGAATTATTTCCGCCATGGGTGTGTTGGGCACCGGCGCGCTGCTCAGCACCTTTCACGGCGACTATGCCCAAGTCGGCCGTTGGACGCACCTGATTTATTTGCTCGGGATGGTCGTGATTTTATTCGCCCCCGATACGACGGGGAAGAAGCTGGACGACTAGGGTCGGCTCGAGGCCTGAGGGATCAGGCTTGAGGAAGCTGCTTGGCTCCGAGAAACGCCGATTGGGCGGAAGATCGTTGTTGTCGGCTTGACCCGTAGAAGCGCTTCGCTGGCGGGTAGTGCTGTGACGATCTGCGCGGCTGCGTGGATTGTTCGTCCCCTCGGCGGGCCGCAGGGGTTTCCTAACGGGGCAATTTCTCTGTGCGGCAATCTCTCCGCAAAGTGCGTCCCCCGCAAAAAGGGGGCGATGCGCGATGATATTTTGCCACACTGCTGCGTAGTTTCTCAATTGCCATCAAAACGCATGCTAGAGTTTTGACGAGGCCCATTGGCGTTTGCCTGCCGGTTCGGGGCCGCAATAAAAATTGATTTTGATGGGGCCGGAAATAACCGCACGAGGCGACGACTTTGACCGTCTGCGGGACAAAGGAATCTGGAATATGAGCTTTCTAAAAAAGTTTTTCACTAACGTTTTTCATGACGGTCAAATCCACGAGGACCAGAGCAGCTTCGAGGATCTCTCCGAAGCGCAACTGGATGCCCATCTGCGAATCGCCAGCTACGGCGGCTTTTCGCTGACGGACGCGGTCCGGCCGTCCTTTGACCTACAAGTGGTGCCCAGTGCCGGGTATCGGCACGACGTCTACAAAGATCGCGCTACCGGCGTCGAGATCCCCGTGATCATGGCGGCTGCTTCCAGCGATACAATGATGGACGTCTTCGTCGACTTGCTGGAACCGTTGGGCGACCAAGTCGATGTCGTCTTGGAAACCAGTCACGACCGCAATTCGAATGGTCACGACGACCTGTACCGCGAACACATCGACGCGCCGGTATTCAAAAGCATTCTCTACGACTTCGAGGACATGCTCTTAAACGACGGCTGCACCGGCATTGCCGTCTTGAACCCCAACATTCCGTTGGAACTGCAATTTGACGAACACAAACTGCTCATCATGTATGGGCAGGAACTGGGAGAATTTGAGGAAATCCTCAACAGTTGCGGCCTGCGACGTGACCAGGACATTAAGTTCATCACCGAAGCGGAACACGTACATTCCTCCCGCGATGAATTCCATTCGATGTTCGATGAACTGAAATATCGACTGGGCATCGACGAAATTTATTAACCCTCCTTAAAAAAGCGAGGCCCTCGGAATTGTTAGTCGCTGGATGCAGTGAGCATCTGGAGCGATGAAACGCGGGCACGCAGCCGCCGGTTGCTTTGTTGCTCAACACACTACGCGGATGCGCTTCTGAGACGAAAACGGCGGGACGGGACGATCGTCCTCCCGCCGTTTTTTATTCGACAAACAGTTCGCGATGCTCGCCGTTTTTTCTGTGCACCACAAATCCCAACGGTGGTTGCACCCTCCGGTCGGTTTGGCCGGGAGACACGAGGAATTTTGCGACCCCCTCCAGCAAGGAATTGCTATGGACACTTATAAATCACGTACGATTTGCGTTTGCTTGTTTTTCATCGCCGGGTGCACCGCTCGAAACACCCAAACGGATTACTACGGCGGCTCTCCACAGAACCTGACGCCGATTCCGCAACAGCAATCCGATTTTCCTCCGTCCTCCTCAACGCCGGTGCTCGAAGCACCGGGAACGTCGAATTCCGGCGGGCCGCAGTTGCTCTCCCCCGAGCCTGATCCCGGTCCCGAAGCGCGGCGGCGCAAATTGCCGGTGCGAAATGTGCGCACCGACCCGTGGGGTCGACCGGAACGGCCTGGACCGAGTATCAAAAATACGATTCGTCAAAAGGTCGAGCATCGCACCTTGTGGAAATCGCACTATCAAAGCACACAACGTCGGCCCATTCAGACCGTGCAAATCGGCATCGGTCGTTCGCGCGTGATGGTGCTGGCCGGATTAAACGGCCAGGATGCTGCGAGCATCAGCGTGATCGAGCAGTTCGCCCAAACAATGAGCAATCAAGCGGGTCTGCAAAATGCCTGTACCGCCTTGTTTGTCCGCAATCCTAATCCAGACGGCATTGCGATGAACTCACCCTACAACGGTCGGGGAATCGATCTGACGCGTAATTTTCCGTCGGACAATTGGCGAACAACCGCTAATGGGAAAGCGGGGCCCAATGCTGCCAGTGAAGTCGAAACCCGGGTGTTGATCCGCATGATCGACGACTTCAAACCGGACCGGATTATTGTCATTCAAAACACCAATGCGAAAGGGAGCATCGATTACGCCGGCCCGGCGCGACAACTCGCCCGCAAAGTGGCTGTGCAGAACGGTTATCAGGTCTCGAATCGACAAGCAGCGATTTCAGGGTCCTTCGAACAGTTCGTCGGGAACGATCGCAAGTTGCCGGTCATTGTGGTTTCCATAGACCGACGCTTGGACGGCAAGACCGGGTGGAGTACTCATGCCGATGGCCTCGTCACGGCGCTCACCGCTGCGGATCCACGATTGCAATCCCCGCATTACAACGAGTCGACCGAGGATCTCGATCCACAAGGCCCGGTCGCCAAATCGAAAAGTTTCCCGTTACCACTTAATATCAACGGCGGCGGGCCGACCAACGTGCCCAATCCCAATCGCCTCCAAGCACCACGCCCGGCACGGCGAGGCTACCACGAACTGCCCCCGCCAAGACAACGCCCGTAGTCTCCGAAGCCGTAGGGTGCGTCGGTTATTCGAGTCCGAAACAATACAGCTGGCCGGCGGTGCGGAGGTAGATTTTGCCGTCGACTAAAGCGGGGGTGGCGTAGGTGTCTTCGCCAAAATCGGCTGTGCTCAGTTTCTTCCACTGCGGCTCGGCGGTCATCACCGACAAGCGGCCGTGTTGATTGAGCAGATAGAATTTGCCGTCACCATAGACCGGCGAACTGTAGTAGGCACCCGTTGCGGGCAGTCGGCCGGTCTTAACGACCTGCCCTGTGGCAGATTCGCGGCTGGTGAAGATGCCTCCTTTTTTGACCGTATACACATGCCCGTCGTGAAACAGAGGCGAGGGGACGTACGGCAATGTTTTGCGTTCTTTCCAGAGGACGTGCGTGTCAGTAATGTCACCCGTGCCGCCCGGTCGGATCGCTGCAATGGCGTTTTCGGCCGAGTGGAAAACGTTGCGCATGAACTCGTATTCCTGTCGCGTAATTTCGCCGCTCTTATTGCGGTCGATTTGTCCAAAGCGGCGCTGCAGCGCTCCTTCGGGAATTTCGACTAACTCCAACGTACCGTTTTTGTTTTTGTCGAGCGTGTCGATCAACTCGTCGAACGGTTCCGCTTGAATGCGATTTTCCGAATCCGCGCCGGGCGACCAGACGGCGAGATACAGAACACCATCGGAACCGATCACCGGCGTGGTATTGGAAATCCGCGCCAGTTCCCGCACCGTCCAGATTTCTTCTCCGGTTTCCAAATCGTAGCCCACGATGCGCAGCGTGCCACTGACGACGATTTGCGGTTTACCGTCTTGCTCCCAGATGATCGGTGTGGAGTAGCTCCGCGGAAAATCTTCGCGATTGATGCGCCGCACCAATTCTCCGTTTGTCTTGTTGAAGATCATCAATGCGGAGTCGATATCGTGATCCTGATTGAGAATCACGTAGTCGCCGTACAGAATCGGTGAACTGCCGGCGCCAAAGGTATTGCTGAACGGCCCGAGTGGTTTATGCCACAACGGTGTTCCATCTTTGTCGTAGGCAAATAGTCCCGCCGATCCAAAAAAGCTGACCACGATCTCACCGTCGCTGGCAGGACTGCTTTGCGCGTGGCTGCCGATCGCGTGGATCTTTTCGAGTGCGTCATGCGGGGCGACGCGTTCCCACAGTTGCTTGCCGGTTTGGCGGTCCAGGCCGATGGTCACCAGTTGGCCGTCGCGGACGCCGGAGACGAAAATCCGATCGTCCGTCACCACAGGCGAGGAATGTCCCGGCGGCAGCGGCGTTTTCCACAACACGTTTTTCTCCGGCCCAATCTCTTCGGGCAGCCGCGCCGCTGACGGCATCCGCCCTGCCCCGTTCGGTCCGCGAAACTGCAACCAAGTATCCGCCGAGGCAACTGCTACGCAAAACGACAGCAATATTGGAGTCAACACAAGAAAACGCATGGTGCAACCTCAAGGGGACAGGAGGATAGTCAAGTTGAGCCGCGGCACGGGGCGGTGGTCTCTCAGTTTTATACCTGCTTGGTAGGGGGAGCGCCAATCGCGGCGAAGTTTTGAGGCTTGAGATGCGGGTGTTTTGAGAGATTGGAACGCCGGTGGCTTCATCTCGAAAGCAGACCGTATCCCGCTGCCCCCTCGCGTCTGTCCCCTCAATGCCACACACAGACGGTAAAGGCGTTCTGAGATGCATGGCGCGTGCTGCGCGTCGCGGTGTGGGATCGTATTGTATCGTTAGGAACTTTGCAGTACGATCCCGCCCCGTTTCCCGGCACACGCGGTCGGGATACGTTGTTGATACCACCCCACCCTGCTCTAGCCTGCTACGCCATTCGCCCCTCTTATGGACTATCATCTCAAGCCGCTCAGCAAAAAATGTGCGCAAACCGGAGAGGACCTTGTGCCCGGTACGGTGTGCTATAGCGTGTTGATCGAAGAGAACGATGAGATGGTGCGGCTCGATTTTTCTGAAGCGGGCCGCAAATTGTGGCAGGGCGAACCGATCGGTACTTGGCAATGCATTGTTCCCGAGCCGATCGTCAATAAAAAACCGACCATCGACACCGATGGGTTAATGGCCTATTTCGATCAAATGACCGAAGACGCCAACCCGGCACAAGAAAAACTGCGGTATGTCCTCGCGTTGTTGTTGTTGCAAAAACGCCGCGTGCGTTTGGAAGGCTCGCATCACGACGGCAAGGACGAATACATCCAAGTCAGCGGCAGCCAAGGCGAAGGCATGTATGAAGTCCGTGATTTTCAACTCGAAGAAGACGAAATGCATGAACTGCAAGAAAGCCTCAACGCGCACTTAATGCAGGAGTGGGCGGCATAAACGGACGATGCCCCGCACGGCCTCAACAGCCCACACGGACACAACGATAGGAATCGACAGATGTCACAACAGGCACGGACGCCGCTTACGAAGTTGCAGACCCTACGTAACCAACGGGCTGCAATTGTGTGCTGTCTGTTGGCGGCGACTCTTTGCCTCACCGGCACCGGCTGCCGACATTTCTGGCCAGCGCCCGATCCATTTGGCCCCAGTGCCAAATGCCACGTCGATCCCACCATGGTGCCGCAACAGTTGGTCGCGCAGGTGAACGCCAACACAGAAAAAGTCCATGGTTGGAAGTCAACAAAGGCCACGATTTCCGGGAGCCACATGCTCCTCAAGGTCAAAGGGACGACTGTCGCGGTCGACGGACAGCGGAATTTCCGCCTGTTGGCGAAACACCCCTTGGGTGCTCGCCAGGTCGCCGATTTGGGTTCCAATGACGACCATTTTTGGTTTTGGATCGAGGATCCCAAGCACCCCGATTCCGACGTCATCATGTGCAATCATGAAGACGTCGCCCATGCCGCCCACACCATGCCGATTCCCTTCGAACCCGATTGGTTGATGGAGGTTATGGGTGTACGCCCGATCGTCCTAGACAACGAGACAAGTTTTGTCGAACGCGAAGGGTTCTTGGAAATCTACAACAAACGCATTTCCCCCTCCGGGCAGCCAGTGCAAAAGCGCACGACGATCGATCGCTGCCATGCCACCGTCGTCGAACATGCGTTGCTGGATGCCGGTGGACACGTGATCGCCCAGGCGAATTTGTCCCAATATCTCCCCGATCCCACCAGCAAGGCTTATTTACCGGGACGGATTGAGTTGATTTGGCCGCAATCACAAATGCAATTGGTCATTAAACTGGACCAAATCGAATTTAATCCGGCCACCAATCCGGCCCAATTCCAAGTGCCGCAAGGCATGCCGGTGCGGCAAATTCCAGCGCAAGGTATGGTCCAGCGATCCGATTTGCAGGAAAATCTCTACGAAGATCCTTCCGCACAGGGCGATTATGAACCGCTCGAGTCAACGCCGTATGAAGAGTAATCGCCGCGAAACGGCGGAATTCACTCATGCTGATTTTTGGGCGAGAATTGCCAGCTTCAATCAAATCTCAGTAACCTGCTGGTGACTGGACGGTGGGGAATGTTATAAAATCCGTCACGAAGAATAAGGATTTAGGCGTAAGGGGACAGGCTTGAGGAAGTTTGTCAAATTGGGCGGAAGGCTTATACACTGGTGAACTCGTGGGGGGAGTCGTTTGTTCTGCACAGAGAGCTGCGTTGCGACGCACCCTACGGCAGTAGTCGAGAACTTGGACGGGTCATTCAACGATGGAGTTGTGCGGATGCACTACACTTTGATGCGGTTAGCTGTGATTGGTGGACTATTGAGTGTGCTGGTAACAACGGTCGAGGCGGCCGATCCTCCCACAGCAAAATTAGCACTCAGCTTTAAGCCCAAACAGATCGATGTCGAATACGACATCCCCAAAGCCGACGAATTCGACAAATGCAAAGTCACCGTCGTCCGCAAGGGTAAGGCTTCGGGTTGGGTCGTATTGGGACCGGGAGGCGAAACCCTACGGCGGTTCATGGACACCGATGGCGACAACATCGTCGATCACTGGGGGTATTACTTCCGTGGTCTGGAAGTCTATCGCGACATCGACTCGAACGCCGACAACAAAATCGACCAGTTCCGCTGGATGAACCGAGCCGGCTCGCGGTGGGGCATCGATAGCAACGCCGACGGGATTGTCGACTCGTGGAAAATCATTTCGGCCGAAGAAGCCAGTCGCGAAGCGGTTCGCGCGTTGATCTCGGGCAACAGCAAGATTCTGCAGCCCTTGCTGTTCAACGAAACTGACGCCAAAGAATTGGGGATTCCCAAATCGGTCTCAAAAAAACTGCTGGCCGAAGTTGACGACGCGCCCAAGAAACTAGCCAAGAACCAATCCGCCGCCAAGGGGATCGGCAAACAATCGCGGTGGTTACAGTTCATCAACTCGATTCCCGCAACGGTTCCGGCTGAACAAATCGGCGCATCGCAGGATCTGTTCATCTATGAAAACGCGATGGCCACCGTGGAAACAGGATCCCAAACGGCGCTGATTCAAATCGGCGAGATGGTCCGAGTCGGGGACAGCTGGAAGTTGGCCGGCATTCCCCAGTTGATGGGTAAGGACTCGGTCCAAGTCGGCGGCATTCTGATGAATCCCGCGACAGCCGATGTCGCCGATGCGGAAATGGAATCTGAAGACGATCCGGCCGCCCGCAAGTTGATCGAACAGTTGCAGGAGTTGGACAAAAACAGCCCCGCCCTGACCGCCAGCCGTTCCAAAATGTCCAAATACTATGAGGAACGGGCCGACCTGTTAACCAAATTGCGTAAAACGTCGAAATCGGACGAACTCCGCGAACAGTGGACGCGGCAATTGACCGACGGCCTTGCCGCCGGCGCCCAAACGGGTGTCTATCCCGATGCTCAAGCACGTTTGAAAGCATTAGAAGCCGAGCTAGAGAAATCGAACAACGAAGCCCCGATGTTGGCCTACGTGGTTTATCGCCGGATGTTGGCCGGTTACAACGTCGAAATTCGCGACGCCGACAACGACGAGCGAAGCAAAATCCAAAAGAAATGGCTGACGGAATTGGAAGGTTATGTGGACAAACATGCGTTGTCCGACGATGCACCGGAAGCAATTCTGCAAATCGCCATTGCTGAAGAATTCAACGGCAACGTAAAAAAAGCGGCAACCTGGTATGCCAAGCTCATCAAGGATTATCCCGAATCCCCCTCGTTGCCCCGCGCTAAGGGGGCCGTCAAGCGGATCGAGATTGAAGGGAAACCTTTTGACTTGAGTGGGACCAGCCTTCAAGGCAAAACGATTAAGACAGCGGACTATCGCGGCAAGGTGTTAGCCGTGATCTATTGGGCCACATGGTGCAAACCCTGCACGGAGGACCTCCCGCAAATCCGCGAACTGTACGAGAAACATCACGGTAACGGATTTGAGATCGTTGGCGTAAACGTCGACGCCGATGCGACCGAGATCCCCGCTTACTTGAAACAGCACAAAGTGACCTGGCCACAGATCCATGAACCGGGAGGGCTGGTCGACAGCCCCCCTGCGCGCGACTTCGGCATCATCACAGCCCCGACAGTGTTTTTGGTCGACCGCGACGGTAAGGTCGTGAAGCGGAACGCCAGCGTTGATGATTTGAAAACGTTGTTGCCCGATTTAATCGCGGGGAAAACACCGCAGGTCGGCGCCGACGAGAAAACGTCAAAAACCAAGTAGCGACGAACCGCCCGGAATGCCGGGCAGGACTCGTGCTTTGTCACGATCCAATATTTGCTGGGGTTGGTGTGCCACTGGCTTTGCCAGTGTAGATTCAAACTTTACCGAAAATGTCTTCAAAGCACTGGCGGAGCCAGTGGCACCCTGATTCTAGGGTGTGACATTGCACTAGGGGACGCAGTTCATGGCGCGGTCGTTTCCGTATCCGTATCTCGGCACCCAAATCGACGGCGTGCACATGTCTGCCGAGCAATTGCTCGTGCATTCCCACAACCTGAACGACCTGCTGGGCAAATACACCTACACCGATGCGCTGTTTCACATTCTGCACGGACAATTGCCCTCAGAAAAAGAACGGCAAATGTTCGACCTGGTCTTGGTCGCCTTTCATGGCGGATTCGGACTGCTTCCGCCCACCACGCTAGTCCCGCGTCTGGTCGCCGGAACAGGTGTTTCCACGGCGCAAGCGCTGGCCGCGGGCTATTTGGCCAGCGGGCCGTATCACGTGGGAGCTGTCGAACATGCGATGACGTTATATCGCGACATCCTGACCGCTTACCGTGAGCAACAGGGTGAGACTCCCGCCAAAGCGGGAGCGTTGGTCGAATTTGCGCGTACGCATGTTCTAGGCATGATCGAGCGGGGTGAAACGGTTCCCGGCTACGGACATCCGCTGTTGCGCAAAGATCCTCGGCCGACACACGTGCGGCGGGTGTTGTGTGAACTGGAAGCCGAAGGCCCCTACCTCGATGTCTACGACGGTGTCGTCGGCTGCATGTCGGAACAAAAAGGGGTTCCCCCTAACGTCGACGGCATCACCGGCGCGATTTTGCTCTCGCTTGGTTTCCAGCCGCAGCACGGCACGGGACTGTTCTTATTAGCGAGGACGGCAGCCATGTTGGCGCATGTGGTCGAGGAACAGACCGACATGCCCTATCAAACGCAAAAACGATTCATGGTGTTGCCGGTGGCGATGCCGAAGTTGTTTAACGCCAATTTCAAACAACTGGCCAAACGGTTTAATAAGCTGCGGGACAACTCGTCGTTTCAAAAAATCCAGGGTCTCTTCAGCAGCGGCAAAAAGAAACCGTTCCGCGATAAAGAACAACAAGACCAAGCGATCATCGACGACGCCCGCCAAGCCCGCAACGCACAACCGCTGGAATCGTTGTCCACCGCCATACCTGCAGCCCAGTCGAATGACGATGAATTCGCCGCATCGAGCAAACTCGTCGAAGTACACCACGCTCTCGATGCCGACAACGGCGAGGGTGGCGAGGTCGGAGTGGAATACTTCCCGGAATTACTGTCTGCTGCGTCAATG
The DNA here is from genome assembly GCF_007860075.1 of Symmachiella macrocystis. Classification (NCBI taxonomy): domain Bacteria; kingdom Pseudomonadati; phylum Planctomycetota; class Planctomycetia; order Planctomycetales; family Planctomycetaceae; genus Symmachiella; species Symmachiella macrocystis. The sequence goes on from NZ_SJPP01000001.1 coordinate 1,318,253, forward strand.
TGCTTGGCAACCTCGCTGGAACAAATCACACCCGGCGAACAGGCAGCCAACGTCCCCGACAATCAACGCCGCGCCGCCGAATTGTTGGATCAAGCGCTGAAGCTGGTGCACGAAGCAGCGGCGCTGGACGTGCAAACGAATGTTTGATGTCATTCGCCCGTAGGGTCCGCTTCTAGGAGTCGTCTAGTCCTAGCTCTTTGAGAAAATCCGGATCGATCCAGGAGCTTGTGACTTGGCCTGGATTCAGTTTGACGTCGTCAATATTAAATCGCAGTAGCAAAGATAAAAATTCATTGAAGTCGTTAGCTATCTTTGTCACCTCCGCCGTTTCGTGATCCCAAAACAGCACTGCTCCATCCTTACCCATATCGATGACCACATCGTTCCCCCCTTCTGCCCAAGCGAATGGAAACGCAAGAGGTGGAATTTCGTCAATAATTCCTTTTAATTCAATAAGGATTTTTTGAGCTGGAATGAATCCATTAACGCCAGAATCATTTGTATTGCCAATTGAAAAGACATTAGGTTCGGGAATGGCACCGTCGTACTCATTAAGAAATATTTTATATTCACTTGGCAATTCCACTCCAAGAAACGCCTCTAATGCCGCAACATCGGTCTCAGATGCAGAACCACTCTTATTTATCCTTACGCTCATCAATCAAATTCTCCGTTTGGAGGCCTGCCATACTGCCCCTGTCGTGTTGTCGTTCTTCGCGACCTAATGCTGGATATTGTCGAGGCGGACTATGTGGCAATTCGTAGGGTCCGCTGTGCGGACCTGAATCCGACGGCATCGCCTGAAAAAAACTGTCAAAGTCGCGAATCACCCAACATCAACGCTACACGAACGTTCCGCGTATCGGCCCTTACTCCACATCCACATCCGCCGTAACGTCATGCTCCCGGCAGTACGCGCTGATCGCGCCGACGAATTCCTCGCCGTAGTCCTTGCACTTCTTTTCGCCGACGCCGCGGACGTCTAGAAAACCTTCCAGCGTTGTCGGGCGGCGGAGGGCCATGTCGCGCAGGGCGGCGTCGCCGAAGACGACGTAGGCGGGGACCTCTTTTTCTTCAGCGATCGCCTTGCGAATGGTTCGCAGGACCTCGAACAGTCCGCGATCAACGCCCTCCCAAGACTCCTCGGCGACTTTGGACTTGGATTCGGACCTGGATTTTTTGGCCGTCTTGAGCGGCTTGCTTAATCGGGGGGTCACTTCGCCCCGCAACACTTGCCGGCCGTTTTCGCTCACCTGTAATTGATTGAATTCGCCGTACCGCGATAAATACCCCTGCGAAACCAATTGCTCGATCCAGTCGCGAATCGTCCGCTGCGATTCCTCGGCGAGTAAACCATAGGTGCTCAATTGATCGTGCCCATTGTCGAGCAAGCGACGCTCCTGTGAACCTTTTAATACGCCCGCGGTATATTCGCCGCCGAAACGTTGTTCGAGGCGAATCACACAAGAGAGGATTTTTTGACCGATGACCAGCGCGTCGTCGACCAGCTCAATGTCGCCCATACAGACGTCGCAAGCACTGCAGGAATCTGCAGCTAACTTTTGTCCGAAATGCTCGACGATCGCGCGGTGTCGACACGTGACACCTGTGCAAAAATCGAGCATCATTCCCAGCGAATCAATCGACACGTCCCGCGCTTTGAGGTCTCCCGATTGATTGAGCAACCGCGACCACGTGTTGAAATCGCCGGTGGAATAAAACAGACAACACTCCGCTTCTAAGCCGTCCCGCCCGGCGCGGCCGCTTTCCTGTTGGTACGCTTCGAGCGATTTGGGGAGTTGCGAATGAATCACATAGCGGACATTCGACTTGTCGATCCCCATGCCAAAAGCGACCGTCGCCACGATGATATCGCAGCGTTCGTTGATGAACGCATCCTGATTGTCTTTTCGCTGCGTATCGGGCATCCCCGCATGATAGGGCAAGGCGCGGTAACCCAACTCGTTGAGTTCCGCCGTCGTTTCATCCACCTTGCGGCGGCTGATGCAATACACAATCCCCGACTCGCCGGGATGCCGGTCGATGACTTCCTGAATCTGTTTGATCCCGCCTGATCGCCGTTCGATTTTGTAAATGAGATTCGGGCGGTCAAACGAACCAATGTGGACTTCCGGCTCATGCAAATCGAGTTGTTTGGCAATATCCTCGCGGACGATTTCGGTCGCCGTCGCGGTATAGGTATGGATGCCGATATTGGGAAAGGCCCGTTTGAGCGTCCGTAATTGACGGTAGTCAGGCCGAAAGTCGTGTCCCCATTCACTCACACAATGCGCTTCGTCGATGGCGACGAACGAGACGTTGGACTCCTGCAGGAATTCGATCGTGTTTTCCATCAACAACCGTTCCGGCGCCGCATACAACAACTTCAACTGCCCACTGCGGATTTCTTCAGAGACCTGTATTCGCTCCTGGTAGGAGAGCGAGCTGTTCACACAGGCGGCCGGCACGCCGTTGGAACGCAGCGCGTCGACTTGGTCTTTCATCAGCGAGATGAGCGGCGAAACCACGACCGCCATGCCCGGCATGCACATGGCGGGGATTTGAAAACAGAGCGATTTTCCGCCGCCGGTCGGCAACACAACCACCGAATCCCGCCCAGCAAGCACGCAGTCGATTGCCTCGCGCTGTAGCGGGCGAAAGTCGTCGTAGCCCCAGTATTGCTTGAGGATATCCTCAGGAGCGGCAGTGTTGGCATCCATGTGCATCGGCGAGAAATGTTCGACTGAAGATTCTAGGGCAGAGCAAATCCGAATTTGAGCGAGGGACGTCACGTTTGCGTTGCCAAGCTGAGAATCGCCAGCGTCGCTGATTCTCGCGAGCATCCACTGATTCGCGGGTCCGGACAGTTACACTAAGCAACGCCGATGCAAATGTCCACCAAGGCGCGATCGACAAGTCCCGAGCGCATTCCCAACGTCAATAGGCACTGGTTCAATAAGCACTGGGCCGCGCGCCGATGTCTACGATGCTGCAGGCTTGGATGACGTCTAACCCCAATTCCTCCGCACGGGCTAATAACTCCGGACTTTCACTGCCGGGATTCAGCCAAACTTCCTCAGCCCCGACGTCCTGGATTTCCTGCAACAGCGAAATTCCAATTGCCGGCGGCAGATAGACGCTGATGCGATTCAACATCTCAACAGGCACCTCATCCAGCGCGGAATACGCTTTGAGCCCTTCGATCTCCGTCACGCTGGGATTGATCGGATAAACGTCATACTCTAGCTCCCGATACGCCCGGACCGCTTTGTTGCCATATTTATTGCGATCGGTACTGGCACCGAGCACGGCGACTGTCAGTTTGGACATACGAAATCCCCTTTGCGAAAATTGGCGAATACGGTCGGTCACTCTGTTGGGTAGTAAAACCTGTTCGAGCGTAAGCGATCGCGAGTCTGACTGACAGCATCTCAGCATTTTTTTCGCGTTTTTCGCTTCTTTGGTGGTGAATCTTTTAGAGGTATTGTTCGTAAAAAATACCTCACGCAAAGCCGCTAAGCTAGCAAAGAAGTTTCGGGCGTCAGCGTAAGTCGTGATTAAAACCCGACTGCGGGGAGAAGGGATTCAAACAACTTCTTGAGTACCTTGAACGAAATATAGTTCAACGCGTACGTTCCCGTTGGCCCCGGCACACCCCTTAGCGAGCTTGACGGCTTTGCGTGAGGTTTCTTTTTGCCTCCCCACGGTCAACCCGTTTCGAAACGTGCCGCTGCTTGTACTACGGGACGTCGTTGCTTGACGCCAAGCGTTCACGCAGATAGCAGGCGCGGGCCACATTGCGTTCGCCCGACTCGAGTGCGGAGTTGCGGAGTTTTTGCAGATGCGCTGGCTGAGTGTGGATGAACAACTCGTTCACTGTCGGGATTTCCAGATCGTCGATCAGGCCCAAATTGATGCCCATCCGGACGCTGGAAAGCAGATGCATCGTTTCTTCGGAACTGATCGTCTGGGCGGTCCGTAAGATTCCGTAGGCCCGCGAGACTTGATCGTGCAGATCGCGGCGTTTTTCCTTCACCAAAGCTTCGCGATACTTCCGCTCGTAGCCGATGATTTGCGGGATCACGTCTTTGACTTCACCAATGATCTCCAATTCACTTTTTCCCAGCGTGACTTGATTGGATATCTGGTAAAAGTCTCCCATCGCCTGGCTGCCTTCGCCATACAGGCCGCGGACGGCGAGATGGATTTTTTGCAGGGCTTGGTACACCTTTTGGATTTCTTTGGTCATGACCAATGCCGGCAAATGCAGCATGACGCTCACGCGAATTCCGGTACCCACATTCGTGGGACAAGCGGTGAGATAGCCGAGCTGTTCGCTAAAGGCATAAGTCACTTTGTCTTCGAGCGAATCATCGATGCGGTCGATTTCTTCCCAGCAGTCCTCCAGGGCCAAGCCGCTACGTAGAACTTGAATCCGCAGATGATCTTCTTCGTTGACCATCAGGCTCACATTTTCGCCGCTGCTGATTCCCACGCCGCGCGCGCCGCTGCTTTCGCACAGTTCGCGGCTGATCAATTGTCGCTCGACGAGAAAGCGGCGATCCAACTCCTCCATTTTTTGCACGTCGAGGTACGTCAATGGTTGCGGCAGGCGGAGATCGCTGACGTGTTGATGCAGCAGGCCTTCGATTTCGGCGCGGGTGGCTTCGTCGGAGCGACTCAGAAACGGGAACTGTGCCAAATTGCGCGCCAACCGAATCCGACTGGAGATGACGATATCGGCTTCAGGCCCGGTGCCTCGCAACCACTCGCCGCTGGTGTGTGTGAGGTCATCCAGTTCCACAATCAAATTCTCCCAGGGCGGCCCGCACGATCGCGACCGATTCCACCGACTACGTTCCGCCCTCGGCCAACTGCCGACAACGATACGCGTGATTAGCATTTCAAATTGACACACCGCCTAGCCTTACGAACCAGACCGGGCATCCTCATTCCCTCAGTCTGCGTCACCCGTGCCTTGCGATAGCGCTGTTTCCATCGCCTGGATTTCATCCCGCAACCGCGCTGCCTCTTCGTACGATTCCTCAGCCACCGCTTTGCGCAGTTCGCTCCGCAGTTTGATCAATTGGTATTGGCGTTGGCTGTCGGAGGGAGCACGCTTGGGAACTTTTCCGCAATGTTGCCGCTCGTCGTGGATATTCTCCAAAAGTGCCTCTAATTCGTCACCGAAGACGACATAGTCATGAGGACACCCAAATCGCCCCTGGCTGCGAAACTCTCGAAAACTGATGCCGCAATTGGGGCAGACGTTTTTATCCAGTTCTGCCAGTTCTTTGTCACCCGCATCCAATTGCAACTTGACCATCATCCCCTCCTCCGGTTCCGAGGCAGGCGATGGCTCGTCCTGGTTGAGGTATTGTTGCGCGCAATCCTCGCATAGATGGATTTCATGCGGCACTTGCTTCACGAGCTCCGTGATATGCAAGGTTGCCGGCTTCGGGCATTTGCTGCATTTCTTCATTGAAACGGTTGTTTCAAAAAACTGATGTGTGCGCAATACAGGGCATCCGCTCCACGGACCGTTCCCGTTGAGCATCACCTCAATTCAATTCTATTCGCGGCCCCCCGAGTGTCAAGCGACGTCGTTTCTGACTGTCGCGCGTAAGGCCAAGCTGTTACTATGGATGCGGTTACGTTGGATGACCGGAATTGCTCAAAATCCGAGCACCCGAAATTCGGCCTGTCGGTGACGAAACGAACCGGACGCCTTATTCATCATACCTTATGCAAATGTCGGCCGGACCGATTCGCACAAATAATCTGCAGTGAACCTGCCCCCCATCCAAAACTGACCGTAGATCTCCCCTACGAACACCAGCAATAAAGTTCGCCAGCTATGAAGTACTACCCTGACTTCGACACTTTCGCCAAACTAGCAGCCGATTCCGATGTTGTGCCGATTTATCGGCAATTGGTCAGTGACACGCTGACCCCGTTGAGCGCTTATAGTACGATCCAATGGGGGCCTTGCTCATTCTTGTTTGAAAGTGTCGTCGGTGGCGAACAGATTGGCCGTTACAGCATTCTCGGCGCCGATCCATTCCTGCAACTCGACGCCTATGGCACGCGCATCCTGCTCACGCATCAAGATGGCCGTGTCGAAGAACGGGACTGCGACGATCCGTTGCACGAGTTGGAAGTCCTGCTCAACCAATTCCGCGCAGTGCACTTGCCCGGCCTGCCCCGCTTTGCCGGCGGCGCCGTCGGGTACGCTGGATACGACACCGTCCGCTATGCCGAACATCTGCCTGATGCCCCAAAAGATGACCGCCAGTTGCCCGATTTGTCATTCGCGTTTTACGACCGGATGGTGATCTTCGATCAAATCAACAAGACCGTGCTAGTTGTTGTCCACGCCCGTACTGACGGGGAGGATTTGCGGGCTGATTACGATGCGGCGCGCAAACGGGTGGATGAGCTTTGCAAACAACTCCAAATGGGCGCCTCCGACCTGCAGGTCACTGACATCAACCTGGACGAGGAATCGACGCTTGAGTATCGCTCGAACTTCACACAACCTGAATTCGAAGCGGCTGTCGAGTCCTGTAAGGAATATATCCGCGCTGGGGACATCTTTCAGGTCGTGCTGAGCCAGCGATTGGAATTAGAGACGCACGCGCGGCCACTCGACATCTATCGCAGCTTACGCGTGGTCAATCCCAGCCCGTTTATGTTTTTACTCAAAACCCCGGCGGTGAATCTCATTGGCAGTTCACCGGAAATCATGGTTCGCGTCGAAGATGGACAGGTCACGATCCGCCCGTTGGCAGGGACCCGCAAGCGGGGGGCGACGGAAGCGGAGGACGAACGCTTATCCGCAGAGTTATTGGCCGACCCCAAAGAACGCGCCGAACATGTCATGCTAGTCGATTTGGGACGCAATGACGTGGGCCGCATCGCCCAATACGGCACGGTTGAATTGAGCGACATGATGGTCGTGGAAAAATACAGCCACGTGATGCACATCACCTCCAACGTCACTGGACAACTCGCCGAAGGCCGCTCCGCTCTGGACGCGCTGCGGGCCGGATTGCCGGCGGGTACGGTCTCTGGAGCCCCCAAGGTGCGGGCGATGGAAATCATCGACGAATTCGAGCCCCACCGCCGCGGACCCTATGCCGGAGCGGTCGGCTACGTTGATTTCACCGGCAACATGGACACCTGCATCGCCCTGCGTACGATGGTCATGCAGGGCCAGACCGTCTACGTCCAAGCCGGCGCCGGCATCGTCGCTGACAGCGTTCCGGAAAGCGAATATCAAGAAACGCTAAACAAGGCCCGCGGCCTGTTGAAAGCCATCGAAATCGCCGAGCAACAATTGTAGCGGCCATTGGTCATTATTGGATGAGCGCCAATACCGGGTCATTGATCTCCTGCATCTGCTCGATTATTTTGGCATGCAGTTTTTCGATCGCCGCATTGGTTTCCGGCGTGTCTTTATGAATCAGATTCGTCGTCTCTGTTGGATCAGCCTTTAGGTCGTACAGCTCATCGCGCTCGGGATTGAGAAAATCGCGGACCAGCTTCCAACGCGGGGTGCGATACATCCGCATGTGCGTGTGCGACTGGTGCTTGGTGCTGTACTCGGCATAAAAGTCGTTGTCCCAGTCGGTCGATTTGCCCTCCAGTACCGGGACAATACTTCGGCCGCGGAGGATGGTATCCGCCGGCAACGGGACACCGGCCATCCCCAATAGCGTGGGATACCAGTCCAAGTTGGAGAAGGTCTCTTCCACGATAGTGCCTGGTTTGATCACACCGGGCCAACGGATGGCGGTCGGCACGCGGATCGAATTGTCGTACATGTTCGGCCGTTGTCGTCGGGGGACATTCTCCGTCCCTTCGGGAAACTCGGTCAAAATCCAGTGGCCGTTGCCTTTGTGCCAAATGCCGTTGTGTCCCATGTTGTAGCCGTGATCGCTGGTGAACACCACGATCGTATTGTCAGCCAATTTCAGGTCGTCCAACGTTTGCATCAACCGGCCGACGTTGCGATCCACGCCATGGACGCTCCCCAAGTATTCCCGCGTTTTTTGCTTCACTTTTTTGACGTCCAACTTGGGATAGTCCGGATGTGGAAGCGTAGGATCGAGGTCCTTGAACGGTTCCAGATCCGACTCCGGTTGCGGCAACCACGGGGCGTGCGGCGCGCGGTAGTGGACGCAACAGATAAATGGTTTTGCTTGATTGTGCTTAATGAATTCGATGGCATAGTCGGTCAGCACGTCGGTGGTGAAACCGGGAAAGGTTTGTTGCTGTCCCTCGGTTTCCAATACAGCGCCTTTGACTTTTGTCCCACCGGATCGAAAGCCCATGAAGTAATCAAAGCCGGCGCGCGTCGGATGAAATCGGTCCGGGACACCCAAATGCCATTTGCCGATCAGGCCGTTGGTGTATCCATGTTGCTGCAGGACTTCCGTCCAGCAGAGAGAACTGGGCGGCAGTCCGACCCCATACTCGCGTCGGGGGTTGATCCAATCGGTAACGCCCAATTCACTCCCGTAGCGCCCGGTCATGAGCCCCGCGCGCGACGGACTACAAACCGGGGTCGTTGTGAATGCATTGACCAAATAGGCGCCGCTGCGAAACAGTTCGTCCAGGTGGGGCGTTTTCGCATCCGGATGTCCCGAAAGCCCCAGCGCCCAGGGCGCTTGGTCGTCGGTGTAGATAAACAAAATATTCGGTTTATCCGCCGCCTGGACAGACGTTGAACAGGTGTACGTGGCCAGCAGCGCCGCAATGATGGCTGTCGTCAATTTCATGAAGGATGCCTTCCGCGCGATTCGATGATTTTCTGCCAAGTCTGGCCATGGGATTGCGATGGGATTCCATGCATCAGCTTGCCGTTTTCGGTCGGCAGTGTCAATGACGCGCTGCGGCGACTGCAAGGAGGACCCCGCTGATTGGCTTTCCGGTGGGACTGAATATGCTCCTCAGTTTGCCCCGATGCGACGGTCCGGTTGTAGCGAATGATCTGCTTGCGAAAGCTACTCGTGTCTGGCAGGATCGTCGTGTGCCGCACACTTGTTACAACGCCACGAGGCCACACAGCCGGATCGATTGCGCCAATCGTCGCCGGGTTATTCGGGATCGCACGATTGGTTGTTTTGAAATGGACCGGTGAAACCGGTTGCACCGAAAATGATTACCGCCCCCTGGGCCATGCTCAGTGCGATAATTCTGTTACGGTCTTTCCATGTTTCAATGCGGGTCCGACTATCATGTTCAACAAATTCTCTTTGCCCTCCAAAAAACTGGTGACCGTCGTCGCGACAATCGGGCTGGCGGGGTTCGCCGGTGTCTGCGGTTGTAAACACGCGCAAAAGGAAACAGCCGGATGCTGCCAAGTCTGTGCACCCGCCGCTGAACAACAAGCGCCGGCCGCCATTGCGGAAGCCGATCAGCAACTCCCCACAGGTCCGGTACAACTGGACGAACCTTACGCGGCCCCTCCCGTGGATCCACCCACGGTCCCACCCATGGATCCGCAAACCCAAGCGGAACCGGCGGTGACCTCCCAGCAATTGGCAACGCGGTTTGAATCCTTAGGCGGAACGGTGGAACTGGACTCAACACAGGACATCAGCGTGTTGGATTTGTCGGGAACAATCGTCGGAGACGATGACCTGCGAAACGGCGCCGGCTTGGAGAATTTAACGCAACTCGACCTGAGTGAAACAACGATCACGGATGCGGCATTCGCTCACCCGCATTGGATGTCGAATTTGACGCGCCTGTCACTCAATGGAACGAGCCTGACGGATGCAGGATTACAGAACCTCAAAAACTTGAATCGGCTGCAACTGCTGTGGATGAATGAAACAGCTGTCGGAGATGCCGGACTGGCACAAATTGCCGAGTTGAACGGCCTGCAATCCTTGGGTTTGAATAAAACCGAAGTCACCGATGCCGGATTGGCCCACTTGCGAAATATGCGGGATCTCAAGTACCTGTTGTTAGGACACACGCAAATCACTGACGCCGGACTGCAACATCTGCGGGGCTTTGACAAACTCAAAGGACTGAGTCTGGTTGGAACCCGCGTCACGCCGGTAGGAATCGCCGAGTTGCAAGTCGCGCTGCCGAACTGCCGCATTGTCGCCGACCCGGTCGATGCCACCGAGGAGGCTACCGAGGACGCGACCGATAACGTCGACGAGCAGCCAAACGCTCTTGAGCCTGGCCTGGAATCCGGCGAAGCGCGGCGACAGATGAACACCACCGGCCGGCAAATTCACCAAGCTGTTTCGATGGCTGCACCGCATATGCCATTGCCGGCGCGGCGTTTTCCCGGGCTCATGCAACGTGGTGCTTTGCAAAGCAATTCCGGGGTGGATATCACGCGGTATTACATTGCTGTGGCATTGGCGGAAACCGGCAACATGCGCGCCGCACTGCCCATGTTCGCCGAGACGGTGGGCGAGGCGGCCGCTTATTACAATGTGGGAGTCATGTTGTGCAAAGCGGGCTATTGGAAGCAAGGCGAAGCACAGTTACAGACCGCGCTGCAACTCAATCCTCGCATGTCGTCCGCGCGTCGTTGGCTGAGCGAAATCGAGAGAGAACGCAGCACGGTGATTCCTCAACCGAATCCGCAAGAAATTCAGCGCACGCAGTGGATCAAGCCCGTTCAAGTTCGCTCCGACCGACGAACAGATATGTCCCCGCCTCCGATTGGAGTCTGGACTAATCAGCAAAACCGGTAGTCCACCCAAGAGGGAAAGCGGAATTTAGCGGAGACTACCGGTGGCTTATGCCAACGGCAAGTTGACCGGTGCGTTGGATTGAATACTGCGATGCACGGCTTCGGTGAATTCCATGTACCGTACGCCGGATTCAAAGTCAGTCAGCCGCACCGGTTCGGTGCCGCGAATGGCGCCAATGAATTCCGCTTCGACCCGCCATCCGCCGAGCTGTTCTTTGGGAACACGCAGCAATGTCATATCGTCGTCGCCGGCGTGGCCGACAAAAACCTGTTCGCCGTCGTTGAATTTGGCTTTGATCGTGCCGCGGGTTCCGTAGAGGTGGATTTGGTGTCCCGGGCCGAATAGGTCAATCCCGCTAAAGTGATACAAACCCCGTGCGCCGTCGGAGAGTTCTGTGAGCACTTGCAGACTGTCGGGGACGGTGACGTCGAGAATGTCTGTACCAACGATCGATGGGCGTTTGGATTCAAATGTTGTCGCCTGCGCGAAGACCCGTGTCGTTGGCGACGTCCAACGCATAGCCGTTTCGTGCATGATTCCCAGGCTCAGCGTATTGTATCCGCTAATCTCGGCATCCTGCCGCCAATGCAACGGCTTGGTGTAATCCCAAAACGAGTCCGTAGCACCGACTACCACCATCTCGCGAAGATCGCCGATAAAGCCGTCCTCGATTAATTGCCGCATACGGCTTTCATATTCCAAGCCGAACGGGCTGGGCACGATTTGTGCAACCAAGTCCGGATGCGCTTGAGCCGCCTTGAGCATCTCGTGAGCTTCGGAAGCGTTGCGAGCCATGCGAGCTTCGGTGAGGACATGTTTACCCGCTTCTAGAGCGGCACAACTGATTTCGCAGTGGAGATTCGGCCAAGTGCCGATCATGACAGCGTCAACATCGTCGTCGGAGAGCAATGCTTGCCAGTCAGGGTATTGCTTGGGAATCGACAATTCCTCGGCGGCGCGAGCAGTCGATTCTTGAGTCTGGTTGACGACACCTACGATTTCGACGCCGTGGATTTCGCGAAAGCCGGGAATGTGGCGTAATCTGGTATTCGCACCCGCTCCAACAATGGCAACGCGAACAGTTTCTTCAACCATGAATGAACTCAAAAATTCTCAATGCCGATGGAATTGGCCCAAGTGGTGTCACCACTCTATATTAATCATCTGCCGACTGCGATTTCCGTTCGGAACCTGACAGTCGAGAGTGGTCCCCGCACTACGGATTGCGACGTCCACGCGGCTCCGACGCGCGCAGCGCGATTCCGGTGCACGTATAGTGATGCCCTGTGCCCGGAATTTCAACCGACGGACAGCAATCGCTGCGAAATTCACTGTGGTAACAGACCAGCGGACCGCCGCGCAGGGGTCGACAAACGCCTCAAGCAGCTCGGCGCTCGGCTGCCTGAGTGTCCTCAGTCGCCGAAAATCGCCGGAAAATTGCATCGGCAGCACGGGCGGTGGCACCTGGCTGTGCGGCAGCGGCAGCGATTGATGACAATTCTTCCGCACGCTGCAAACGGCTGTCCGGGTTATGGACCCATTCCTCCAGAATCCCCGCCATCCGCTCAATATCCGGTTTAGGGTCCCCATAAATAATAAATTCCGGCATCAATTCACGGCCGGCGATCAGATTGGCCAGAGTGATATAGGTGCAACGGATTAACCACCGACCCAACCGATGCAACGTTTTCGACATTACGTACATCACGACCGCCGGTGTCTGCCGGGCCAGAACCTCCAACGAGACCGACCCGGAGACCATTAAACACGCATCGGCGGCGGCAATTACTTCAGGCGTACGCTGCACGCACAATTCGATCGGCAAATCCGCCGCCTCGTCGGTCAACAATTCGCGGCACCACTCCACGTGCTGTTGACTATAGCAAGCGACCAGAAACCGCGTCGTGGGGCATCGCTCGTGCACTCGGCGGATCGTCGCCAATTGAATCGGCCAGTTGCGTTGCACCTCTTGATTGCGCGAGCCGGGCAGCACCCCGATCACGGTTCCGCCGCGCTCGGCTTGTTCGTGCATGAAATCGGTGTTCAATTTGTGCTGGGCCACTTCATCAAAAAAGGGATGCCCGACGCACTCCGCATCGACTCCCTGATCGCAATACCAGCGCGTTTCGAATTCCAAGGGCGAGAGCACGTAGTCCACGAATTTGCGGACACGGTGAATCCGCCACGAAGCCCAGGCCCACAATTGCGGCGGCATGTAGAAGACAACCGGAATCCCCAAACGTTTCGCCTTGCGGGCGATCCACCAATTGAATCCAGGAAAGTCGACCAACACCACCAAATCGGGCCGCTGCTCCTTGAGCAACACCTCGGCCTGTTTGACCAGCCGATAGAATTTCAGCAACAGCGGCAGCACCGCTACGATTCCCATCACGGCCATCGTGGTGAGTTCAAACTGCAACTCACACCCCGCCTCAGCCATTTGCGGTCCGCCATATCCCGAAAACCGCGACTGCGGATCACGGCGACGAATCTCCTCAATCAGTTTCGCCGCATGAGCATCGCCGCTGGGTTCGCCGACGGAAAAGAAAATATGCATAGAGTATCCCAAGAATCAACCATCCATGGTGCCTCGCAGCAAGGGGAACGCTGTCGCGCACCCACTGCGGAGCGAGGACGATACGGGATTATCTCAAATGGAGCAAGAGGGGTTTAATGTGGGCGATAACTAAGCGATGGCATGCAGTTATCGTCAGGAATAATACCGGTAGACCCAAAGTGCGAGTTCGAATGCTAATGACCAAAGTGAGATGTAAAAAACATCCCCCACTTCAGAGGGTATTCGCTTCCTTTTTGACTTTCGATTCGACATAGCGCTTCGCCTCTAGTAGGTCCGGCTGTGCCGGACGAAACCGCAGTGAATTGCAACCCGATTCGAAACGGCCGGTAGAACCGGCCCTACAGCTTCGCTGCTCCATAAAAACAAGTTGTCCATCCGCTCGCACTCTCCTGCGGCTGCGCCGACCTGAAAGAATCTTACGGGGCCACCCGCGGAGCGGTGGTCAGCGATCGACGAGTGCTCCGGGTGGGAATTCGAAGGTGAACGTCTCTTCGGGAAGGTCCGGGTTGATTTTGTAGTCGGTGACCCGTGCGATTAACGTCGTTGTCACGTTACCATTGCCGTCCAACCCCCGAAACCTCCATAGTGATGGAACCCAGCCGTGTTCGGCATCCTGTTGATAGTTCACGTCGGTCTGCCGGGAGATTCGTCCTTCAGCATCGGTCCACGCATACCGCACCAGCGAATAGTCTTGGCTGGGATCGATCCACCAGGATTGGGAGGGGCCATTCTGCTTGTCGGAATTCGGATACTTATAGTTGAGTTGAAAGACGTAGCAAGGCCGCCCTTTTATCTCTTGTTGCTCGTCGAGAAGTCGCGCGTTCATCCAATTGAAATCACGCAACACGGGGTCGAACGTGCTATAGAGCGACCGCGGGAGTGAAGTGACGGCCAGACTGGCGGCGAAGCTGCGATTCGCAAAGAACTCACGACTAAAATCACGATTTGCAGGCTGTGGGTCGTCGTAGTGTGAACGTTCCACCTCACCATTGAAAGCGTGAATGGTGTTGGCACGGGCACTTCTGCCCCCCGTTCCCAGTTCGGCCGTATAGCTGTACCGCACCTTGCGGCCGTCGACGATCAATTCGCTGGTTCCCGTATGCGTGATGTCCTCTTCAATCGTTTCCCCTGCACGCGCCCCAAAGTAGAGTGCGGGCGATCCCTGATGCATCGTTTTGCGCTGTGTCCATTGGAATTGATAGGCCCGAACAGCGTCATCGCGGCGTTTCAATTCCGCCAGAATCCGCTTCTCCAATGGCGAACGGGGAATGCTGGCTTCTTGGGCGGCGGTGCGGGCGAGGACTTCATCGCCAACGGCCCGCAGCAATTTTTTCGCTGTCTGCGGATCCCCACGCAATGGGTTTTTGATTCCCGTAATCTCAAGTCTGGGAAAGACCCGCCAAAGTTCGCGTAACCCCGCAAGCGTTACCTTGGACGTTTCCAGCCGCAGGCTCCCCAGACGATCCAACTGCATGATGTGTGCCAGCCCGGCATCCGTGATCCGCGTGTGGCCGATTTGCAGACCCGAGATCCGACCAAGATCTTTGAGATGCACCAAATCCGCATCAGTCACTCGGCTGAGTTCCAAATTGACAATGTAGATCGGTTGATCGCCGTCCATGGAGGAGACTGTAATTTTCGCGCCCAGTTGGGTGAGCGTTTCAATGGCCGCCTTTCGCACCGTCTGCGGGTCGGGCTTAGCCGGCGTCTCCGCGCTAGCAACCATTGGGGTGCAGACCAGGTTGACCAACACCGCCAATACGCCAACGAGCAGAAAGAGCGTCTTTTTCATGGAGGGTTCCCTGAAGGGTGCGCCGCCTGAATTGCCAGAGTCTAGTTGATTGAGTTCAACGGCGATTCCGCCCTGCCAGACCATACTCGGGTTTCGAAACATCGTCCGCACATGCGTTGTCCTCATAGGGAAACGTTACGGGATTATCTCAAAAGGGGCAAGAGGGATTAACAGGGGTGGCCTCGAAAGAATCTTTCGGGGCCGACGAAGTTAGCAGGAAGCCACAGTTTGGATTGCCGATCAACTCGGAACATTCCCTGCACGTCGGACATCAAAACTTGCCACGCATAAACTCACGTTCTCATGCGGCTGCGGCACTACGCTACAACCATCGCCTATGGCGTTGCTGATTTGGGACCGCTCAATAGTGACTCCAAGAATTGCTCGGCCTCCGTTCCCTCGGCGGCGTCCACAACGATCCCGTTGTCCACCAGAAAGATTGCAGGGTTGATGACGTAGGGCTCACCTTCTGGCCAACTGAGCAGGGTTTCGCTAGGCGGATCGAAAGCGACCCGGTCCAGCTGGAATCGCCACTGGTGATCGCGCCCGCCAAAGACAAAAAATGCCGTTCGTTCGTCGGGGCGATGTGTTTCCGGATCGGCAAAGTATTGGGCGACCATCTCTCGGCAATGACCACAGTCCTGCCTCGCAATCAAGATCATCCATTTGCCGCTGACCAGTTCCGACAGTCGCGGATCCGTTTCTCCATTCAGAGGCCATGGCTTGCCGACCAGCACCTCTGCCACCAGTAAGCGCGACCTTTCTTTCTCCAAGAGAACGTCATAGCGCCAAACCGCCACCCCCGCAACGAGACCGGCCACCACGGTCACAACCGTCAGTTGTCGGATTAGCTTGGGTGAAGCAACCTGCCAGCGACGCGGACGCAGACAGGCTGTCAGCAGCAGCACGATGGCGTCGATGACGACGACCGTCTCGGGTTCCAATTTTCCACCGAAACAATCACAGGGCTGATCCATCGAGATGGCATATAACGTCGATGCGACAAAGATCGCGAACGTCGTCAGCGTCAGCAGCCAGGCCAAACACCGATTGCCGACAATTAGATAGACCGCAGCTGCCGCTTCGAAGGCCGTCACGGCAACCAGACGCGGCATCGTGCCCAGCAAGCCGCCCCCGGTCAAGATTTGCGCCATGTTGACGATCTTGATCACGGCGGTCGCAAACAGCAAGGCAGCCACAGCGAATCGAAAAGACTCCCAGCCCAATGCCCCGCCCGCCGATTGCGTCGTGTCGGTTGAATCGCTCACAGAATCACTCCCGCTGTTTCAAAACACCCTACCGTAGTGGTCCGACCGCGTCGGATGGAAGTTAGCTTGCGACGGCCGTTGGGACCGGCGCTATGTCAACTTGGCTGTGGATTGCGATAAAAAACTGCCAAGTAGCATAAGACAATCAAGGGCGGGATCAGTGTCCATTCTACGAGAAAGAGCATCCACACGCCCGCCAGTCCAGCACCTGTGAGAAAGCACAACCACACGATGGCCAGCACACCCGCCCGCCGCCAGCGCGTATCCCCTTCCGAGACGGCATCGGGCAGCGGTGTTCCTCGGACTGCTAATGCCAAGTGGCGGCCGATTTGATTCAAGTCGCCCGACACGAAACCCAGGCTCACCGATTGTCGTCCCACCTGCGACAGGACCGTATTCATCGCTCCCATTCCAAAGCTGGCCGCGATGATGCTGACCGTGTTTGCGAGCGAACCAAAGCGAGTCGCAACCGCACTGACAGCCAGCATGACAGCAACCAAACCACATAACCGGCGGACCGGGTTTTTCAGCTCGCCTTCCAGGAGGAATGCCCCCACAGCAACGCCGGCCACGAAACAGGGGATCGGCAAAAACTGGTGTGCAGCGGCGGCAAACTGTCCCAGCCCCGCATGCAATCCCGTCTGAGTCGTGTTGCCACTCATAAAAGAAGCAAAGACCGCAAACTTCTGAACGGCATACGAATCCACGTAACCGGCAATGGTCGCCAGCAGGGCCGCCAATAACAACTGCGTTCGCACGGGAGTGTTCGATGTCGCTTGCATGGTGTCGGCGCGATTCCCTGAAAAGAATTGAGAGGGTGGCCCTCAAAGAACAATTCGGGGTCACCTGCGGCTCGGACTATGCATTCGCTATGGGCCAGTGCTTCAATGACTCGTCTCCGGGAAAAGAGTCTTGATGGCAAATGACAAAATGTTGTGCTCGCTCCAACGTTTGCAAGTTCATCGCACGAACGCCATCGTCCTGTGAGATATCCGTCCGGATTTCGCCACTTGAATTAATGATCACAGCGACTTCAGACGAGATCGGAAAGCTCATGATATGAATATCTTCTTCGGCGTGGTGTTCCGCGAACACTGGCCAATCGGACGTAATAAACGGATTCTCGCGTGACGCTCGGATGAAAGTCCATTTCCAAGCGAGAAGACGCTCTTGTATCGAAGCAGCCCAGATAATCATACTCCTCAGTTGACTTGGTTTCATGAAGTCGCGCATCGAGGTGTCGGAATATGATTGATTCGTTGCGCCGCACCACATTCGCACGACTTGCTCAAGGTCGTTGATCTTCTCCGTCGGGGCTTTCTCAAAGTAACGATCCCTCGTGGAATTCATCATCGACGGAGATCTCGCGGCCGCGAAGCCGATAAAGAGCGCAATCGTGGCTCGTTGCTCGTCGGTCAGATTGTCTGGTTGTTCGGCTGCCACTTTCATAGCACGATCGGCCGGGCCGTCGACATGCTGCTGCAAGAAATTCTCAAATTCATCGGTTCGTTCTCCAGCATCGTTGATCATTGAATACAAATGAGGAAACCAGCCTATGCCGTGAGGGGTGATTGGCCCCGAATTCCATTTCCTAGTGTCCGCCTCGTACACACGAATATGCTTCGAGAAGATCGGCTCCGCAAAATTCTTCTGATAGAACTTGGCGGCGAAGTGATGTCGTCTTGAATTCGCCATCGTTGGCTCCTTTTAGATCGTGTCCTTTTTAAACCGACGCATCTCTGCTACCGAACGTTCGCGCGGATTCTCGACTGCGGGTCGCCGGTGGAACTGGACCTACGTTACTGCCGACAATCCCCAGTTAGCTATTTGCTTCTCCCATTCGTCAATTGCTGATTTCGCAACGTCCAACGCATCAACTCCACCATCCGGAGTGCTGATTTCGTAAGAAAAAGAGGTACTTGTTGTTGCACCCACGAAGAGATTCCAGGTGCGTCCACGTGGTGGAATAGCGTCAGCCTTTGGATAGTCCAATACCAAGTGCTTGGTCGCATTTGCGATATCGCTGGAGATCCTGATGTTCTCATTTTCCTCTCTTTTCCAAAACTCTTCGATATCATCAAGTGCCTTCTGGCACACCGTAGAATCCCTTTTGATCCAATCCTTCAGGTGCCAACAGTTCTGAAAGAAAGCCCATAGGAAATCCTCATAATCGTTTCGTCCGTCGTGCGTATTTCCAAATGCTTCAGGATGTTCGATACGCTTAAAAAAGCGTTTCACTCGCTCTAGCTGCTCGGGCCATCGTTGGGTCATCAAGTCCTCCGTCCTCTAGCATTCGACTTGTTCATTTTTTGCAAACGTTTTCCGGTGGATTTTCAAGCTCTGGCCGTGGTAGAGTGAATGTATTGTTATTTCTTGTTTGGAATTCGTTGAGTGCCAGATGGCAAGACCGTTATACGAAAATATAGGGCGATTAAGCTGGGTCACATGGTCGGCATTCTGGGTCTTTACATTGCTGAAAGCCATCTTTCCGCCATATGGGGACTTGAAACACCGAAGCGATTGGCAAGAAGGAAGCAAATTAGAAACTGGTTTCCGCGCAATAGTCGTTGAGGTCGTTGCTATTGCCTGGTTTGTCTTGCTGCTATCTCTTTTTGCTCTCTTGGCGAAAAATCTTGTCCCAACTTGCCTAATATGGTTTGTGGCATTTATTGCTGGATTACGACTTGTCGACATCATCCAAACATCAGTGAATGTGGTCCTCTTTGATAGACTGAGAGACGACCCAGCTCGGCCGCACCCGATGGCCTCATTGACACGTACACTGCTTTTGACGTCGATTAATTTCTTCGAACTGATTCTCTTATTTGCAGTTGTCTACTTGAGTTACCCAGAGAATGTCGTGTCGTCGACTGATATCGGTGATGCTGCGAAAGCGGCGACTCCCTGTGATGCCCTTTATTTCAGCGTTATAACTCAACTGACAATTGGCTATGGAGATCTCAAACCAGTTGGATGGGGACGGCTGGTTGCATCCATTCAAGGCATCGTTGGTTTTATTTTTGTAATCTTGGTTTTGGCACGCTTTATATCGTCACTGCCTCAAATCACCACAGTCCTGGGTGACGGACCAACGGAATTGGGGAATCCGAAGTCAAAGTCGATCTGCTGTAATAATGACATTTCGTAAATCGTTATTCAATTTTGGCTGTCCTGCTTATTCCAACTTCATCATTGCTTTTCCAAGGCACACGACGTTGCCAATCACGGTCAAAACAGCAATGGCCTCGCCCAATCCCGATGCTACTACGTAAATCGATTCTCGCGTTTCGTATGAACGGTCTGCGGCTTTATTGTCATATGGTTTACCTTGTTCCTCCGCTTCGACCGATCGCTCAAAATGCATGGCACGTTTTGAGCAGATTGACCGTTTCCAGACGGACAAAACATAAAAGATCGAGAGGCTCAATGACGTTAGAATGAACACAGATTGTAGCAAGCATTTTGTCGTTGTATCAGGTCGCAATGTAGACACGACAGCAACGATTCCCAAAATTATGGTTTGGGCAGTTGTAATCAGGGTCCAAACGAAATGAGTCCATGAGTGCTGTATGTCACGAAACCGCCATCCCTTCTCAGCACGCCTGTGACGAATTTCTAAATCGATATTCTTCTTAGGTGGTTCATTAAAAGGTGCAGGTGATGGATCGTTGCCTTCGGGTACTTGATGATCAGGAGTCATTTCAGCGCTTTCCATTAAAGAATTGGACGTAATGCCATAAGCCGAAACTGTTTGATGTGGCCGCTCGCTAATTTATTTTGCTAATAGCTGATATAAGGGGAATTCATTGATAGGTTCAGATACTGGAGAGATATGGTCGCGTGTGGCCTAAGATTACTTCGGGGCCACCCCAATACCGCCTCCCCCTCACAACAAATCCCGATAATTCTCCCGCACTTTAATCACGGCATCGGCCAGTTGATCAATATAGGCGTCGGTCCCCAAAAACGGGGTGTGCATCATCCAGACCGCTTCGGTTTCGCAGGCGCGGATGGCGACGGGGCATTTTTCGGTGAATGTTCTGTAATCGACCGGGGCGTCGCGGCCGACCATATAGACCGAGGCGGGGGAGCAGAAATCGGTTTTTTGGAACAGCGGATTGTCGAAGGTGGGGAATGTGTAACCGGCAATCGCGCCGACCCCTTCGGCGTTGATCGCTTCCAGGAACCTCTCCCGCGGCAAGCCGTCCCAAGCGGCGGCATCGTAGTGGAACAGCACTAGGTAGTGGCCGCGGTGCGTTTCTTTGGGATGCAATTTGGCCGGCACGAAGCCTTCGACCCCAGCGATGCGTTCAAAGAACCGCTCGACGGTCGCCATCCGCTGGGAGTTTTGGGCGGGGAGTTTTTTCAGTTGCGTCCGCAACAAGGCTGCACAGAATTCGGTCATCCGCGCGTTCCAGCCGATGCGGTGATGTTCGTACCACAAGCTGTCCTTGGTCCGGCCGACGTGCCGTAGGCTCCAAACGATCTCCGCCATTTCGTCGGAGTTGGTGGTGATGATCCCCCCTTCTCCGCTGTTGAGTGTCTTAGAAGCTTGAAAGCTAAAGATCCCCGCTTCGCCGAAGGAACCGGCATAGCGATCCCCTTCCAGAGCGACGCCGGGCGCCTGGGCGGAATCCTCAATGACTTTCAGATTGTGCCGCTGAGCGATATCCAGGATCGCTTCGATGTCGGCAATCTCGCCGGCGAAATAAACCGGCAGGATCGCCCGCGTGCGGTCGGTGATCGCTTCTTCGATTCGATTGGGATCGATGTTGAACGTGTCGGGATCGATATCAACAAATACCGGTAGCGCGCCGGCATTGAGAATGCAGGTGGCGCTGGCGATGAACGTATAGGGAGTGGTGATCACCTCGTCGCCCGGTTTGAGGTCGATGGCTCGCATGCAGATATCGAGCGCCGTCGAGCCGCTGGTGACGGCGAAGGCGTGTTTCACGCGGTGCAAAGCGGCGAATTCTTCCTCGAATTGCGCGACTTGGCTGCGTTTGGGTTTGTCTTCCGCACCCCCCAGTTCGGCGTCGCCGACAGCGTACATCCACCAGTTCCCGCTCTCCAGCACCCCGTTGACCGCTTGCCGGTCCTCGTCATTCCACATGGGCCACTTCGGCTCGGGAATCTGTACGGTCTTGGGGCCACCCAATAGGGCTAGTTCACTCATGTTTTCTATCGCTCCGGAAATGACTGCGCGGGAAAATGGCAAACTGGGATTTTATCGTGTCCGACAGACGTTTGCGAATCATGGACGAGATGCGACCTAACATCTTTCCTAACCGCAGTTTGGGAGCGATATTGCCCCAGCTTCTGCAGAGCGAGGAAAGATCGTTGTTGTCAACAAGCCCCCACACGGCTTAAATGCAGTGTTGAGGCGAATGGACGAGAATTTTTGTAAAAATCCGATGACGGCCACCTCCACACCATGTCTCGTTACTCCATCCTCCACGAGATTCAACAGCTCGACCCGCTCACAGATCATCAGCGGATTGTGTTTTTGTCGAGTTGTTACGACTTTCCGTTTGACACGACGCGGGCACTGGAGTTCGCGCTGTTTCGGACGTTCTGCGCGCCGCGGATTTCAGAGTTGCTCGACCGGACGGGAGAATTTCGGCAGCGAGTGCAGAAACGATATGACGACACGGACATTATTATCAGTGAAATGCTGGAGCACGGCTACGACAGCGAGCGGGGTGGACGGGCATTGGCACGGATGAATCAAATCCATGGCCGTTTTGCGATCAACAACGAGGATCTGCTGTACGTGTTGTCGACGTTTATCTACGAGCCGATTCGCTGGAATGCGCGGTACGGCTGGCGGCCGCTGTGCGAGCAGGAACGTCTGGGGTTTTTCTACTTTTGGCGCAATATCGGCTTGCGAATGAAGATTGCAGAGATTCCCGAAGACTATGAGATGTACGAGACGTTCAACCGCGACTACGAACAGCGGAATTTTCGATTCTGCGAGACGAACCAACGGACCGGGGCGGCGACGCGTGAATTGTTCGTGAGTTGGTTTCCCCGCGCGGCAGCGCCGTTGGTCCGCTCAGCGATTTATGCATTGCTCGATCCGCCGTTGCTGGAGGCATTCGGTTTTCCGAGCGCGCCTTGGCCGCTGCGGAGCCTCGTCTCCGGAACGTTGTGGGTACGGGCACGCGCATTGCGGTTTTTTCCCCCGCGTAAACACCCCCGTCTGCGGACCGGGCAGACCTATCCGTCGTATCCCGACGGCTACACGATTGAGAACATCGGCCCCAGGTCGGCCCCGCACCGCAATGATTGAGCGGTTATCTCAAAACAGGCAAAGTCATCTGTTGCATCTGCTGCCGTTGCAAGCGCAAGCAATGCACGGAAATGATCTTGCGTTAAATGCCCATCTTTAATAAACGTCTTGCTCCACCCGGAGTTTTTGACGGGATTGTGCACCGTCGTCTTTGTATTTTTTAGATCCGAGACCCCCAGGGCGACCCCAATATGAGATTGCTTCTGGCAGTTGATTCTCGCCCCAGCAACCAAGCGGCGATCGGTATTCTCGATCCGCTGACAGCGAGTTGGGAACATTTTGAAATCACAGACATTGCCGAACCGTTCAAGCGGCGCGGATTCCGTGGCGCTTTGCTGGTCGATGACTTGCTGTACGTCTTGAGCTCGGCGGCGCTTTATCTGTATCGCGTGAACACCACGACCGGCCAAGTCCGCTATGAATTGGAGCGGACGGTGCGGCGACCGGAGTGGGAAATCGGTGCGCGGGCGGCTGCTGATTTACATCATTTGCATTTCAGCAAGGACCGCGGAAAACTGTTCATCGCGAATTCCTATATGGATGCGATCGACGAACTCACGCCCGAGGGAGATTTTGTCAAACACCATTATTTGTGGGACATCTCCCCCGCTGTCGCCGAAACCGCTCTGGAGCGGAATCCCGCCGCAACCGATCTGGTCCACTGCAATCATATTACCGAACACAACGGCCGCATCTATTTAACGTGCGGAAACTGGAATGGCACGCGGACGGGAAAAGTCATTTGCTTTGACACGGGCGAAGTCGTATTGGACGGTTTGAATTTTCCGCACGACGGATTCGTCCATGATGGGGATTTTTATATCTCTGCCACCGGCAACAGCGAAGTGTTGATTTACGACAACGTCGGCGACATGCAAATGACGGGCCGCAGCCCGGACCATGTCTTGCCGGTCACGATCCAACAGCCCACTTGGGAAAACAGTTTTCAATGGGTCCGCGGCATTCATGTGACGGAAAAGCACATCGTCTGCGGCGTTACGCAATGGCGGAATGAGACATCGAAACAGCCTCAAATTCCGCCGCGGCTCGCATTTTTTGACCGCCAGACCAAGGCCTATCAGGGGGAACTGTTCTTGCCGTCGGTGGAAGGGTTTCCTTCGCCGTCGCTGTTCACGCTCATCCCCCTGCCCGATGACCGCGCGGACGACTTTGATTTCCAACTGTGGAAGGACCGCGTGCCATTGCCGGAAGTCTCGCAGCCGGCGACGCTCACCTTGCACAGCGAACATGCGGAGATTGCTCCGCCCCATTTCATCGCAGCTGCCAAACAGTACCCCGACGTCTGGCCGGGAACCTGGACGCCCTACACCGATCCGGGAATTGAGGAACAGGCCAGCGAGCGGATCGTGGGAATCGTCATGCCGCCCATCGCCAGCACCGGTCGATTGGCAACCGGTTGGAGTTATGTGGATCCGGAATCGAACCGGGTCAAGCCGCTGCCAGACGTCCCAGATATTACTGTTCGTGAACAGGTTGTGTTTTATACAGGCACAGGGTTTCGCAACAGCGCCCCGAAATCGGGGTCACTACCGGGGCAGCATTTTCTGCAACTGAAATTTCACGGCCAAGCCGACGAAAACGCGAAACTGGGTTGCGACCTGTATTGTTGGCACGGAAAGAACAAACGGCCGGAAATCCAAGAACTGGGACAGGTTCAACTGACCGAACAATCCGTCGAACATGGGCTGTGGGCTTATGTCGCTGAACCGGCTGAGCGATTTCGTTTGGTGTTCCGCATGTACCAGCCAACGCCGGTCACCATTGCCGATGTCGAGTTGTCGCTATTCGCCACGATCCCGGAGAAAGACCGTCTCGGCTCGGCGGAAACGGCGCATACCGAAGCAGGCGAATCGCCCCTGTTTGCCCACCTCAATCTACTACCACGCTGGCTCGGCAACGCCTAGTCGTGTAGGGCGGGTTGCGGTGAATCAAAACGGTGGGGACTGGCTGTGGACCGCTCCAGCAAGTGCGCGGCTGCGAAGGTCCTTCCATGTGGCCGTGCCGTCGTTAGGGATGTGCTCCAGGTTGACCCCGCGCGGAAAAAACGGCAGTCGCCCGGCATGCCAGTCTTCCCAGAACTGAGCGGTATGCGCGTAGTACGTCGTGGTCTCCGCTGGCCAGCGAATGGCGATCAATAAATCGGGATGCGGATACGGTTTGTCCTTAGGCTCCGTGCGGAATAACTCGATGGCTTCTTCGTCCAAATCAATTCCCAAGCCCGGCTCGTTCGGAACGGTTGCCAAGCCGTTGGAAACCGGAATGGATTGTTGAACGCAATCACGTTCGAACAGTTGATGACAATTGACCGCCGGCCAACGGGCATTTTCCAAGACGGCTCCCAGATGCAAACCAAACGTGGCGGCGATCTTCGTGCCAACGACTTGCAGGAAAAACGACTTGTTGAACTGGCCGCACAAATGGGCCTCGCGCTGGATTTTTGACGCTCCGCCACACAGCACAAATCCATCGACCATCTCTTCGCGAATGGCAACTTCCAGCGAGGGGTCGCCGATGTGTGTTTGCGTATGCATCGACAACGGCACGTGTGTGTGTTGCCGCAGATGCTTGTATCCGGCAACGTCATGATGCGGCAACGGGCTTTCGAACATCACCACGTGGTGAAACTGTTCCATTTCCTTGAGTAATCGCGTGCAATGCGCCGCATCGATCCCGAATCCGTTGAAGTCCATGTCGACTTCGAAATAATCAGGCAGCATGGCGCAGAGTTGCCTTGTCTGTTCGATAAGGTCCCACCAGGGGCGGCCTTTGGACTTGAAAGCGGTGTACCCTTGGGAAATTGCCAATTCGCATTCGCTGATCCAATCTGTAGCGGGCAGGTCGATATCCCACCAAGAGAGATGGCAGCGTTCGCGGATCTGTTGGCCGAGCAGTTGATGCAGCGGCGCATCGAGGACCTTGGCGGCGGCATCGAATAGGGCGATTTGCAAACCGGCGCCGAGCGAGTCGTCCCACATGTTTTCCGCCGGGTGTTTGGCAATCACCTTGTTTTTGGCAGCATCGGTGACGGTGCTTTCACCCCAGGTATAATAGACCATCGTCTCGCCGAAACCGACGATGCCGCAATCGAGCGTGACTTTGCAAATCTCAAACAAGGTCCAGTGCGGGATTTCCCGCACCATATTCCGCGCCGGCACGGCCCTTAACGGCAAGTCGACCCAGATGGTTTCAATTTTTTTTACGGAGTGCTGCATGTTTTAGTAGGCAGTCGTCAAGTTTGCGTGGTTGGAAACTGTCTTTCCAAGCCGGCCGAGTGCGGTCGTTCTTTAGCGGCCTGTTTCCATCAAGCCATTGCAAGGTGGCTCTCAGCTTCCAAGTTTGGCCAAGGTCATGGTGAGCCAAATAATCCCGCCGACCACAGCCCAAGCACAGGCGAAACCGACCATGCCGAGTACACTGGGAGTGGGAATTTCCAAGTCCTTGAGCGGAATCAGTTTGCCGGTTTCTGTCGGCAGATGGTCTTCCGGCAATGTACAAGGAGTCTTGATTTCTTCGCCCTTGCGAACGGGCGTCCGTATCAACTGGAAAAAATGATCCAGTTTTTCTGTCGGTGTGCGGTGCGTGATCATACTCACCACAATACCGGCAATCGCACCGGCTGCGAGGTAAATCGAAATCTGCCACGGCAGGCTCGTTTTAATGGATAGGATCTCCCCGGCGTCATTCACTTTTGCCAACATAATACTGGGAAACACCTCATACATCCAACCTCGGAACAAGCCCGGCAGATAGTCGATGTTGCGTTGCAGGAACTCCGAATCTCCCATGGCGGCGATGAATTGAAACGGCTTGTGCGATGTCGTCAAATACCACCCCGTCGCTGTCGCCAACGTCGATGCCCAAACCGCCTTGGGTGTATATCCCCGCCAGGTAATGCCGAACCAAAATGACATCCCCATAAACGCAGGGATCGGTTGGATATATCGAGTCAGCACTTGAATCACGTTTTCAAATTGTGTGAGCATCAACAAGGACAAGCCGACAATAGCCAAGCCGGAAACCCGACCGGCCCAGAGGTAATGGGCCGCGCTGCCGTTGCGGAATAGGAACCGCCGGTAAATATTTTCCGTGAACAGCCCCGATCCCACGACCATTTGCGCATCGCAGGTACTCATCACCGCGGCCAACAACGACGCCATCAACAAACCAACCAAACCACGACTGATTGTCGGCAGAATATCGTGGGCCGCACGACCAAACACCTGATTGGCAAAACTGGTCATGGCAGCGGGATCGTCTTGCAAAACGGTCAACTCCTCGCCGCTGAGATAATCGCTGCCGGGCGAGAGATAAATAATGATGCAGGCCAACCCGGTGAAGGTCCAAGCGATCGTGCAAAAGCGTTTGATGAAGTTGCCGACGGTGAATCCAAACCGCCCCTCGAACTCGGTTTTACCCGCTCCACAAACGCCCATAATGTGCGGTTGCACGACGATCCCGACCAGGCCGGTCAGTGACAAGGCGATCACATAAAACGTCGTGATCGGTTCCAGCCCCATGCTTTTGGTCATTTCTTCAGTGAGTGTCAGCCCCAACATCTCATCCCCGGGTCGTCCCGGAATTCCCGCTTGCAGGGCAGCGAATCCACCATCGGTGCCGGCGACTTGCGCGGCGACATTTAAGGCGAATGGCAACAACAGAAACGAGAAGATGATCGTCAACACGCCTTGAATGAAGTCGGTGATGATGGCCGCCCCCAACCCACCAGCCAGTCCATACAACACAAACATGACCGTCATAGCGGCGATGGCAATTTCTTTCGGAAAGTAAGCACGGCCGGTTTCCGGGTTGATCCCGCCGGAAAGCCCTTCCACCATTTCGCCACAGCCATACAAACCGCCTGCGATGAAGACAATCGACATGGTGATTCCCAGAAAGGAATACAACGTCGCCGTCGAGGTGTCATAACGGGATTCGAAGAAGTCGCTGGTGGTCAATGCCCGCATGCGACGCATGACGGGGGCGACGATCCAATAAAACGGCGTGGACCACAACCACAGGAATTGATACCAAATCCCCGCCAACCCATAGCGAAACGAACCGGCCGCCACACTCACCGCCTGTTCACTGCTGGTTCCCGCACCAAAGGCGAAGAACATCATGAACACCTTGCCGAATCGTCGACCTCCCATAAAAAAGTCGGACATATCATGGACTTTTTTATAAGACCAAACGCCTATAGCGGTCACGCCTAACAAATAGATGCAAAGCACCAGCCAATCGGCGATATCCAAACCCATATACTTATTGACGTCGGGGACGTCCTGAGCGAACAACGGAGACATAGTGGGGGGATCTCGATGTATTGTAAGAGTAATCGTTTCCTGGACGAACCAGCGACGATGGGACGATACCGTTCCAGGCTGCCAACCACCGTGGGTTGCAAACCAAGTTCTCGACCAGCCTACCGGGCCACGATCAGCGTTGCAAACCGACGGAGAGAATTTGCCCTTTCCGTGACTAGGCGAAATTGGTAGACGTGCGTGTCAGGCATCGGTCCGATCACGGATTTTTCGTGCCAGGCGGCATCTTCAAGGCGATGAAAAACGAGAATGGAATACCAAGGGAAACGTGTCACCGTCATGGGGTTGGGCGGTTTTGGTGGCGGAGTCGGCGCGGTCCGGTTTTTGGCCGCCCGGGGCGCCCGCGTGACCATTGCCGACCTCTGCGATGAATCCGAATTGGCCGAGTCGCTCGCAGCGGTGAGCGACCTGCCGATATCCGCGATCCATCTGGGCGAACATCGCACCGCAGACTTTTCAAACGCCGAAATGATCGTCGCCAGCCCGGCGGTTCCCCGCGCGAATCGTTTCCTCAACATCGGCCGCGACGCCGGTGCCGTGATCACCAGCGAAATGACTCTGTTCTGGAAACACAATCGCGGCAAAGTCGTCGCCGTCACCGGCTCCAACGGCAAGTCGACGACCGCGGCGTTGATTCACGCCCTGCTCACCGCCGACGGCCGACGCTGCCATTTAGGGGGCAATATCGGACACAGCCTATTGCCGATTGTTGCCGAGATCGCCAGTGACGATGTTGTGGTCTTGGAGCTTAGCAGTTTTCAGTTAGAGGACTTAGCCCCGCTGCACCCGCAACCCGATGTCGCCGTTGTGACCAATTTTACCCCCAACCATCTTGACCGGCATGGTACGTTAGAGGCCTATCGCCAAGCCAAGCAAAACATCGTTGCTTGGCAGCGCAGCGATCAGTTGGCGATTCTCAATGCCGACGATGCCGACATCATGCAGTGGCCAACGCCAGCGCGACGGTTGATGGTTTCCGCGCAGCCACACGACTCTCCCGGTATCTATCGCGATGGCGATGACGCAGTCTATTTTGACGGCTGCGCCACACAACGTTTTCCGCTCGCTCAATGGTTGCCGTTGCCGGGAGCACATAATTTTCAAAATGCACTGGCAGCTGCAGGTTGTGCGATATCACTGGGTGCGTCGCTCACCGCAGTGGAAGCGGGGTTGAAATCATTCCAAGCCTTGCCGCACCGTTTGCAATTGGTCGCCGATATCGACGGCCGACGGTTTTATGATGATTCGATCGCCACGACCCCCGAATCGGTAGCCGCCGCTTTGCAGGCCTTCACCGCTCCGATCATTCTGTTGGCCGGCGGGTACGACAAGGAGATTGACCTTACGGATTTTGCACGGCTCATCGGCACGCGTTGCAAGGCGATCGCGCTGCTGGGGCAGACCGGTGAGCGATTACAAGCATGCCTGCAAGCCGAAGAATCCGCAGCCGATTTCCAACACTGCGGCAATTTGGAGGAGGCGGTGCGGTGGTGTCACACGCGGGCAACCAAGGGTGATGTTGTGTTGTTATCGCCCGGTTGTGCCAGTTATGACTGGTTTCGCGATTTCCGCGAACGTGGGAATGCCTTCTCAACCCTAGTCAACAATTGTCCAGGCTGCAAAGCCGGATAAATTTTGTAAAAAACAGCTTGCCAGAGTCATGGGTTTTTGACGCGGTCTGGGCACAATGTTAGGCTGTAGTTTCGAGCGCTTCACCGTATTTTACAGTGTACTTCTCACAGCCTTCACCTCCATTGCGCTCCCCCCATTGAATCCACAACTATGTTCAAGCTGCGACAAATTTTCAGCCCCATTGCATTCGCCATACTGGTAGGCTGCCTTGCCCCCTGCGGCACATTGGCTGCCGAGCCGTTAGCGGTGATCGGCACCAATGAACCGGTTGGCTGCCTGGAAACACCTGAACGGATTAAGCGGCTGAAAATTGACAAATCGGGCACCTACGAAAACCAACTGATCGACGGCGACTGGTATGAGGGGAACCTCGTTGAAATTCGCGCAGACAATGTGCTGTTGCGGCATAGTGAGATTCGAAATTCTCGCAGCAACGGAATTATTGTGAGCGGCAAAAACGTCACGATCGAATCGTGCAAAATCCACCATTGCTTAGCGGGAAGTTTTTTCACGCAACAAGACGCGCACGGAATTACCGGCAGTCCGCAAAACCTCACGATTCGCAACTGCGAAATTTACTATGTCTCCGGCGATGCCGTACAGTTCGATCCTGATCGGAATAAGTGGGATAACGTCACCATCGAGAACTGTACGTTTTGGACCGGCCCGCTCAAAAAAGCGGCGGCCGACTTTCAAGTCGGCGAGCGTCCCGGCGAAAATGCGATCGACACCAAATGCGCCGACGAACAGCCTCGTGCGCATCTGGATGTGAGAAATAGCCTGTTCCACGGTTGGGGAAGCGGGCAAATCAAGAATCAAGCCGCCCTGAACCTTAAGGAACACATTAACGCCACTGTCGGAAACTGCGTGTTTCGCGACAACGACATTTGCTTTCTCTTGCAAGGGTCGAAAAAAAACACCTCGGTCTCCGCCAGCGACTGTGCTGTCTATAATTCCAAAGTTGTATTTCGCCTGGAAGATCAAATTCGTGACGTCGAGATTAACGGCTTGGCAATCGGCGACGGAGTGGGTGAGACCTTCGAGAAAGTCAATATGCGTGGGAGAAGTTATCGCAACATCAACCAAGGATATGCTCCGCCCTACGAACGCGCGCTACGGTTTGGCTTGAAACAGGCGGCGGCTCCGCAAGAACCAGCCGACTCGTCCTCCGCACCGGAACCGACCACCAACGAAACCGGTCAGCGTCCATTACAATCCTACTTACCGGGTGGATCGTGGCGCACGGTCTTGGCAGTCGCCATTGTGCTGCTCATGCCCTTTCTGGGCATCGCGTTCTACGTGATTGCCTCAGGACGGCGTAAGGTTTTTAAGCAGGTCCTCGGCGAGGCGTTCCAGCGCATGTTTTCGCGGTAGGGAAACGACGTGCGGGCTGGCTGCTCTCCGTGGCTGTTAATGCCGGAAGTGTCGGCAACCAGTGAAGATCATCGTCATGCCGTGTTCGTTGCAAGCCGCGATGACTTCGTCGTCCCGCCGCGAACCTCCCGGTTGAATCACCGCAGTGATCCCCGCCTTGGCTGCCTCATCCACTCCGTCCCGGAACGGGAAAAATGCGTCGGAAGCCACCACGCCCCCCTCGGCACGCCCCTCGGATTTGTGGGCGGCTATGAACGCCGAATCCAGCCGGCTCATTTGCCCCGCTCCCACACCGACGACCGCTCCTTGTTTGGCGAATACGATGGCGTTGGATTTGACGTGCTTGCAAATCTTCCAGGCAAAATCGAGTGTCGTCCGCTCCTCGTCCGTCGGTTGCCGCTCGGTGACCACCTGCCACTGGGCGGGATCCTCTGGACGATCATCGCGGGTCTGCACTAAAACCCCGCCCCCGACCGTACGCGTGGCTAAACTCTCCGGTCGTTGCTCTGCTAAGGCGGGACAACTCATCAACCGCACGTTGGCTTTCCATTTGGGACGCGTGGTGAGTGCTTCGAAGGCATCGTCGTCGAAACCGGGAGCGATGATCGCTTCCACAAATTTTCCCGGATCGCACATCTGCTCCGCTGTCGCCAAATCGACCGGCCGGTTGAAACCGATGATCGAGCCGAACGCGCTGATCGGGTCGCCCGCATACGCCGCTTCAAACGCCGCTGCCAAGGTGTCGCCTATGGCTGCGCCGCAGGGATTGTTGTGTTTGAGCACCACTGCCGCCGGGGCGGTGAACTCGCGTACCAATTCCAGCGCTGCATCGAGATCCAACAGGTTGTTGTACGAAAGTTCCTTGCCGTGCAATTGCTGGGTCGCCGCCAATGTGGATTCGCCAGCGCGGGGTTCGACGTAAAACGCCGCCTGTTGATGCGGGTTCTCGCCGTACCGCAACGTCGCTCGCCGCTCGTAGTCGAGTGACAACGTCTGCGGAAAGGTTGCTGCATCCTCATCACCCTCGGCCGTGACACCCGCCATGTAGTTCGCGATGGCTCGGTCATAGCGGGCCGTCATTTCAAACGCTGCCGCTGCCAATTTCCGACGCAACTCTTCAGACAGCGGACCAGCTTTGAGAGCGGACAAGACCGAATCATATTGAGCAGCACTCGTTACAACCCCCACGTAGGCGTGATTCTTGGCCGATGACCGAATCATACTCGGGCCACCGATGTCGATCTGCTCGATGGCTTCGGCTACGGTCACTCCCTCGCGGGCAACAGTCTCTTCGAAGGGATACAAATTGCAGACGACCAACTCAAACGGAATTATCTCATGCTCGGCCATCGCCGCTTGATCGTCAGCCAAATCGGGCCGTCCCAAAATCGCGCCATGCACCTTGGGGTGCAGCGTCTTCACGCGACCGTTCATGATCTCGGGAAATTTCGTGTACTCCGAAATATCCATCACCGGCACCCCCGCATCATGCAGCGTGCGCCGCGTGCCGCCGGTGGAGATGATCTCGAAACCGAGTTCCACCAATCCGGAAATAAAAGGGACCAGATCGGTCTTATCGCTGACACTAACTAACGCGCGACGGGGGGCGGACATTGAAACGGTTCCTCAGGGCAGAAATAACGGCGGAAGCGGCAAAGAAACAACAACAATTCCGCGGCGCAAGCGGTGGACGCCGATCGTATCGCACGACTCTAGTGGCGTCAAATGCACGCAATTTCAGGTCGTAGGTCAATTTGAATCAATCTATGGAAGCGATCAATTCGTACCGATTTCCGGGTAATCGTCGGACTTCTTCGGCCATCGTTTGGTCGAGAACTTTGCGCACCGCTGACGGCGTGAGGAGCGGAGAGTCCTCGCGGCGCAAGTGATGGACGATTTCTTTTGATGATAGCGGGCCAGCATCAGCCAAAAGCCTGCGGACCTTTTGCGCCAGCAAGGCAAATGAATCGAACCGAATTTTCTTATTACTCATCAGTCAACAGAGGCTTTGGCTCCACTTGCACTCTGCCCCACCCAATGCTGAAGCTACAAGGTTTTCTCGGCACTACAATCATTACGCAGAGTCCTAGTGGTAGCGTCGCATTCACTGTTATTCATCCGCCGAATTTTAACACTCAATTTCGCATGTCACGTTTCTCGCACTGCTGACCCAGCCATCGCACATTCAAATTTACCCACTTCCTAAAATCTTTCGGACGCGCCGATTGCGAATACAAGCTGCCAGTTGCGGACACGGTAATCACTTCGCCGCTTGCAAGGTACTACGTTTCTCAGCGATCAACGCAAGCAGGGCCTTCTGCGGGTCGGCAAATTTGGCCAAGCCCTCTTCCATCAACGTCTCTTCCATCTTCGTGAAGTCAACCTTGGCGTCGATGTCGTCCAGGACCTCTTGCGGCGGCAGTTGGTCGACTGCGCGCTCGAATGTTAGGCCGTCGATTTTTTGGATGGCATCGTTCGTCGCCGGCGGATTGGTTTGAATGTCTGAGCCCGCCAAGGCGGCGACGTATTTTTGCGGTGGATCGTTGGGATTCTTCGTGCCGGTGCTGGCGAAGATGATCTCCTGGTCCAGCGACAATTTTTTATCCGCCCAGAATGCTTGGTTATCCTGCCACAACCGTTGGGCATTGACGATCCCCACCATGCCCTGGGCCGCTTCGCTCAACTCGGCGACTTGCTTGGCCGTGTAGACATCGATGCGACTGACGAAAATGCTATAGACCGATTTGAAGTTGTCGAGCGAATCACGGCGTTGTGCTCCCCGCCAGACAGCGTCCCGGGCTGCCTGATATTGCCGCTGGCTAAAGATCAACGTGACGTTGACGGTGATTCCGGCAGCTACGAGTTCTTCCAGCGCCGCCAATCCCCCCGGCGTGGCGGGGACTTTGATCATGCGGTTGCTTTGCCCGGCGGCCCATTTCTTGCCCAGCTCGATATATTGCGCTGCTCGTTCTTCAGTGGAGAGTTTGCACTCGACGTCTTCCAACAACGGATCCAGCTCGAAGCTGACGTAGCCATCGTTACCCAGAGTTTTTTGATGGACATCGAAGAAGACTTCTTGTGCCTCTTTGACCAGCAAATTGGTCACCTGCCAAGCCACCGCCTCGTCGTCGAATCCCTCATCCATGAGCGTGGCCAGTCGGTCGTCGAAGCGACCCGTTTTGATCAAGTCGCCCACGATGATCGGATTCGAAGTCGCTCCGGTCGCACCTTGTGCGCGATTCGTAGCTACGAGATCCGGATCGATACTATCGAGCCAAAGTTTGGTTCCGCTGGCAATGAGTGATTCCAAGGGGGTCATCATGATCGATCTCCGGAAGCCTGGTGTAGTGTATGCTGGACGACTGAAATGTCGGCATTGAATTGATGAGCCACAGATGCAACACAAAACAACCACGGGAAAACTCCGCGTGCTCTGCAAAGCAGCAGTGGGCGTGTCTGCGACCGAAGTATAGCGATTGGGTTTCCTCAAGAAAAGTAGCCGTATTGAACGATGGTAGGCGCACTGGTTAAAATAGCGTTCACTGCTGGTAAAGCTCGATTCACCCAGCCGCAGTCCCCCCCCAAAAAAAAGTTCAAGGTATTCCCATGCGAAGTTGGATTTTGATTGCTGCGACTTTGGTTGTCTTGGTTCCAGCGGAAACCACATCTGCGGGTAAGTACAATCCAGAACGCAACATCGGCGATGTTGCCCCAGTCTGGAAAGACCTGCCCGGGACCGACGGCAAAACACACTCACTCGCCGACTTGAAAGACAAAGAGGTCATCGTCGTCGTGGTGACCTGCAATACGTGTCCCTATGCGGTCGAGTATGAAGACCGCGTCATCGAGTTTGCCAAGAAACACGCCGGTCGGGATTCCAAAATCGCCGTCGTGGCGTTGAGCGTGAATACTCGTGAAGAAGCGGACCTGTTGCCGGCGATGAAGGAGCGGGCCCAGGAGAAAAACTTTCCCTTCGCCTATCTCTTCGACGCATCACAAAAAATCGGTCGCGACTTCGGCGCGACCCGCACCCCCGAATTCTTCGTGCTCGACAAACAGCGAAAAATCATCTACATGGGAGCAATGGACGATTCCTCGGACCCCAAAAAGGTGACGAAGAACTACGTCGAACTGGCCGTCCAAGCAGCACTGGCCGGTAAGAAACCAGAGACGGAAGAAACCGTCGCCATCGGTTGCGGCGTACGCTACGAACGCAAGAGTCGCGCCCGCCGTCGTAAAAAGACAAAGTGATCGTTTGCCGCCAGCCACCGATCGTCTGACACAAATTGGCAAACGGACTAGAAGATCATCCGAGCGGTCCCTATGTACCATACATGCTTTATCTGTGGATACCAAACATTGCCGGAACGCTGTGACTGGGAGATTTGCTCAAATTGCTTTTGGGAGGATGACGTATGGCCCAATGGACCGACAATAACAAGTAGCGCAAATGGTAGCATGTCGATTGCTCAGGCGCAGGCAAACTATATTGTTTACGGTGCCGTCTTACCGGAAATGGTAGAGCATACGCGACCGCCTCTCCCTGAGATGGGGAAAGACCCCGCTTGGGAACCTTACCCTGAAGCCATCCAACTGGCCAAACGAATCCAACAACAACGTGAGATGCACGGTGGATAGGACCAGTAGGTCATGCTGTGCATGACGTAGCTAGGGAGAACGTGAATCATGCAAGATTCGTCATGCACAGCATGACCTACTCCCTGGCATCCGCCAGCAGCACCCCGGTTTTATAGGCGCCGTTTAGACGGCACGCAGTACGGCGGCGGCGCATTGGCCGACGTCGGTGCGGTTGACGGTCATCGCAGCTGAACTGCGGGATCGCATCGGGCTGCCGTGAATCACGTTGAGGCGGCAATTCGGATCGGGCGTTTCGTAGTTGAGCGTCATCGGGATTTGCTGATGTCGCAAGGCCAGCACGGTACCCGCCAATTCAACGGCTCCCGAACCGGCATCGAAATTGCCGAAATAGCTCTTCATCGCTGTCACCGGAACCCGTTCGGCAGCGGTCCCCATCGAACGGTGATAGGCTCGTGCTTCGACTAAGTCGTCCCGCTGCGTGCTCTTACCATGGGCGTTGATGTGGCCCAATTCATCGGGTCGCAACTGCGCCTGTTGCAGTGCTTTTTGGATGGCTCGCACCAGTCCCGTTCCGCCGGCTCCGTTGGCATAGCCGGTACCGTCGCAACCGGCGCCCAGGCCAATGACTTCAGCGTAAATATCGGCACCGCGAGCGACGGCGTGCTCGTAGAGCTCGACAACAAAAGTTGCGGCTCCCTCGCCCACAATGCTGCCGTCACGATTCATATCGAACGGCCGGCAGGCTCGCTTAGGATCTTCGCCGTTGTGCGACAAACTGTCCATCAAATTCATCCGGGCAATATCGACCGGATCGACGTTGGAGCTGCACGCTCCGACGATCATGGCGTCAGCGGCGCCCCGTTGAATCGTGCGTGTCGCTTCGGCCAATGCCAGTAGTGCCGAGGCATCGCGGCTGGTGATTGTATTGTTGGGGCCGCGTGCGTCGAACTCGATCGAGACGTGACAAGCAGGCATGTTCGGCAGTTGTTTGAGCAGCCACAACGGGGCAATCTTGCCCATGCTGCCTTCGCCCCACCGCGTGTATTCAAAGGCTTCCTGCGCGTCGGCGCAGTCGCTGGCAGCTTGGGCCAATTCTTGGGGTGTGGAGGAGATACGGCCTGCGCCGAATTCGACACCCAAACGGTCGGGGTCGACATCGCCGCGGCTGAGTCCGGCATCTTCCATCGCCAGATTGGCTGAGGAGACGCCCAGCTGAATATCGCGGGACATCACCTTGAGCATTTTCCGTTGCCGCAAATAGCCCGTTGCGTCGAAGTCTTGGACTTCGGCGGCGAATTTGCACGGCAAATCGGAACGTACAAAGGCTTCGATGAAATCGATACCCGATCGACCAGAAGAGAGATTGCGCCAGAACGCATCGTTTCCGATACCGACCGGTGAAACAACACCCACGCCCGTGATTACTACACGGGGGCTAGTTTCAGCCATCATAGCTTGACCCACAATCAATGAGGCTCGTCCGCAGCTTTCCTGCAACCGGACGCCAATTTCGTTCACTAATCCCCTGCGTGTCCCTTACAGAGGCCGCCCAATATGAAATTGGGGCGTACGCAATTCAATCGCGTGCCACTATTATCGACCTGTTCACGAACCGTTGCTTAACCAGAAGCTCATTCGGTCCGATTGCAGCGACATAGCGGCAATTCCTTGCGCCTGCATTCTACGGATCTCTAAAGGAGAACGGATCTCTTTGGCGAGAACCTTCGGTTTACCGCACAACAGCGTGCGAGAATCCGACCGCAACAGGCAGTCATACTTGGAGAGTGTCACCCAGCAAGACACATGCGAGAGTCTCTGCAATGAGACGCTCAGCGTTTTGCTTGCCCAACAAAATCCAGCAATCCAAGGGGTCCCACCCCCGCAGAAAACTAAGATTCACTCAATATCAGGCATAAGTATTACACCCTCCGAATGGACGAATGTCAAGAACAATTGACAGAATGAGTGTACGACAATCAAACTTCCCAGACCGAAATCCGCTTTACGAAGCCAAGGCAACCCGCGTTGACTTCATAAGTGAGTCCGAACGAGGCGAAGTTTAACGGAAACCCACCACGAAAAGTGTTCACTTGTATACATCTAGCAACCCAGACACAGGATTCGCGACTCGAAAGGTGCCCCAGGCACCATATTCCTCGCGGTGGTTTCCCTTTGATTTGGTTTCAGTCATAACAATTACTCAAAACTGACATCCGTTTGCCGCAAGGATCAGAGGATATGCCGGAACTGCCGGAAGTAGAAACCATGGTGCGAGGGATTCGCCCCAGCGTCGAAGGACGTGTGATTTCAGCGATGAAAAAGTGTCGCTGCCCTTGCAAGCCGATCACGATGAACCCCACTTGGCCGCGGATCGTCAAACGGGTCGTGGGGCAGCGGGTGGTCGAAGTGACCCGCATCGCCAAACGCGCTGTGTTCCAATTGTCCAGCGGCGATGCCATTGTGATTGAGCCGCGGATGACCGGGCTGTTGTTGCTCAACGATCCTCCCGACCGTGGACACTTGCGCGTGCGTTGGGATTTTGAGCATCCTGCGGGTGACTCGTCACTCTGGTTTTGGGACCGGCGCGGCTTAGGGACGCTCTCGTTGTATTCAGCTGCGGAATTGTCCCAGCGGCTAGCCCCGCCACATTTGGGCGTCGACGCGCTGAAGATCACGCCGCGGCAATGGAAAGTCGTCTGTGGAAAGACCAAACGGGCGATCAAAGTCGCTTTGCTGGACCAGAAATTCGTTGCCGGGATCGGCAATTTGTACGCCAGCGAGATATTACACCGCGCAGGCATCCATCCCCAGCAGCCGGCCGATGAACTCACGCAGCCACAAATCCAGCGTATGGCGAATGCCACACGAACAGTGCTCCGCACAGCGATTGAGCATGAGGGTTCGACGCTCTCGGACGGCACCTACCGTAATGCACTCAATCAAAACGGTTCGTATCAAAACTCGCATCGGGTCTACCAGCGTGCGGAAGAATTCTGCCCCAATTGCCGCGAAACGCCGGTGCAGCGGATCGTGCAGGGACAGCGTTCCACGTTCTTCTGCCCCGCATGCCAACCACTCCGTTAACAACAAAACGCGGCTCAACAGGAGCTTCGCCCTCCCGTCACGCTGAAAGCACGGGACGAGCTGATACTGAATGGATCGTTGTCGTACTAAAACGCCTCGCACTCTTTCCAAAGGCGTTCAAATTCTTTTTCGAACGGGACCAGTAATGCGCGGTCGTCGGTGATGATGTAATTTTCTTCGTTGTACTGTGCTGCGGAGCGGGTCCAGTTGTAGCTGCCTGTGAGTAATTGCTTGCGGTCGAACAGAGCAAATTTGTGGTGCATGTGATTCGATGTCCGATCAATTTTGACCGGCACCCCTGATTTGGCCAAACGTTCGGTGTCGGAACCGGTATCGAATGCTTTGTCGTTGTCGGTGATGATCCGCAGTTTTAAGCCCCGCTTGTAAGCGGCGAGGATTTCGGTCGTAATGCGATCGTCGGTAATCGTAAATACGCAGACGTCCGCACGGGACCGCGCTGCCCGAAAGAGGCCGTTGATTTTCTGCCAACAATGATCGCCGGGACTGAAGCAAGTATCGGTGTTGCCTTCCGGGGCTTCCTCAGCGGAACGACGCAGGACTTTGGTGACCTCCTCCAACCAATCGAGCGTCAAATCGGCATTTGCCGGTACGGTCGATTGCCGAGCGATATCGAATGCCAAGCTGTGGCAGCGTGCCAAGCGATGTTTATCGAGATCGATGTGCGTCAATCGCTCAGCCAATTCCCGTTTCTCCGCCCGAGACATCCGATAATCGTCGAGCGTGTCTGTGAGGTATTCCGCGAGTTGTTCGTCGTGCATAGTATGACCTAAGTCGGGTGTGATTCCGGTTGCATCGCCGCCAGGTTCTCGGGACGCGGCAATTGCATTTCGAGTACCGCCAGCGCCAGCACCTTGCCTTGACTGTCGATGCGCAGCGAACGACTCGCGCCGCCGTCGAGGATGCCGGGTAAAACAAAATTGTAGGCCCGAATCCCGGGCAGCGGATAACGATGAACGCCCTGGGGTTTCAATTCGTGCAAATGTTCAGCCAGACGCTCGGGCGTGAGTTCTTGTTCTAGGAATGCGTATCCGGCAGCGGTATAGGCAATTACGCCGACGTTGGCGCCGGTCCCTTTATCGCCCGAGCGGGCGTGTGCGATTTCTTTGAGGGATATCGTGTTGTTCATAGCGTCCAATCTCCAGCGGCGCGGACTTCGACCTGCGGGGTGACGCGCGTTTGGGCGATCAACGTTGGCCAAAACGCCATCACCGGATACGGCTTGGGACGCGGACCGGTGTATCCCGTGACGCCAGGGGGACCGGCGGTGACGAGCGGGGCAAATTCGCGGAGAAATCGTTCTAGGTTGGGCTTCGACGGATCGTGCGCCGTCACGCGCAGCACGACCTCCCACGGCACCGGTCGATGGGGCCACCCGCCTGGGACACTGTCGCCACCGCCGAGTGTTTCGATGTTCGTTCGTTGCAAATGCACCCCGGCGCGGGCCACGCGGTCGAGTATGATTTGTCCGCACCCACGCGCCTTGGCAATGGCACCGCGTCCACAAATCACCAAGCTCCCGGTCGCCATATAACCATCACGATAGGCCAGCGAGACCTTGAAATTCTCCGGCGCAGGTCCGCCCTGCGCTCCAGCGACGGCAACGCGGTCCGCGCCGATTTGATTAAGCGTGACATGCGAAAAGTCAACATCGACATCGGGCGTGAGGTAATGCGCGGGATCGCCGATTTCGTAAACCAGTTGCTCCGCTACGGTGGCGACGGTCACCGCCCCTTGGGTACCAACGGGTTTGGTGATCACAACATCGCCGCTGTCAGAAATCTCAGCAATCGGGTAACCGACGTTTGCCAGTGCGAGTGGCGCGCCGTGGCGATCCCAATCCGAAAACATGCCGCCGGTCGCCTGTGCGCCACACTCGATCAGATGTCCCGCAACTGAGGCTGCCGCCAGCGAATTCCAATCGGCCCAGTCCCAGCCGAATTCATGCACTGCCGGCCCGACGGTTAGCGACGCATCAGCCACCCGACCGGTGATGACGATTCTCGCATCCTGTCGGAGCGCCTCGACGATTCCTGCAGCGCCGAGATACGCATTGGCGCTGGCGATTTGCGGACGGATTTGGTCCAGCGCACCGCCGGTCTCCAGGTTCTCAAACGGCTCACCAGCGGCGAGATGTGTGTCGAGTTGCGGCAACAGATCATCGCCCGCCACAGAGGCGACGCGCACATCGTTCAAACCCGCTTTTTGGAGAATGTCCGAGACAGCGCCAGCGCAGGCGGAGGGGTGCATGCCGCCGGCATTGGTGACGATTTTTAAATGCGGTTGAGCGCGCAACTGGGGAATCAGACTCTCCACGACGGTGGGAAAATCGCTGACGAAACCGGCATTTTTATCCCGCGACTTGAGATGCGCTAAGATGGAGAGCGTGAGTTCCGCCAAGTATTCTAGCGTGAGGTAATCCAGCTGTCCGGATTCACACAACAGCCGCGGCGCGTCGAGGTTGTCCCCCCAAAAGCCAGCGGCATTGCCCACTCGAATGCTTGTCATGATCGATTCCGCCGCCGCTCCCGGCCAAGATTTCGGACATTTTGGGTCGCCGCTTCAGGATCACTCGTCGTTGGGCGACTGTTTCGGGGGAATGACAGTTGTATCCGGCTGAGGTTTGTTGCCGGTTTTTAGATAGAACAGGTCGTCACCCCGCGAAGCTTCGGGAAGCGGCGCGCGGGATTTACGGCGGACGCGGTGTCCCCACAGGATCACGACCAACAACAACCCCAGCCCGGTGATTGTGATACCAAGCAGGACCATCACTCCGACCGTAAAGGTGAGTTGCCGCTTTTCCTCTAGGTTCGCAGGGTCAACCTCACGAATGCCTTGAGTGGCGGGAGTGTTTGCCGTAACTGTCGTTGGCTTGTCATCCGCGCACAGTGATCCGGGAACTACCGACAGTCCGCAAATGAAAACGATAAAACACCGTTGTGCGGCGGTCATATTTCCGGTCAGCCTTTCCAGGATCATGTCAGCGTCGGCCGTTTGTCAATCGGTGTCTGAAGGAGCATTTGAAACCAATCCCACGAGCGTATCAACTTTAGGAAGGAGCATTTGAAACCAATCCCACGAGCGTATCAACTTTAGGAACGATTACCAGAGGTTTTCGCGAGGATTGGTTTTTTCGTAGTCGGCGAATTGCCGCATCAACTGATCGGCCTTGGATCCGAGATTTTGCGGGGCGATAATTTTCAATGTGACGAATTGATCACCGCGGACTTTCGTTTTGCGGTCGGGCACGCCTTTTTCGCGGAGCCGCAATTTCGTGCCGCTCGAGGATCCGGCCGGGACGGTCAGGAGCACATTGCCGTCATTCAGGGTGGGGACATCCACCTTGGCCCCCAATACCGCCTCGGAAACTGTGATGGGGACCTCCACCAGAATATTGTTTCCATCTCGTTTGAAATAGGGGTGAGGTGCGACACGAATGGTGACCAGCAGGTCACCGTTCTCACCACCGCCGGAGCCCGGGCTGCCTTCGCCAGCGAGCCGGATGACGCTGCCGTTGTCGACACCGGCGGGAATCTTGATGTTCAGGCGTTCCGGCTTGCCGTCACGGCTCAGTTCCAAACGATGCTCGCCCCCTTCTGCGGCGACATGAAACGGAATATCGATTTCCAGGCGATGATCCTGGCCTTTCATCGCCCGTTGGCGACGGCTGCGCGGGCCGGTTTGGCGTCCAAATGGGCTACTGCCCCCTCCACCGAACATGCCCCCCAGGTCGACTTGCCCCCCGAAGAGGTCTCCCAGGTCCAGATCACTGAATCCGCCCGGCCCGCCAGAACCTTCTTTCCAGTTATAGCTATAACCCGGCTGCGGCCCTTGGCCCCCTTTAAAAGCGCTGCCATAACGGTCGTATTGTTCGCGTTTATCGGAATCGTTGAGAACGTCGTACGCTTCTTGAACCTCGTTGAATTTTTGTTGTGCAACCGCATCATCGGGGTTCAAATCGGGATGATACTTGCGCGCCATCTTCTTATACGCTTTACGGATCTCGTCCGCCGAGGCTTCGCGGGAAAGCTCCAAAGTTTTGTAATAATCGACGGACATGGACAGGAAGGCTCAAACGGAGGGGATCGTTAATCTTTGGTGCCGGTCACCGGTTTTTCTGCAAGCCATTTGTAATCCCCTGCACCCAAACCGTCAATCATCTGAGGTTTGCGCAGGTGAAACCGCTATTTTACGGAAATAGAGGCGCGAAACCTAGCGGGTTGCCTTGTGCCATCCGGCGCGTACGATTGACGGCAAGCTGGGGGATGCGTACCGTCGTACGTTCCGCACCGCAGTTCTGCCGATCTCATCTGTACAAATTCCACTGAGCACGATTTTTTTGATGACTCCATTGCTCCACTTTTCGCTCCGGAATTTGTTGACCCGCCCGTTGCGGACATTGTTGTCGTTGATCGGGCTAACCGTGGCGATTGCCGCCATGGTTGGGCTGTTTTCCGTGGCCAACGGCCTGGATCGCATGATCCACGACACCTTCGAACGCATTCCCGGCTTGATCGCCGTGCAGCCCGGAGCGCCGATTCCGCTATTTTCCAAGCTCCCCTCTGCCTGGGGAGCGGACATTGCCGACACACCCGGAGTGGGGGTCGTCAATGCCGAAGTCTGGAACCGGGCGCAAATCATCGAAGGCAAGCAGGTTTTCAGCCCGCCGCGGTTTCTCTTCGGAACCGATATCGCCACCCGAACACAGTTGCGGCACGGTGTCTATCGCGATGCCCTCGAAGAGGGGCGGTTTTTAACGCCATCCGACCACGGCACGCTCAACACGGTCATCAGCCGCAGTATCGCCGAGGAGTTCGAGAAACAAGTGGGAGACTCCCTGCGGGTCGATGGAAACAATTTGACCATCGTCGGGATTTATGATTGCAACTCATTATTCCTGGATGTGACGATCATTTTAGATGTCGATGCCGTGCGGCGGATCTCGCGGACCGGGCAGGATACCGTTTCGGCCTATTACGTCGAATTGGCCGAAGGGGCGAACAGTGAAGCGGTCATCGCCGCCGTCCAGGATCGGTTCCGCGGCCGCAAATTAGATGCCGTCGACCCGAATAGCTTGTTGAACATGGCCATGGGCGCGCAGCCGACCACTGCAGCGAACGGGCAAGGCGGAGTCTTAGCACAATGGCTGACGACGTTGTTTACGCC
This sequence comes from Symmachiella macrocystis, assembly GCF_007860075.1. Classification (NCBI taxonomy): domain Bacteria; kingdom Pseudomonadati; phylum Planctomycetota; class Planctomycetia; order Planctomycetales; family Planctomycetaceae; genus Symmachiella; species Symmachiella macrocystis. The sequence continues at coordinate 1,362,125 of NZ_SJPP01000001.1, forward strand.
CCCCGCAACAACCAACGGCGAATCAGTTGCTCCACAGGAACCATCGAATGAGGACGCTCTGCCTGAAGAAACCGAAGTCGACGACGAGACCGTCGATCCTGCGGAAGAGTTACCTTTGGAAATCCGCAGCGTGGAAGATTGGACCAACGATTTCGAAAAATTCAGTGCGGACCTCGACATTTTTTTAGTCATCATGACGGGCATCGGGATTACGATCGCCGTGGTGAGCATTCTAAATACGATGCTGATGAGCGTCACCGAGCGTTCGATTGAGTTTGGGATCCTCAAGGCGAACGGTTGGTCCCGGCGGGATATTTTGTTGTTGATTGGATTGGAAAGTGGAATCTTGGGCGTCACCGGAGGCATCATGGGCGCAGCCATCGGCTGGGTGGCGACGCTGGTGATCAATTACTACTGGGCGGAGCGCGTCTATCTCTACGCCGGTCCCGGCTTGCTCTCAGCGAGCGTGGCGTTCAGCACCCTCTTAGGCATCGCCGGCGGCCTGTACCCCGCCTACTTGGCCGCACGAATGACCCCCATGGAGGCCATCCGTCGGGGGTAGTTGCAGCGGCGTGAATTATTGATCACACGGAGGCACGGAGGGAATAGGCTGTAGGCTTTAGACCGTAGGCTTTAGGATTGAGTGGCCAATGCATTTCCTACAGTCTACGGTCTATAGCCTAGGGCCTTGTTAATCTCCGCGGTATAAAAACGAACGCGACAAAATCTGTGTTTGATCTGTGTTCAATCTGTGGCTATTAGCACCGGGACATGCGTAGGGACGTGAGTGGATATGATTGAGATTCGGGACGTCCGGCAAGATTACCTGGCGGGTGAAACTGTGGTGCATGCGCTGCGGGGGGTGTCGTGTGATATTCCCGCCGGGGCGTTTACGTTCATCGTGGGGCCGTCGGGTAGCGGGAAGAGTAGTTTATTATATTTGCTCGGTGCGTTGGATGAACCGGCGTCGGGCGAGATTTCTGTGAATGGGCGGGTCTTGTCAGCGCTCTCTGCGCGGCAGCGGAATGCCTTTCGTCGAGATGACGTGGGATTCATTTTTCAAAACTTCAATCTGCTCAACAACCTGAATGCGGTCGACAACGTACTGGTACCTTTTTTACCGGGTGGCATCTCCGCCCAACGGCGCGAGGATGCAGTGCGATTGCTCAAACGGGTGGGATTGGGCGATCGCTTGGAACATCGCCCGAATCAACTTTCGGGAGGGGAACAACAACGCGTGGCAATCGCCCGCGCGCTGCTCAAACGGCCGCTGTTGGTCTTAGCCGATGAGCCGACGGGAGAATTGGACAGTGAAAGCGGCGCGGAGATTTATCGACATCTCCGTGAATTGTGCAACGAACAACAATCGACGATCGTGATCGTCACGCACGACCGCAGTTTCATCGACCCCGCTGACTTGGTGCTGACGATTCGCGACGGTCAAATCCACAACGCGTGATTGCCTGATAATTTGACCAGCCAATCGTGGCCAACGCCAGCCTGATTGTGGTAAGGTCAACCGAATACGCTGCCGACTTTATATCTGGCCACTGACCACCGGCCACGAGCCACTCACCAACACATGCCCATCACCCGCCGTTATTCATTCCGCAAGCAACAGCATTTGCGGAGTTCCTCAGACTTCACACGGGTGTACGATCTGAAGCAGCGCGCTGGGGATAATCACTTGTTAATCTTTGCCGCTGCCAACGACCTGGGGCAGACCCGCATCGGGCTGAGTGTCTCTAAAAAACATGGCAATGCTGTCCGGCGGTCGCGGATCAAACGCTTACTGCGCGAGGCATTCCGGTTGAATCAACATGATTTACCCACCGGTTTGGACTTGATACTGATTCCTCGGCAAGGAGCCAAGAGCACGCTGGCGGACTACGGCGGTTCATTACGGCGGATCGCTCGGCGGTTGGCGAAACGGATTCCAACAAGGTCGACATAAAAGGCCGCACGGATCTGTTTACAAGTCGTTTCAAAACCCTCTGACGCGTCTCACTGACGCTGATCTGAACGTTTCGAGAACAAGCGTCACCGGGTTTTGAAACGGGTTCTAGGTTTCCAAGACATCTCGATTTGGTATGGGCTTCGTTGCAATTGGCAGACAACAGCAAACAAAGCGGGTTCTGGAAACAGGTGGCGGCTTTGCCCGGCTGGGGCCTGATCGGCTTGGTGCGGCTGTATCAATTGACGCTCAGCCCGCTACTCGGTCAAACGTGCCGCTTCCACCCCTCGTGCAGTCAATACATGATTGAGGCGGTACGAAAATACGGGGTAATCGTCGGTGCCTGGAAGGGAATCAAACGCATCGCCCGCTGCCATCCCTTCCACCCCGGCGGCTACGACCCACCATAGTGGGTTTTAATGGATCGAAATCAGTCATTCAGGAGCCAATTTCGCAACTCAAAATTCCGTGTTCGGAGCGAATGGAATCGCTGGGAATGCCCAATCGTATGCTGCAGAAATTGACGGCAGGTTCTATAGCCCTATAATTGAGGGGTCCGCTGCGGCACCGCGCAACGGGTGCGGAATTGAGGATGCGCAAGCATTTGTGACGATTGCCGACGGTGGAGAATCGATAACATCTCGTGGGAAACGGAATGTGTGGCTATGGAACAAATGTGCATTGACCGGGAACGCTGTCGGCGGGCAGCGTGGCTATTCGGCGCTTTCGCGGCATTTCTCCCCGTTTCAGCAGCACTGGGTCAGGCGGATGTCGCCCAAGCCAAACCGCAAGCCGCCGCCATCGGGCAATTCATCACGCTGGATGGGACCATCGACGATGCGGCAATCGGCCGCGTGAAACGGATGGGCCTGGCGCTGCAAAACCGCGCTCAACAAGAAGGCCGCAAAGGGGTCTTGGTGTTGGAAATCACCAAGGGAACCAGCCAATTCCATAATGTGCAGGGTTTGGCCAATTTTCTCTCCAAAGACCTTCCCGGACTGCGCAAAGTCGCCTGGATTCCGCAAGACGTTTCAGGAAACAATGTCGTCGCCGCATTGGCCTGCAATGACATTGTGATGCATCCCGATGCTGCGCTGGGAAATATCGGGTTGGGCAAATCGCTCGATCCGGATGAACAAAATTTCGTCGTGAATCTGGTCAATCGCCGACACAACAACAAGCTCAGTTCAGCGTTGGCAATGGGGATGACCGACCCGCAAGTCGAAGTCATCCAAGTGCAGATTCAATCCGGCGAGCCCCCCAACGACGCCACCGAAACGCGGTTGGTGTTGCCCGATGAATTCGAACGTTTACAACGTGTCGAGCGGGTGGCGATCCCCCAACATGAAACGGTCAAAAATCCAGGTCGAGCCGGAACCTTCACCGGCAGCCAAGCTGCCCACGGTGGGTATTTGGTTTCAGCCGTGGCACAGGACAAATCGGATGTGGCCGAATTGTACGGCCTGCCCCGCCAAGCCATGCGCGAAGACCCCGCCGGCGGCGATGCCCCGGTCGTGCGCGTGATTCGCATCGACGACATGATCGAACCGATCCTGCAAGGTTTTGTGGTACGTCACATCGAGCAGGCGGTCGCGGAAGGGGCAAATTTGATCATTTTTGAAATCGATTCGCCGGGAGGATTCGCGCATTCGAGTCAGGAGATCGCCAACACGATCGCCGATCTTGACAGCCAAGAGGTGCGCACCGTGGCCTACGTCCCCAAAATGGCCTACAGCGGCGCTGCCATCGTTGCCTTGGGATGCGACGAAATCTATTTGCATCCCGACGCAAAAATTGGGGATGCCGGCGCAATCCATGAAGTGGGGCCGGAAGGCAAATTTCAATGGGTCCCCGAGAAGCTGTTGGGACCGCTCAAAGAAAACTTGCAAGACCTGGCCCGCAAAAACAATCGGCCGGAAGCGTTGGCCTTGGCGATGACGATCAAGGAAACCGAAGTCTTCCAAGTCAAACATCGCGATACAGGCCGCGTCTGGTACATGACCGAGGACGAGATTCACGCCAAAGGAGACGAATGGATCAAGGGAGCCATTGTCCCCGAAACCCGCAACGATCAACTGCTCACCATCAACGGCGAACGCGCTGAAGAATTGTTGATTGCCGAAGCGCCGGTGGCCGATCAGGAGGAGCTGCGTGAACGGCTTTCGATTCCGCCGGAGGTTTCGTTACAGGCAGTCGGACGCACCTGGGTTGATTCCCTGGTCTTTATACTCAACGAGCCAGGTGTTAAGTTGCTGCTGATCGTGCTGGGGATTATTGGCGTGTATATCGAATTGCATGTCCCAAGCGGACTGTTTGGCATCGGTGCGGGGGTCTGTTTTGCGTTGTTTTTCTGGGCCAGTTATCTGGGCGGCACCGCCGGTTGGTTGGAGGTCGTGCTCTTTTTGTGCGGGATCATCTGCATCGGAATCGAGTTGTTTGTGATCCCCGGCTTGACGGTCTTTGGCGTTTCCGGCGGGCTGTTGATGATCGCCTCGCTGATATTAGCCAGCCAGACATTTGTCATTCCGCAATCCTCGATGGACTACAAAATCCTGGAACGCTCCGTGATCTCGCTGGCAGGTGCCATTGTCGGCGTAGTGGTGATTGCTGCGGTGCTGAATCGGTTTTTGCCCAAAATGCCGCTGTTCGACCAATTGGTCCTCACGCCCCCTGGCGCTGAAAATGCCGGGCAACCGCAATTGGCGCCGGATCTTGTTGGTGCTGGGACAGCACGATTGGTGGGCCGCACCGGGGTCGCGACGACTGTCCTGCGGCCGGCGGGCAAAGCGAAAATTGATGACGAGTTCATCGACGTCGTCAGCGACGGGCCTTACATCGATGCCGGCAGTGAGATCGAAGTCGTCTCCGCCGAAGGAAATTATATTATCGTACGGCGCGTCTAAACACGGCAGTAACGGCTGCATTCCAACCGGTTGTGGGAATCCCCTGACCATTTCAGAAATGGCCTCGACCTATGCGTTCAATTCGATACCGGCCGATCCTATGGAAACTGCTCGGCTTGATGGCGTTGCTTCTTGCGGCGCCGACCTGGGCCGAAGAAACGTCCACCCCTACGGCTAAAGAGGAATCGTGGGACGTCATCTATCTCGGCGATTCGCGCGTGGGCTACGCGCGATCGACAACCATGCCGGTCATGCGCGATGGGCAGAAGTTGATTCGCAGCGAAACCGAAATGCATATGGTCATCAAACGTTTTGGACAAGCGTTGAAAATCACGATGTTGGAAACCTATGAAGAAACGGCCGATGGGGATGTGGTTTCCTTCTCAATGAGCATGAACAACCCTCCCTTCTCAAGCATGACGTCCACCGGAATACGTTCCGGCGACCGCCTCGACATTACAACCGAGATCGCTGGAAAGAAATCGCATAAAAAAGTCGCCTGGGATCCCGAGGCGAAATCCCCTGCTTTCCAACAACGGCTGCTCGAAGAAGAACCGCTGAAACCGGGCGAAACGCAGACAATTAAAGTCTTCGCCCCCGATTCACTTCAATTCTCGACGGTCGACATCACGGCAATCGGCGAGGAAAAAGTGAAGTTGCTGGATGGAGAGCTGCATTCCCTGTTGAAAGTCAACAGCACGATGACCCTGCCCGGAGGAGTAAAAATCACCTCCGCCTCCTACCTGGACGAAGACGGTGCAACACTGCGGACAACATTGCCCATCGCAGGACTGACGATGTCGATGTTTCGCGTTGAGAAGGCAGCAGCCCTGAAAGAACTGGCGGGAGACGAGTTGGACTTGGGGATCAGCACGTTAGTCAAAGTATCGCGGATCAAAAACGCGCACCAGGCGAGCAAAGTCGTCTACTCCATCACAATGCCTGGGGAGGATCCGGCACAATTCCTCGTTGCCGGTGAAACGCAGAACATTGAAAAAACGTCAAATCCTGAAGTGGTGACTCTGACCGTTACCCAAGCTGCAACGCCTAAGTCAGACGATTCTGAGGCAGCGGCGGTGGACGATGCTTACACGCATCCGACGCCGTTTCTACAAAGCGATGACCCCACTGTGATGAAGCATGCTCGCCTCGCCGTCGGAGACGAACAGGATGCCTGGAAGAAGGCGTTGCTACTGGAACAATACGTACATCAAAAGTTAACAAAAAAGAACTTTTCGACAGCTATGGCCTCCGCCGCTGAAGTGGCGGCGAATCTCGAAGGGGACTGTACCGAGCATGCGGTCCTGTTGGCAGCGATGGCCCGTGCGGTGGGAATTCCCTCACGCATTGCGGCCGGATTGGTCTATGTTGACCGGCTGAGCAGCTTCGGAGGCCACATGTGGACTGAGGTCTACGTGGCGGGGCATTGGATTCCTCTGGACGCAACGTTGGGTGCCGGTGGTATCGGCGGCGGGCACATTAAGTTGTCAGAAACCAGCATGGCGGATGATGCAGGTGCTCCCATTACGGCATTATTGCCGATGATGACTGCATTGGCGAAAATCAAGCTCGAGGTGATTGATGTGGAGCATGCCCGATGATTCGTTGACTTAGGGTAGGCTGTCAATTCTGCCTGTTTTGCCGAAGCAGTGCGAACGTTAGCGGTGTTGCTGATCTTTGTGGCAGAATCCGTCTTATACGGTCGAAAAACGGGCGGCGACGTCTATAATAGACTGTGAACGAGTGCTCCGTGAACGGCGTCGACCGTTCGGAAATTGCCCCGTGCGTGCAGAGTGCGACAACCAAAAACTGACGCAATTGCACACCGTCACGATTTCGTTCCTCACCATACGATCCCGCTACCGGTGATGCCGGCGCGAATTCAATAGGAAGCAATCAAAACCGCTATGTCGTCTTTGCGAGATAATTTAATCATTCAACTTGGTCCAGGATTGTTCGGGGGCACCACCCTAGGGCATTGGATGAAGTTGTTGTGGGCGAACGGTTTTTCAATTGCGCCGCAATGTATGTTGCGTGCCGGAGCCATCACGGCGATCTCCGCCGCCACGACCGCATGCAGTTATTATGAAAGCCTGCGGTACTCCTCGAAGGTCCGCGATGTCGAGGTGCAACCGCCGATCTTCGTGCTAGGCCATTGGCGGAGCGGCACCACGCATCTGCACAATTTAATGTGCGTCGACAAACGGTTTGCCTACCCCAATTTTTATCAGGTCTTGTATCCGCACTCGTTTCTCTCGACCGAGTCGACCATCACAAATATGTTTAAAGCGATCGTTCCAGAGAAACGCTTTGTCGACAATGTGAAGCTTGCGTTTGACGTGCCCTACGAGGACGAGTTTGCGCTGTGTGTCTCAACACATTTCTCAAATTACACCAGCATGGCGTTTCCCCATGCGGAAGAAGAGAACAACCGTTATTTGACGATGCGCGACGTCCCGGCTGAAGAATTGGCGCAATGGCGGGCGGCATTGATGTTGTTTCTAAAAAAACTGACCTGGAAGTACCAGAAGCCGTTGGTGCTCAAGTCGCCTTCGCACACCTGCCGGATTAAACTTCTGCTCGAGATGTTTCCTGACGCAAAGTTCATCCACATCCACCGCGAGCCGTATAGTGTCTTCCGTTCGACACGCGGTCTGATCACAGGTTGGGATCGTTGGCATCGCTTACAAGTGCGGGATTTTGCCGCGCTCGACGATTATTTGATCCGTCGCTACAAAGAGCTGTACGACGTATTCTTCGAAGAGCGCTCGCTGATTCCCGAGGGGCAATTCCACGAGTTGTCCTACGAAGAGCTCGATGCGGATCCCTACGGCGAGATTGAAAAAGCATACGCCCAACTCAACTTGCCCGACTTCAACGGAGTCAAAGCAGACATGCAGGCCTACGTCAACGGGATTGCAAATTACCAGAAAAACGCGCATCCCGACCTGGAACCGGGACTCCGGGCCACCATCGCTCAGGCCTGGCAAAGAAGCTTTGAGGAATGGGATTACGCCGCCTAACGGGGGCGAAATACCCGACATGCATCATGGGTCGGAGTTGGACGCTTCCTCCTCGTTCGCCGGTTGCAGTTCATTCAATGAGGCCGCATCCAAATCAGAGAGCGGCCCGTGCGACGCATGTTGCATGCGATCCAGTAGTGTGCGGCGAAAGCGACGGTCCCCGGCTGAATAGCGCCAAAACAAAGCCGCCAGCACAACACCCATCAGGACGACGATGCCCAGAATGTAAGGGGCCAGTCCCAACTCGGGGGCGATAGATTGCGGCGGTGTCCAACGCAATTCTTTGCCCAGCAGCATGGTGGTCGAATGCGGGCCGTGCTGAGCGACAAAAGCATACTTCTTAAAGAAGTATCCAGTGAAGCGGCAATCCAGGTCCAACTTGGTGCCGGTGGGAATCCCCTCGGGGATTTTCGTGAAATGCATCAGCACAGGGTTGGTCCCCGAGTCGGGCGTAAGCATCCACGCTTCGTAAACCGTCTCGATACCGAAATCGTTTTTGACCGCCTGCATCGGTGTCAACTGTTTAATGCGGCCATGAATGGTGACCAATCGCCCGCGGTAATCATCTGGATCCGTGAACATCTGAGCGAATGTCACGTCATCAGCCGCGGCGGACTCCAATTGTTGTTCCGGTAGATCCCGGGCCTGCGCCAGGATTTTGTAGTACGCGCCTTGTTCGGCATTGCGAATGCCCAGTTTGTTGTCGTAAAGGTTGGAAAGCAGCGCTGGGTCGAGGCGCGTGGGGTCGTCGTCGTCGACTAGTTGCGGATTTTCCTCCGGCGGGTTGGCGGGAAGCGGTTCAGCCACACGAAATCCGCCGGGTGGCACCGCATCCGCTTCGGGATTGAGTCGCGCGTCGATTGGCTTTTCGGGAGGATTAGCGGCGGAAGACTGTGCATCGACCGGTGGACCGGTCAACCAGTACCACGATTCAGGCTGGGCGGCGAATTGGAAACCCATGACGACAGCCCCTAATGTGGCCACCATCAACAACAACCGACGTTGATCACGGGCATTGAAATAGGGTGTGGGGCCTTCGGTTTTGTGAAATCGCATGCGATCGTCAATATCCGCGTGAAGACGTGGGCAAAAATACCGTATTGCCTATTATAGGCGAACGCCGCACGATGCGAAATCCGCAATCCGCCACAACGTGCAGCAAATGCCCCCCTCTGCTGGTGACGAGTTGCGATGAGCGGTGGCGGGCTATATTCTGGGGGGAGTTGGTTTGTCGCAATTTATCGCGAATTTTTGTTGATCGTGGGATGTGAATATGAAACTCGCTTGGCTCATCTCGATATCGCTGTTACTCACAGCCGTGGCCGCGGCCGAGGATCGTGTGGTGGATCGACGTTTGGAGTTTTTGGGCGCGCTGCGAGAGAGAGCATATTATGATTATGCCCTGTTGTATTTGGAGCAATTGGAGGCTCGGCAGGACCTCTCGGATGAGTTGCGCCAAGTGCTGCCGTTGGAAAAAGCGTTGATCTTGTTGGAAGATGTCCGCCAATCGACGGCAGCGGCCGAACAACACGCCCAGTTGGATTTGGCCAGTGCGGAATTGTCACGGTTTCTCCAGGCAAATCCGGACCATGAACGCGCGGCTCAGGCGAACAGTGAATTGGGGCAGGTGTATGTGCAAAAAGGGCGTGTGGATGTGTTTCAATCCCGCTCGCCGGCCAATTTGCGGCGCAAATCGGAATTGCGCAAGTCGGCCCGAGAGTATTTCCAGAAAGCCCGGGAGGTTTTCACCAAAGCGGAGGCCCAGCATAAAGCGGCCTTTGAAAAATTTGACACGCATATTGATCAGCAGAAGTCCCCCAAACTGTTTGCGGAACGACGCGCAGTCGAGAAGAATTATCTGCAGGCTCAATTCAATTTGGCTCACGTCACATTCTATGAATCCGAAACCTTCGACCCTGGATCGGATGAGAATAAAAAGCTACTGCAACAAGCGGCCGCACAATTCGAAGAGATTCACAATGCCTACCGCAGTTTGATAGTGGGTTTGTATTCACGGATGTGGCAGGGCAAGTGCTACGAAGAATTGGGGAATACCTCACAAGCGTTGGGGATCTATAAGGAACTGCTGGGGCACCCCGGCACGAATGAAACGCTGGCCCAACTCAAAGATGCCGTTCAGCGATTTCGTATGGTCTGCCTCAATTCCCGTAATGACCATGCACTGGTCATCATTGAGGCCGACGAATGGCTCAATCAACGCGAGCGGGTCAGATACGGATCCCGCGATCACCTGGGGATTCTATGGGAACGGATTCTCGCCCGCGAAGCATTGGCGGCAGTTGAAGGCACCGATGAAAAGGAAAAGGGGAAATTGCTCCGTCCAACGCGGTCTGACCTGACGTTCATCAAATCACGTTCGGCTGAATTACGCGAAATGGCCTCAGAGAAAGAACGGGTCATTCAGGGGCTTTTAAAAATAGCAAATACCGATCCCGAGGAATTTGACGTCGCCTTTATGGAGGGGCGGTCCTTGGTCACACTTATCGGCACATTGAATGAAAAGTTTCGAGAGGCCCAAAATTCGAATGACGAGACCGCAATCGAAGCCACAAAACAAGAACGTGCCGAATCAGTCACTGAGGCGGTTCGGATACTGAACTTGGCAATTCAGTTGTCCGACCAGACCACGAAAATTGAGGACCTCAACCAAGCCCGGTATTGGCTGGCGGTCGCCTATTTCTTTATGGATGACCATGAGTATGACGCAGCCGTGATTGGAGATTTCATCGCACGCCGCTACAAAGACGCAACTCCCAGCGTCGCACTCGACGCCGCATTTTTGTCGATGACCGCTCATATCGAGGCTTTCAACGCCAACCGCTCCCCGGACGCCTCGGCCGAAATCGCTGCGGTGGATCTGCAACCGGTGATCTCGATGGCGGAACTGATTACCAACCATTGGCCGAAGCAGCCCAGGGCAGATGATGCGCGGGTGCGGCTGGGGGAATTTTATAATCGGCTCAAGCAATATCAAAAAGCCGCTGACAATTTCAATCAAGTCGACGAGTCAGCGGATCAATATTTGGACGCGCAGTTGAAAGCGGGACAGGCCTATTGGAATGCCTATGTCTCAGCCGCCTCGTCCGACGAGAACGAACCGGTGGATGAAAAAACAACGCAACAATGGTTGGAGCAAGCCCGGCAACACCTTGTTGTGGGCATCGCCAAGATGCAAGAAGGCTTGGCCCCCGATGAAAAACCGTCCGACGCGCTGACCTATGCCAAGTTGACATTGTCCATGATTCATAACGAGACGGGCGATTTCCCCGCAGCTGTGGAGTTGCTGGCCGGAAAGCAATTCGCCGTGTTGCCGCAAGTCGCCACGACCGCCCCGAGACCGGAGCAAGGTGTGACCAGCGTCAAATTTGCCACAGCCGCCTATCAACAGGCGATGCGGGCCTACGTCGGTACGCGCGACATCAACAAAGCGCAAGCCGTTTTGCAGGAATTAGAAACTCTGGGAAGTAGCGAAGTGGTGACCGGCCAACTCGTGCAATTGGGCAAACAATTACAGGAGGAAGTAGAGCGCTTGCGGAGTCGCAACGACCCCCGTTTGCCGGACGTTGTGAAGTCATTCGAAGAGTTCCTCACGGCCATGTATGAACGTGAAAACCAGACCCTGCAAATGCTGTCTTGGGTCGGTCTGACCTATTATGACTTGGGGCAAGGATTGAGTAACGGCAAAGTTCCACCACCTCCCGAAGCGGTCGACAAATTCGCCCGGTCGGCTGCCGTTTTCACCGATGCCTTAAAGCGATATGAAGCCGACCCCACCTTGGTAACAAGGAAACAAGCGGCCAACTGGCAATTGCGGTTGGCGCGGGCCTTGCATCAACAGGGGGAATATGAACAAGCCCAGAAATTGATCATGCAGATCCTGAGCAAAAACGCGCGAGCCATTGACGTCCAAATGGAGGCCGCCATGCTAATGACCGATTGGGCCCTTGTGGACCCCAGCCATGCAGCAGAGCATCTGGAGGGAGCCATCGGCGGCGTCAAACCGTCCGGCGGCGGCGATAAAATCATTTGGGGTTGGGGGACCTTGTCACAAAAAGTCTTGACGGCGATGCTGCAAGGAGGCGATGCTCAGAAAAACCAAGAGTTGGCTCAACTGTTCGCCGAGAGCCGATACTGGTTGGCCGTATGCCGCCGACGGTTGGGTCTCGCGCAATCGGCCACCGATGAACAAGTGCGGTATTTAGAATTGGCGCTGTTGGATATTACCAGTACGGTGCATGCCGGCGCCAACATCAGTCAAACCCCCTGGTGGACAAAGCTAAACACCCTCAACAAGGACATTCATAGTGATCTCGGCCGTACGGCTCCCTCCGACTTGCGTCCTCCGGTAAGCATCGCCACCACCGAACTAACAACCGAGACGACGAGCGGACAGGATGTCGCAATCGCATCACCAACCGATTCCCCAGCGGTCGCCGCTGCAGCCCCGGAAACAAACACAGGTTCCAGCAATTTAACATTATTGATTGCTGGCGGCCTGACCCTCGCGTTTGTCGGCGTGATGGGATATTTACTATTCGCCGGCGGCAAAAAGAAAACACGCCGCTACCGTTAAATTCATCGGCGAATATTTCGTAACTGCCTACTGCCTACTAATAAAATGCCCGAACAATTAACCGCTGGTGAACAACTGGCCCGTGATATTATCGACCGCGTCGAATCTTTGATTCTTGAGGCGGAACTCGAACAAAAACCGCTGGAACTCGACCCGTTCCGGGAACGGCTGTTCGAGTTGTTCGTCATGGCCGAAGCGACCGGCTTCGTGCTCGACGGGGACGTAAACCTACCCGACCTCTCCTCCGACGGTGTGGGACACGAACTGGCCCAACGTTGGAATCTGGCCGATGCGGTCCGCTCCAGCATGGAACAACAGGCCCGCCTAGAGGGCGAACAACTGGTCAAAATGCGGCTGATGTGGTCGTTCATGCGCATGTGGATGGAATGGACCTACGCCTGGCAACGCTGGGAGGAATTTCATCCGACGGAAAGCAGCGATCCCACGACGTAAAGTTGGTGCGTAAGCAGCAGGGGGATCATGCGTTGTTTTCCGCATTAAGCCTTCGCCGGCACGTCCCCCAACACCAAGCGTGTGATCGCCTCCGTGTCTTGTGGGTTGGGGAGGCCCCAGTTGGGTTCGTAGTGATATAACTCCTGCATTGAGGGCACTCCGAAGTTACCGTGTAGGATTTCGAAGTGGTCACAGGTGAGCAACGCGGGATGGCAGACGCCGCAGGCGCGGGAGAGGTGGGTGAGTTCCTTGCGGAGCGAGACGACATAGTTTGCCATCCGTGCCGCTTTCGACGTGGGGTCCAGGCCGCGCATTAGCCAACGGTTTTGCGTGGCGATTCCCGCCGGGCAATGGCCGGTGTGGCAGCGTTGTGCTTGAATGCAGCCGATCGACAGCATGGCTTCGCGGCCCACATTCACCAAGTCGCAACCGAGTGCAAAAGCAAATAAAGCCGTTTCCGGCAGTCCCAATTTTCCCGAGCCGATGAAAACGATGTCCTGGTGTAATCCGGATTCGGCGAACGTGCGATACACGCGGCTCATGCCAAGCTTAAACGGCAACGAGACGTGATCACTGAAGGAGAGCGGCGCAGCACCGGTCCCGCCTTCACCGCCATCGACGGTGATGAAATCAACGCCGCGGTCGGAATTCGACATGGCTTTAGCCAACTCCTGCCAAAAGGCAAGCTCCCCCACAGCCGATTTGATACCCACAGGCAGGCCGGTTTTATCGGCCAGGAGTTCCACGAAATCCAGCATGCTGTCGACATCGTGAAAGGCGCGATGGTTGTTGGGGCTGGCGCAGTCGACCCCCATGGGAATACCGCGGATCTCGGAGATTTCGCGAGAAATCTTGGCCGCCGGCAGCATGCCCCCCAGGCCCGGTTTGGCCCCTTGGCTGAGTTTGATTTCGATCGCCCGAATGGGATGGGCCGCCACCGTATCGAGGAACATTTGTAGGTCAAAGTTTCCCTGTGCGTCGCGACAACCGAAATAGCCGGTGCCGATTTGCCAAATCAATTCGCCGCCATGCAGATGGTAGCGCGAGACGCCACCCTCACCGGTGTTGTGCAGGCAACCAGCAATCTGCGAACCGCGATTCAGCGCTTCGATGGCCGGCGCGCTGAGCGATCCAAAACTCATTGCCGAAATATTCACCACCGACGTCGGCCGAAAAGCCAGTCTGCGGCCTCGCTTTCCTCCCAGAACCTTGGCGCAGGGCAGTGAAAAATTCGGATCAAATTCCGCATCGCAGCCGTGATAAATGGGCAGCGGAAACATCACCTGCTTGACGATCAAATGATTGGCCGGAGTCTCAAGATCGTTGTCTGTGCCGAAGCCGAAATAGTTGTTGGCAAGTTTAGAAGAGGCATACACCCAACGCCGCTGATCACGAGAGAAAGGCCGCTCCTCGTTGTTGTCGGTCACAATATATTGCCGCAACTCCGGACCGACAGCTTCGAGGATGTAGCGAAAATGTCCGATCACCGGAAAGTTGCGGAGAATCGCATGCTTGGTTTGCAACAGATCGTAGATGACGACGGTAAGCAGACAGAATCCCAAGCCGGCGAAGATCCAATACGCCATTGCGGTGTCGCTTTCTGTTGATGTCCCGTTGAACAGTCACGGGTGGCTTCAGACGTGATCAACCTAACATAGATTGGGGGTTGTAGCAAAAAACAACGGAGGAAAGAAGAATCTGGACGGAGGAGACGGCCTAAAAAGCAACCATAAAAAAAACGAAAGACATAAAAAGAACTTACGTTTTTGAGCCAATTTTTGATTTGAGCTCTACTTCAGCGCCGCAGGTCTTCGTCGTTTTTTCTGTGATTTTTCGTGTGTTTCTCGTCTTTCGTAGTCCCCACGAATTTTCGACAATCCAGGAGTGTTGGCAATTCGCCTTTTAGCGTTTGCCGAGCGGAACCCGGTATTCTGTACGGTGACGGCGCGAATCGTTAGAATTGGATCTGTAGATCCGTTTTGTAATCACTCTCACGTTCTTCAAACGAAAAGCTGATCGTGTCGCGTATCTTTCTGTCCTTGGTGACCGTACAGACTGCCGTATTGGGGTATGCCATTTATCGTGGCTGGAATATCGGCGATGCCACCGAGATGGCTGCGCAGGATGCGGTGTCGTTTCATATGAAATTCGGCCTCTTCGCGATCCTATTGTGCTGCTTTTGCCATGCACTGCTGCTGACCTATTTCATGGGTACCGGCCGCTGGTTGGAGGAGACCTGCACGGCTTATGAGTTGGGTCCGGAATTTCGTGAGCGGAACATGAAACTCAAGTGGTCGGCTTATCCGGCGATGACGGTTTGCTTCGCGCTGTTGATCGGCATGATGATCACTGGTGTTGCCGCTGATCCGGCCTCTATGGTCAAGTTCGATGGCTGGGGCAGCCTCGACGCGGCACAGGTGCATCTTTGGGTTGTGATTTTGACGGTTTCGATCAACTTGGCGGTCAATGTGGGCGAATTCGTCGCGATTCGCGGCAACGGGGAATTGGTGAATGCGGTGTTGGACCGTGTGCGCGAGATTCGAACGGAACGAGGACTGGAAGTCTAATGCTACCGGCCACTCCCGAGCCCGACCCAACCCAGCGGACGTTGGGCGTCGTTACGGCGACGTTGTTGGTCGTTGCCAGCATGATCGGCACGGGTATTTTTACCACCACGGGCTACATGGTCCGCGACGTTCCGTCGCTGCCTGCGATTTTGTTTGCCTGGGTGTTGGGAGGCATCGCCGCTTTGCTGGGCGCATGGGCCTATGCCGAATTGGCTGCGTGCATGCCTCGCAACGGGGGTGAATATCACATTCTCTCGCGGTTGTTTCACCCGGCGATTGGCTTTATGTCGGCTTTCGTATCATTGATTGTTGGATTCTGCGCACCCATCGCGGCCACCGCACTGGCATTTGCGAAATACCTGGAGACGGTCATCCCGGATGGTTATCAGCAGATGGCGGCGTTTCTTTTAGGCGACACCTCGTCCCGATCTCTCGAATGGGTGAACAGCGGCATCGCGATCGAATTGGTGCTGGTGCTGACATCGATTCACCTACTGCACGTAGCGCACGGCAGCCGCTTTCAAAATCTGTTTACGATTTTTAAAGTCGTTTTGCTGTCTGTTTTGATCATTGCCGGATTGTCGCAAGGTGATCTGTCGCGGATTACCGGCGATAAGCGGCCCATTTTCGAAGCGATTCTGACCCCCGGTTTCGCGATTGGCTTGGTTTTCATCTCCTATGCGTATACCGGTTGGAATGCCGCGGCCTACATGGCGGGGGAGATTCGAGAGCCGCGGCGCAATTTGCCGATCGCCTTGTGTCTGGGGACGTTGATCGTAACGGCGCTGTTTTTAGGATTAAACGTCGTCTACTTGACAGCGGTCCCCCGCGCGGAATTGGCCGGTGTAGAAACGGTGGCCAATACGGCAATCATCGGCTTATTCGGCACCGAAGCGGCCCGTTGGATGACATTGCTGATCGTGCTGGGACTGGTTTCGATGGCCGGCGCGCTGATCATGACCGGATCGCGGGTTTATGAAACGGTTGGTCAGGACTTTCGCCAATTACGCTGGTTCGCCTTACGCCGCGGACGAGGTGGTCCGCACGTTGCACTGCTCGTGCAAGCGGCCGTAGCGGTCATCATGATCATTGTGGGCAACTTGCAGATCCTGATGGCCTATGTCGGATTTACGCTGTCCTTGTTTTCCGCGTTGGCTGTCTGCGGGATTTTCGTCTTACGCCGTCGTCATCCCCAACCAGCGGATGCGTTTCGTATGCCAGGATATCCGCTGACGCCGCTGTTGTTCATTCTGTTTACGCTGTGGATAGTCGGAATGGTGATCTATCGCGAGCCAAACGTTGCCATCGCCGGCCTGGGCACCTTGGCCGCTGGCGGAGCCTTGTATTGGGTACTGGATCGCTCGCCATCACCCAATGATGCTGAGTGATGACGTGTCGGCTGAGCACTAGCGGAGGTCTTCCCGGAGTCGTTCCCAGCGTTGCCGCATGTCGGTCAGTGCGGATTGATGTTGTGCGTTCCCGGCGAGGTTGTCTAGTTCTTGCGGGTCAGCTTGCAAGTCGTACAATTCTTCGCGAAGCGGATCGGATTCGACGTAACGGATGTACTTCCAACGCGCGGTGCGGACCCCTTCGGATTTGGGAATCCGTTTGTGCGGAAACAGATGCTCATAAAACCACTCCTCCCGCCATTCCGGTGACTCGCCATTGAGCAACGGGACGAGGCTCGCGCCCTGCATCGTCTCGGGGCGTTTCGCGCCGGCGAGTTCGACAATGGTCGGCGCGATGTCGATGTTGAGCACCATCTCATCATAGATCTTGCCACGCGCTGCTTGGGAAAGTCGCGGGTCATAGATCAGCAGCGGCGTGCGGATTGATTCCTCATACATCAACCACTTACCCGCCAGACCGTATTCGCCCAGGAAAAACCCGTGATCGGCGGTGTAGATGATCACCGTGTTGTCGAGCAAATTCTGCTCGCGCAATTGCGCGACGATCGTCCCCACCACGCGGTCGAGGCCGGTGATCAGCCGGTAATAATCCTTGACCGATTTTTGATACATCTCGGGCGTGGCAAAACGGATCTGCCAACGGACGCGGCCCTCGGAGGTTTGCAACCACTCGGGGAGATTCTCGAACACCGCCGTTTCGGTTTTGGGGACCGTGGGAATCGTTACGTCGTTGTAGAGCGCATCGTAGCGATGGTCGGGTTGAAAAGGATGGGGGTCGCCATCTTGGCAGTGGGCGGCTTTGAAACTCATCGCCATACAAAACGGCTCATCCGCCTTGGCAGTTTTCAAAAACTTGACCGCACTCTCTTCCAGTTTCTGTGTGATGTGCACCGGATCATCCGGATAGAAGTAGCGGCCTTGACCGGCGAATCCGTCCCAGTAATCGAAGTTCTCTGCGGGAAGTTTTCCACCGACACCCCATTTGCCGATGAATGCGGTTCGGTAACCGCTTTCGCGAAGCAACATGGGATAGGTGTTGGCAAAGGCATCGGGTGACAAAATCGTGCGAAAGTCGTGCACGCCGTGCCGCCGCGCATATTGACCGGTCAAAAAACTCGCCCGGCTGGTGGCACAGATCGATGTCGTCGCAAACGAATTGCGAAACAATACCCCCTCGGCCGCCAATTGATCCAGGTGCGGGGTCTGGATGATTGGATTTCCCATGGAACCGAGCGTGTCGAAGCGCTGGTCGTCGGACAGCAGAAAAATAATATTCGGTCGCGCTCCATCAGCCGCATCAGCCGCATCGGCGTCGGTGGCCGTCACGGCCGCACAGGCTAGTAGTGCAGTCCCGGCGATGAGAATCGTTTTGGAATTCATGTGTCGTTGAATCGTGCTGAAGTAAAAATGCGGATCAACAATCGTTGCAGCGGATTTCGGTGAAGATCCGCGATTCTTCAGCGGCGTTGGAGATTGAAAAATCAATCAAGCAACGCAAGGCCTTTGAAGCGTCGGCGAGACCATGTTTGTCCGCCATTTCTTGCAGGTAGGCCATTTGACGGTCTTTCAACATAACGGTCTGTTCTTGCGCGCCACTCATTGATCGTCTCCTAACAGGTCTGTTTGGAATCCCTCACCGTGCATTACCGCAAGCGAAAATACAGCCTACCGGGCAAGGATGCAGCGGGCAATGCTGATTTCGCGCCGTCTGCCGGAGACCGAGCGGCTTGCGAATTCCTTTTTTTTCACGATGATAGAGTGATCACGATACACCAGGAGCAACTGACATTGTTTGATAGCATCATCGAAGGCGGTACGGTCATCGACGGGACAAAAGCCCCGCGTGTCCGTGCCGACATTGGCATCACCGACGACCGAATTCGCGCCATTGGGGACCTCAGTGCGGCACAAGCGACGCAGCGAATCGACGCCCGCAACAAAATTGTCGCCCCCGGTTTTGTTGACGTACATAACCATAGCGACGGCTGGCTGCTGAAAAAGCCGCATCTGCTGCCCAAGACCACGCAAGGCTTCACGACCGAAGTCCTGATGGCCGATGGCATTTCCTATGCGCCGGTCACGCCGCTCACCGCTCGCGATTGGATGTTTTACCTCAAGGCGCTCAACGGATTGGGACTGGCCGACTACAGCGGCTGGGAAAGCCTTGAAGACTATCTGAACTTGCTCGACGGCCGCACAGCGCAGAATGTGGCCACGCACGTTCCGTATGCGAACATTCGCGCCAATGTGCGGGGCTGGGGCCGCGGAGCGGTCGACGATTTTCAAATGCGGCAGATCAAAGCTGCCATCACCGAGGGGATGGCGCAAGGGGGTGTGGGGCTGTCGACGGGGCTGGATTACATCTGCCAATGCTTTTCCACCACCGACGAATTGGCCGATGCCTGCACAGCCATGGCGGCCGCCGGCGGGCTGTATGTCTCGCACGTGCGATACAAACGCGGCACGTTGGACGGCATGCGCGAGGCAGTCGACATCGGCCGTCGCGCCGGCGTCCCCGTACACATTTCGCACCTCAAGGGGAGTGACCCTCAAGCGGTCGAGGAAATTCTAGAATACCTAGAAACCGCGCGGCGAGAAGTGGATCTGTCCTTTGACGTTTATCCCTATTCGCCCGGCTCGACGATGTTGAGTTACCTCGTCCCTTACGACGTCTGGGAACAAGGACCAATTCATGCCATCAGCAAACTGGCTGACCCCGTGATTCGAGAACGGGCGGAAGTCGGCTTGAAAAACTACAAACTCCCGCTCGATGAAATCCATATCGCCTGGACCCACTCCAAGGAGAATTCCCGGCACCAAGGCAAACCGCTCGATGAATACGTCGCCGAAACCGGCAAGCCGGCCGCCGAAGCCTTGATGGATCTGCTGATCGAAGAGCGATTGGGTGTGCTGTTGGTCTTTAACGAAGGGGACGACCGGCACATCGAGCCAATTCTGCAACACGATCTTTACATGATGGGCACCGATGGCATCTATTGCGAAGATGGTCCCGTGCATCCGCGCATGTACGGTTCCGCCCCGAGGTTATTAGGCCCCTTGGTCCGCGACCGGAAGTTGTTTTCGTTGGAGGAATCGGTCTACAAACTCGCCGGGTATCCTGCACAGCGATTCGGTCTCGTCAATCGAGGCGAACTCCGCGAGGGATTCTATGCCGACGTCGTGGTGTTCGATGCGGAGACCGTCACGGATCATGCAACGTTTAAAGATCCCCGTCAATTATCGACCGGCATCGAACACGTGCTGGTCAACGGCGTCCCGATCATCGCCGATGGCGTGGCGGTCGATCAAACACCCGAAACCGTTCCGGGCCGGTATCTGAAATTCCACCGCGACGATTGATCAGGGAATTGATTTTAAGGTGCCACTGGCGGCAATCACGACAAACCGTAGTGCCGTACCGCATTGTCGTGGAATAACTTGCGTTGCTCCTCCGCACTCCTCGTGCTGACGATTTCCTTGAGGGCGTTCACCCACTGCGCGTAGGAGGCCTTGAGCGTGCAGACCGGCCAGTCGCCGCCGAAGACGACGCGGTCGGGGCCGAAGCTGTCGAGGCAATAGTTGACGACCGGTGCTAAATCGGCCGGCTTCCAGGTCTTGGGCTTGGCCGTCACAACGATGCCGGAAATCTTGCAGATCACGTTGTCCCGCTCGGCCAATTCCCGCACGCCCCGCTTCCAGGTGTTGATCGCTTTTTCATCGGTGCTGGTGACATCCATGTTGCCGCAATGGTCGAGAATAAACCGCGTCTCGGGGCATTGATCGACCAGCTTGACCGTGTCGATCACCTCGCCGCTGCGCATACAGAGGTCGTAGCTGAGATTCATGTCGCCCAGTAGTTGAACGTTCTTGACGAACTGTGGCTCCAGGCACAATCCCGCCGGGATCTGTGCATCGTGTAAGACCCGCCGGACTCCTTTGATGTATTTGCCGTCAGCCACTTTTTTAATGTATGCCGCAAACTCCGGCGAACTGGGCCGGCCCGAAATCACCGCCGCCACGGTTGGATTGTCGTCACTGGCACACAACCGTTTGATGTGCTCCGCCTCTTTCACTTGGTGGTCGGGATGCACGTCGACTTCCATATAGACCGCTTTGACGACGTTCAGCCCCTCGGTCGCCTTCAAGTAGTCCGTCGTGAGGTAATCGCGATTGAGGACTTTCACCCCTTCGTTTTTGGTCCAGGGGATATTGAATTTACTGAGGTCCCACAGATGTTGGTGCGTATCGATGATGGGCATCGTAGCAAGATCGTTCACGTCGTCGGCTTTCAGATGAGGAGTGCGTCCCGGCAGAAAAACGGCCCCAGCTCCGGCGGCCAAAGCTGTGGCGGAGGCGTGCGACAAAAACTCTCGGCGATCTAACGGCTGCGTCATCGAACGGCTCCTGCTGTGCGGAGGGAGAGGGCATGGTTCTAGAATTTATCGTACCCAACCGGCCGAGCGCGGGCAAACCGGTTTACCAATCTCCGATAGCGTGTGGTATGCTGAATCGACTGAACGACCACGCTCATAAGTCGCATCGCATTGAAATAGCGAGAAGATAAACAATGACGCTCCAACAACGGCTCCGTCTCACCGAGATCGAACATCAGGTCTGCGACATCGCTTCAGAGCATTTGGGAATACCCCGCCTGGAGGTGACCTCGCGTTCGCGGTTAATTGAGGACCTGCATTGCGACAGCCTAGATATCATCGAATTGATCATGGAGGTGGAAGAGTCGTTCGACGTCACGATTCCTGACAATGATCCCAATTCGGTTTACAAGGCGGTTTTCACGCGGCAGCCGTTTCGACTGGCTGATTTAGCGGAATTGGTTTACTTGCAACAGGGAACCGGGCAACCGCAGCGACAAGGTTGGCGATATTCCATTGTCGATCCAAAACCGGGACCGATTGTCCCCTTCTCTCAACTCGACGGTATTTGGCAACCGGAACAAAACAACAATGTCCCCACGTTCGAGAAGTTGGAAACCAATGAGGGACCACCGCAATATCGTCGTCGCATCGATGGCATGCGTTGCCTTTTCATCCCGACCGCTGAAGTCGAAATCGG
The DNA here is from genome assembly GCF_007860075.1 of Symmachiella macrocystis. Taxonomy (NCBI): domain Bacteria; kingdom Pseudomonadati; phylum Planctomycetota; class Planctomycetia; order Planctomycetales; family Planctomycetaceae; genus Symmachiella; species Symmachiella macrocystis. Next base: position 1,384,101 of record NZ_SJPP01000001.1, read on the forward strand.
CTATAGTGGTCCCGCTGCGCGAGCGGATGAACAACCGCAGCACGTCGTTGGTATAGATGCGTTCTTAATTGATGCGGAGCCGGTCTCAACGACCGCCTATTGCCGATTCCTCAATTCTATTTCAAATGTCCCGGCCGAAACTTTCGCCGAATTCTTCATTCTCGATTCGAGCGACGACCGGGTGATTTATATGCCGGTCGAACGGCGGGACCAGCTCTGGCAACCGATTGCCGGGACCGAACATTGGCCGATGATTCTGGTTTCCTGGTACGGCGCGAATGCCTATTCCCTGTGGGCCAACGGCCGTGATTGGCGCGGCTATCGGCATGCGTCGGAGCAGGATGGTGAATCGTTCTTGCCCAGCGAAGCCCAGTGGGAATACGCCGCGCGTGGAGCGAAGTCACGGCAGTACCCCTGGGGTGAAGAGGCACCAACTCAACAACACATGAATTTTGGACGGCATCGCAAATCGGTCGAATATCAAATCCAAACGCTTCCCTTGTCCGACGTCAATGAGCAACTCGGCATGTCGCCGTTCGGCCTGCACCACGTGGCGGGGAATGTGTGGCAGTGGTGCCGAGACTGGTATGACGAAAACTTTTACCGCACACCGGAAGCAACAGCACCTAATCCCGTCAACCGGACTGCCGGTCAGGTGCGTAGCGAACGCGGCGGAAGCTGGGTCGGACCGGTTGAGTTGTGTCGCAGCTCCTTCCGTCGCGGCCGAGCCCCCTATGCCCGCGGCCGCTGCCTCGGTTTTCGTTGCATCAGCCCCAGCCAGGGCATCGACTAGAATAATTCGACATGGTGGCCACGCCTGTCAAAACAATGAGAAACGTCTCGGTAGCTAGGCGTTCTCAAAATTCGTCCCAGCTATTCACCGCGTCCCCCTGCGCTCAATCCCACAATTGAACCCGCAGATCGCCTCTCCGCTAAGTATTCCCACCGCCCCGCCCTTCCGCAGGCTCGCATTCCACCCCGCCCGCAGCTTAAAATGCATGACTCATCGATACTCTCAATAAAACTGCGAAAACACCGGGAAATTCCATGCGACAGCTTTTCATCTGCCTGATAATGGCCTGCAGTACGTCCTTCGCGACCGCGAGTGAATTGAAAATCACTAAGGTTTATGGGCCGGATTTGCCCAATAAATACAAGCACCCTGTCTCAATCACCGAATTGGACAACGGTGACCTGTTCGTCGCCTATTACGGCGGCGATGGGGAGTATGCGGCCGATACAGCCGTTTACGGCGGACGATTGCCCAAGGGGAGCAGCACCTGGACCAAACCGGTCGTGCTGGCGAATACTCCGCACCGTACCGACGGCAACGGTGTGGTTTGGCAGGCACCGGATGGGGACGTCTATCTGTTTTACGTCGTTCGCTTTGGCGACACATGGTCCTCGTCGCGGATCAAGTACAAAATCTCACACGACGGCGCCAAGACCTGGACCGACTCCCGGTTGTTGACACTCGAAGAAGGCATGATGGTCCAAGGCCGGCCGTTTGCGCTCTCCAACGGCGATTACATGCTCCCGGCCTATTGCGAACGGGGCGATGATCGCGAAATCGTTGGCCCGGAAAGCACGTCGATGTTCTTTCGCTTCAATCCCAAAACCAAGACTTGGACTGAAAGCGAACGGATCAAATCTCCCAACGGCAATATCCAACCAGCGGGAGCGGAATTGAAAAAGGATTATGTCGTCGCCTATTGCCGTCGCGGCGGCGGTTACGGTCCGGATGAAAAAGGTTTCATCGTCCGTAGTGAATCGCATGACGGCGGCCAGACCTGGAGTGAAGGCCGGAATTCCGAATTCCCCAATCCCAACGCTGCCATGGATTTTCTGAAACTGCAAAGCGGCAATTTGTTGATGGTCTACAACGACAGCCCCAACAGCCGCATCCCGCTTTCGGTCGCCCTGTCGACCGACATGGACAAATCCTATCCGTACCGCAACGTCATCATGGGAGCGTCCCACGTCGATTTGGGTTACCCTTATGCGATACAAACCCGCGACGGAAAAATCCACGTGATCTTCACCGAACGCCGCACGCAAATCTATCATGCGGTCTTCGACGAAGACTGGGTAATGAAAAAATAACCCAGTAATGCAGACGGTTCACCAAGGAGATGGATTGATGTTTGCGAAATACATCTCGATCCCAGGCCTTTTGCCACGATGGTTATTGCTTGTCGTGATAGTAATTTTTTTCGGTACTATCCTTGGCGCCATCCTAGTGAGCCGAAAAAAAAGTGATAATTAGGCGGACCAGACCGGTGCGTGGCTGGCGGTCGAACACTTTTCCATGCTTGCGGTCTCCGTCCGCCCGGGGGCTCTCCGAATTCCTTCTCCCGAATAACTTACGATGCTCTCCCAGGCTCTGACACAATTTACTCTGCGGCTGATATGCGGCATGGCGCTGATGCTCGCGACCAGCGACTACCGGAAAACCTCGTCGGGGTTTTACCGCATTCAAATGCTGGTGGTCATGGGGTTGGGCGTGCTGGCGTCGATGTTCGCCGGCACTGGGGGGACGATCGAACAAAACGCGATGCTCTCCTCAACCTGGCTGACGGTTGATTGCGTCGTGATTGCCGTCTTGGCGTTTCTGGGGTCGGTCCTCTGGATGCTGGAACGCAAAGCCGGTGCTTATCGACTGGTCCTTTTGATTTTAGCAGCGGCGGTTGCCGGTTTGGCGATGGGTGCCTTCCGCAACAGCGACGCAGTTTCGCCGGTATGGTTTCAATGGATATCCGATGTTTCCTCCGGCGCGATTCTGGGCGGGGCGATGACGGGGATGTTGTTGGGACATTGGTATTTGACCGCTCCGGAGATGTCGCTCGACCCGTTGCTGCGAATGACGAAATTCTACGGTGTCGCTGCTGTGGTCCGGTTGTTGGTCTCAGCGGTCGCCCTGTGGTGGGGTTGGCCGGAAATCGCCGGTTTGACGATGGTGATGTTGCTGTTGATGCGGTGGTGTTTCGGCGTGTTGGCCCCGCTGGTCACGTATTGGATGGCTTGGCGAATATTAAAATATCGCAATACCCAGGCGGCGACGGGGGTGTTGTTCGTGGGGGTGATTGTCACCTTCCTTGGAGAACTCAGCGGCATCCTGCTATTCTTTGAGTTGGGAGCGACGTTTTAATGGCCATAGAGCCCCTGTTAGATCCGTGTTCAATCTGTGGCTAACGTATTTTGTGAGTGACGCGCACCTTCCTACCTAGAAAGGTGCGTCGCGACGCACCCTACGGTTATTTGTGTGCGGTGATTGATTTTTTATAGGCGAATGAGACGATGCGTGTTTCTGGGGGATGTCCGAGTTGTCAACAAGCGGTCCGGGCCGAGATTTCTTCGGCGGCGGATCGGTTGCACTGTGAGGCTTGCGATTGGTCGCGGCCGGTCATTTCAGATGACATTGTCAATAACCGCCCGCGGCGGTGTCTGATGTGCGGTTGCGATGACCTTTGGCGGCAAAAGGACTTTCCACAAAAAATCGGTGTCGCCATGGTGGGGGTTGGCATCCTCATCAGCACGATCGCCTATTACAACTATTGGATCAAAACGGCTATTGCCGTGTTGGTCGTTTTTGCATTGGTCGATATGCTGTTGTTTTGGTTCATGGCCGACGTGTTGGTTTGTTACCGTTGCGGAGCGGCCCATCGTCGGACAAATCTGCAGAACGAACCGCATCCGACGTTTGACCTGGAAGTGGCCGAACGTTATCGACAGCAGGCGATCCGTCTGGCCGAATCGCAAGAGCAGTCGGAAAAACACGAGATGTGAGCGACGGCTATTCCTCGTTCTCATCGCGATCCACTCGGGGACTCGTTTTGTAGGGATCTTAACGATTGGGGAATCGGCCGGTCGCTACATTCGCTGTGACCGCTAACAACGCAGCTCCTCCCCAGCCTCCCGGCGGTGCCGCGCACTTGATTGTCCCGACTGGTTCTCGACAATGAATGTTGGCCGATGACTGGGCCGCCGCACGACCCATTTCCACCACCCCTTTCCGTCAATAAACGCAGGCAGCAACGGTTTCACGCGTGGATGAATTACGGACGCGAATTTCCGAAGACCTAAGCGGGGTCCTCAAAGGAGAAATCCGATGTGACTCGTTGACGGTCGCGATGTATTCCGACGACGCGAGCTTATATCAAATCCCGCCCGCCGGTGTCGCCTATCCCCGTGATCAGGAAGACGTGGTCACGTTGGCGAAATACTCGGCGTCAACCGACACTCCCTTGGTGGCTCGCGGGGCGGGTACCGGCTTGGCGGGGGAATCGCTAGGACGTGGAATCGTCGTCGACTTCTCCAGACACATGCGTCATATCGAGATCATCGACGACGAATCGGTCCGCGTGCAGCCGGGCGTGGTCTGTTCGATGTTGAATCGCGAACTCCGCAAAAATGGACGGTACTTCCCCCCCGATCCCTCGGGTGCAGGAGTCACGACCATTGGCAGCATGCTTGCGCTGGATGCCGCTGGTTCACACTCTGTGCGAATCGGTTCCACACGCGACCACGTGCGGCAGTTGGAAGTGGTGCTCTCCGGGGGACACGTTGTCGAATTGGGACAAGAACCGCTGACCAAACTGACCGGTCAACCCTACGCTCCGGCACCGTTTCACTCATCCCAAAGTCCCGCCGGTCTCGACTCCGGGAGCGATGCACCGACGGTCAAACGGACCTTGATCAGCAAACTCGCAAAATTGCTCGACGACAATAGCGAGTTGATCCGCATTCACCAACCCCCCTTGATCCGCAATCGTTCGGGCTACTACCTGCGCGGTGTGCTGACCCCATCGCATTTGAATATGGCGCGGATGCTGGTCGGATCCGAAGGGACGTTGGGGCTGTTCACCGCAGCCACGCTGCACACCAGTCCGCTGCCGGCGCATCGCGGTGCGGTGTTGATTGTCTTTGGACAGTTGGAATCGGCCTTGCGAGCCGTGCAGGCCGTCGCTCCGCAACAGCCCAGCGCCTGCGATTTGTTAGACCGCCGTGTGCTCTCCTTAGCGCGCGACTCCCATCCGCGGTTTGCCGATATGATCCCCACCACCGGCGAGGCAGCGCTGTTGGTCGAACAGACTGGATTCACATCTCGGCAAATTCGCGATCGCATCCGCATGGTCATCTCGACCGTGCACGACCTTTCCGGCGTGAATGTGGTCACGCACGAGGCTTATGAACCGGACGAAGTCGAGTTTTTATGGTCCCTGCCCGAACGAGTCGTACCGTTATTGATGCGGCTTCCCGGGCCGACCCATCCGCTGCCCTTCGTAGAGGATGTCGCCGTCCCTCCCGAAGCTTTGCCCGATTTTTTGGTTCGCGCCCAGAACGTCTTCAAAAAGCACGAGGTCACGTCATCGCTTTATGCCCACGCAGCCGCCGGGCAATTGCACATGCGGCCGTTTCTGACGCAGCCGACAGCGGCCGACGCGCATCGGTTGGAGGAGATCGCCCGCGACTTGTATCAGGTCGTTTTTTCGGTCGGCGGAACCATCAGCGGCGAGCATGGCGACGGGTTGTCTCGCACGTCGTTTCTCCGCTCGCAATACGGCGCGCTGTATGCCGTTTTTAAGCAAATCAAACAGATCTTTGACCCGCATAACATCATGAATCCGGGCAAGATCATCAGCGACGACCCGCACCTGACGATCAAAAACCTCCGCCCCCCAACGCAACCACCGGAGGATCTTGTCCCGCTGCAGATGAACTGGAATTGGGAGCAGGTCGCCGAAGAAGCAGTCCGTTGCAACGGTTGCGGATCGTGTCGCACACAAGACGCCGATCAGCGGATGTGCCCCTTGTTTCGCACCAGCCACCTGGAGGAAGCCAGCCCGCGCGCCAAGGCGAACCTGATGCGGCAAATCGCGGCCGGCACGCTGGACGCCGATCTACTGGCCAGCGCAGATTTCAAACGGGTTGCCGATCTCTGCTTCAACTGCAAACAATGCGAACTGGAATGCCCTACCAACGTCAACATCCCGCATTTGATGGTCGAAGCCAAGGCCGCGCACGTCGCCTCCAACGGATTGTCACGGACCGAATGGTATTTGTCACGAGTTCACCTGTTCGGCGGAATCATTGGTGCCGCTTCCTTGGCGATCAATTGGGCCATACAAAATCCGCTTTCGCGCTGGGCGGCTGAGAGAATGTTCGGCATCGCCCGCCAACGCAAGCTCCCGTTGTTTGCCCGACGACCGTTTCTCAAGTCGCACAAAGCACTCACCCGCAATCCGTCCCGTAGCGGAAAAAGTCGAGGTGTCGTCTATTTTGTCGATCACTACGCCAATCTTCATGATCCCGAATTGGGCAAAGCATTTGTCGCCATTCTGCGGCACAACGGCATTCCCGTGCATGCACCCGCCGGACAACAAATCTCGGGCATGGCGCTCATCTCGACCGGCGATCTGGATGCCGCCCGCGATATCGCCAAGGACAACATCCGCGAATTGGCGGAATTCGCCCGCGAAGAGATTCCGATCGTCTGCACCGAACCGACAGCGGCGCTGTGCCTAAAGCGGGAATACCCCGCCCTGCTTGATCACCCTGACCTGGAATTGATTTCCGAGCAAACGACCGAAGCAGGCCAGTTTTTGGCCAATCTGCATGCGGAAGGCCGTTTGAAAGTCGATTTTGAACCGCTCGACCTGACCGTCGGCTATCACACCCCCTGCCATTTGAAGGCACTGGGGGACCGAACTCCGTTGGCCGACTTGCTCGAATTGATTCCCGGCCTCAAGCTGCGTAAAATTGAGCAAGGCTGTTCGGGCATGGCGGGGACATTCGGCTTATCGACCCAAAATTTCCGCGAATCGCTCCGCATTGGCTGGGGATTGATCACCCAGTTGCGGGAGGACAGCCTGGACATCGGGGCGACCGAGTGCAGCAGTTGCAAAATGCAAATGGAGCAAGGCGCGCGGATCCCGACGCTGCATCCGATCAAACTCCTCGCGCTCTCTTACGGCTTGATGCCGGAACTGCGCGAGAAATTGAAGCCTCCCCAAAAACCACTGGTCGTCACATGAAACTCGACGTACGTCTGTTTGCCCAGGCCCGTGAACTCGCCGGGGCCGAACATGTCTCCGTAGAGTTGCCCGACAGCAGCACGGTCGCCGCTCTTCGCGAAGTATTGGCCGCACAATTTCCTCAGCTAGCGCCGCTGTCACCAAATCTATTGATCGCCATCGGCACTGATTATGCCTCGAGCGAGACCGTGCTGTCTCCCGACGCCGATATCGCTTGCTTCCCGCCCGTCAGCGGCGGGTGACTGTTTCTCACAAAAACCACTCCGCCTCAACGACGGTCCGTACCTATGATCGAATTGACCCGCGACACGATTGACTACACCACCCTCACCGAATCGGTCCGTTCCGACCAAGCGGGAGCCGTCGTGTTATTCCTCGGCACCGTGCGAGAAATGACCGCCGGACGACAAACCGCCGCTCTGGATTACGACGCTTATCCCGAAATGGCGCTCGCCAAATTGGCCGAACTGGAGACCGAAGCCCGCGATCGCTGGCCGGTGATCGAAGTGGCGATGATCCATCGTATCGGGCATTTGGAGCTGGGCGAAGTCAGCGTCGCCGTCGCCGTCAGCACCCCCCACCGCCCCGACGCCTTCGAAGCCGCCCGACACCTCATCGACCGCCTCAAAGAAATCGTCCCGATCTGGAAAAAAGAAAACTTCACCGACGGCACCACAGAATGGGTCCACCCCGGCACCACCCCAGAGTCCGGCGAAACGGGAAACTAGCCACGGATTCACACAGATCAAACACGGAAAAGAGCTATGATGGAATTGGCTCACAAAGATATCACCGAACAGATCATCGGCGCGGCTTTTGAAGTACATCAAATACTCGGTTACGGTTTCCTAGAACGGGTCTACCAACGGGCCATGCAGGTCGAATTGCAAAGTCGTGGCTTAAAATCCGAGATCGAAACAGCGATCAAAGTGGTGTACAAGAACACAATTGTGGGAGAATATCGCGCGGATTTGCTTGTCGAGGACGTTGTCCTTGTGGAGATCAAAGTCGCCAAGGAGTACAATTCAAATGATGAGCCACAGTGATTAAACGAACTCAAAGCAACCGGTATCAAAACGGGCCTGTTAATTAACTTCGGTCAACGCAAAGCCGAGTTCAAACGATTAGTTTACTGACGGTTACTTTTCCGTGTTTCATCCGTGTTAATCCGTGGCTAAAACCTTTAACCAGCGACCGTGATCATGACTCAGCAACTCATTGACAGCTTCGGACGTGTGCATACGAATTTGCGGATTAGTGTGACGGATCGTTGCAATATCCGCTGCTTCTACTGCATGCCGGCGGAGAATGTACAGTTCATGGATCGGGAACTGCTGCTCACGTTTGAGGAAATCGAACGTCTTGTCCAAGTCGCCGTGCGGTTGGGGGTGAATAAAGTCCGCCTCACCGGGGGCGAGCCGCTTGTCCGTCGGGACCTGCACAAACTGGTGGCCAAGATCGCCGCCATTCCGGAAATTCAGGATATCGGCGTCACCACCAACGGCATCCTGCTGGGCGAACAAGCTCAGGAGTTGTATGACGCCGGCATGCGACGGATCAATGTCAGCCTCGATGCCATGAACGCCGCCAAGTTCAAGGAAATCACGCGACGCGACGGATTCGAAAAAGCGATCGAAGGCATCCAAGCCGCGCAGAAAGTCGGCTTCAACCCAGTCAAAATCAACGCCGTCGCTGTTCGGGGACTGACCGAGGACGAGGTTGTTCCGTTGGGGGAATTCGCACGCCGCACGGGCGTCGAAATTCGCTTCATCGAATTCATGCCGCTCGATGCCGACAACGCCTGGGAACGCGACAAGGTGCTCTTTGGCCATGAGATCATTGAAATCCTCAGCCGCGAATTCGGGCCAATGACTCCGCTCGGACAAACGGATCCCGGCGCACCGGCGACCGATTTTGAATTCGCCGACGGCCGCGGACGGATTGGTTTGATCGCCTCGGTCAGCCAACCCTTCTGCATGAGCTGCAACCGCTTCCGCGTCACTGCCGACGGCAAACTCCGCAACTGCCTGTTCAGCTTGGAAGAGACCGACGTGAAATCGATCATTCGCGGCGGCGGCAGCGACGAGGAAATTGCCACAGCCATGCGCGCCTCCATCGCTGCCAAAAAAGAAGGCCACGAAATCAACACCGCCCGCTTCATCCAACCCGATCGGCCGATGTACTCCATCGGGGGATAACATTAGCCACGGATTAACACGGATCATCTGGTTCCCATACTCTGTTCGGGACCCCCATTTCTCGAAGCTCCGCTTCGAGAGCCCCCAGCGCCAACCAAATTCCCAAACAAGCCGCCGCTAGCGAAGCAGAGCTTCGCGAATGTGCGTTCCCAAGCCAGAGCATGGGAACGAGTTCCATGTCCGTGTTTCATCTGTGTTCAATCTGTGGCCATGAATCCCGTCAACCGTATCTATCTCGACAACGCCGCCACCAGTTTTCCCAAACCGGAGGCCGTCTACGATGCCGTCGATCATTACAATCGTCACCTGGGCATCGCCGTCGGACGCGGGGCGTTTGACCAGGCAGTTGAGTTACAAGGGAGCGTGAATCGTTGTCGCTCGCGGGCGGCGGAATTGTTGGGAGCCGAGTCGCCCGACCGTATCGCCTTCACCTTCAATTGCACCGATAGCCTCAACACCGCCCTGCACGGTTTGATCGACTCCTCCGCACACGTCGTGACGACCGATGTGGAACATAACTCCGTCCTGCGACCGCTGCGGGAATTGCAGGACCGGCTGGGTATCGAAGTCACCTACGTCCCCGTCGATGCTGTCGGCCGCGTCGCCCCGGAAGAGATTCGTGCTGCTATGCGACCCGACACAAGTGTCGTGGCTGTGAATCATGCGTCGAATGTCACCGGCACGATTCAACCAATCGCTGACATTGGTGAGATCGCGCGGAATGCCGGCGCAACTTTCGTCGTCGATGCCGCTCAATCCGCCGGGCACATTCCGCTCAATTTGGCCGAATTGCCGATCGATGTGCTGTGCTGCGCCGGACACAAAGGCCTGCTCGGCCCGTTGGGGACGGGATTGTTGTACGTGCGGCCGGGCATCGAACAGCGGCTGCGGAGCTTGCGGCAAGGGGGCACGGGGACGCAGAGTGAAGACGACCGTCAACCGGACAGCCTGCCTGACAAATACGAATCGGGCAATCACAACGCCCCCGGCTTGGTCGGCCTAGTGGCGGCGCTCGATTTTCTAACCGAGCGCGGCATCGACAACATCCGCGCCCACGAACAGCAACTGACCGCACAATTGTTGGAAGGCCTAGCCGCCATCCCCGGCCTCACACAATACGGTCCCACCGACCCGACAGAGCGCGTCGCCGTGGTGAGCATCACGCTAGAGGGTTTCGACCCGCAGGACTTGGCAGGCATCCTCGACGACAGCTTCGCCATCCAAACCCGCGCCGGCCTCCACTGCGCCCCCCGCATCCACGAATCCCTCGGCACCAAACAGGCAGGCGGCACCGTCCGCCTCAGCCCTGGGCCGTTTTCAACGGCAGAGGATATCGACGCCGCCGTTGAAGCACTGCAGGCCATCACGACGTAGATCTTGCGCTGCATGACGCGGTTAGTATTTCACGCCTCTGATCCCATCAGGCATGTAACCACCCACCGCAACCTGATTTGTACTTCAAACGCTGGTGCACTAACATCGCTTCCGCCGGTGGCTTTGCAAAGCAGCCTCCCGGCGCACCCCTCGTCATCCTTCGAGTTCCCTCCAGCGCATTTCAACGGCCCTTATGAAAATCAAATTCGCGATCACCTGGAACTCGATTCGTTCCAGCTATTGGTTTTTGCCCTGTCTGATGGCGGGCGGCGCGATGATTTTGTCTCTGGTTACGCTCAAGATCGACTACACTCTGCTGGCCAACAAAGGCGGCACAAACTGGTACTACCCCGGCGGCGCCGACGGGGCCAGGGCGCTCTTAGCGACATTGGCCGCTTCGATGGTGACCATTTTTGGGGTGGTGTTTTCCATCGTCATCGTGGCACTGACGCTCGCCTCATCACAATTTGGGCCGCGATTACTGCGGACATTTTTACGCGATCGCGTCGATCAAGTGGCCATCGGCACGTTTATCAGCACGTTTGTGTATTGCGTGCTCGTGCTGCGAACCGTGCACGCCAGTGGCAATGATCCGTTTGTTCCGGAGATCTCCGTGCGGACAGCAATCCTACTGGCGCTGTTCAGCTTGGGTGTGCTGATCTATTTTATCAATCATCTCTCCGCATCATTGCAAGCCTCGCATATCATCGCGGCGGTGGGTGCGGATCTCGACATCACCATCAATCGTGAATTCGATGCGACGTTGGATGATGAGAAATTCGATTCCAATGCCGCGGATGACTTGTTCGCATCCGCCACGTTTGCCGTTGGTGCAACCAGCCGTGGTTACATCCAAGCGATCGAACATACTGAGCTGCTGCAAATGGCCGAAAAGCATGATTTGCTAGTTCACGTGCCGGTCCGATCGGGTGACTTTGTCGTTCCCGGCGACACGATTGCCTTTACGTCCGCTGAACTGGACGATCCCAATCTGCTCTCGTCAACCGTTAACACGGCCTTGCTGCTGGGCGTCGACCGGACGAACGAACAAGATGTCGAATTCCCCGTCAATCAACTGGTCCAACTGGCCATCCGGTCGCTCTCGCCGGCGATCAATGATCCCATCACAGCCATGATGGCAATCGAACAATTGCGCGCCGGGTTGTGCCGCATTGCCGAACATGCCATGAAATCGCCCGTACTGACCGACAGCCAAGGCGTCGCGCGCTTGCTGGTGACGAAACAAACCCCCGAACACATCACCGACGCCGCCTTTAGCCTGTTGCGGCAATATGGCAGCAGCAACTTAGAGGTCACACTTTCGTTGCTAAATATGATCGAGCAAGTCTCACGCCGCACAACCGACCCCGCTTTCCACCGCGCACTCTTCCGCCAAGCTTTGCAAATCGAACTCGGCTCGCGAACCGGATTACCAGCAGAAGCAGACCGCAAACTAGTCGCCGAACACTACGCGCGACTCACACAACTACCCTGGCCCGCCCTGCCCAAAACCACGTGATGGGTGAGAGTCTTGCGTAGGTCAGGCTCCCGCCTGACGCGAAAAATACGTCGAGCGACTGTCTGACCGACCGCACTATTTGTTGGGAAACAATTCATCTTCAATTTCAAGTCGCCAGAGGATGCGATGAAGGGTGTTCGGAAACTTGTGGAGTCGCGATTCAAACAGCGGCTGAAGGAAAGCTATCCCGATTTTGAGAAGGTGAAATGCGAAGGGCTGGAGTATGATTTGGTTCATCGATGCGAATCGTTTAGTGGCCTCCGCTGCTATTTGATTTTGTACGTAGACGGACGTAAAAGACAGTTTTCGCCCCACTTGGCGGTCGTTCCAAATGATAAATCTCCGGCATTCGCCCGATATGGACAGCCAAGTGATGTCGAGCTCAATAACAATGGAATTCAATTTGCGATTAGCATGTTTGGGGACAATGTAGCCTGTTCGTGGTGCATCAGGGAAGAATACGAATTGCCACCAGCCGAGTGGGACCTGTTATTCGGCGACAGTTTGGACTTCATGTTTACACGGGATCAAGAGCGGGAATGGATGGCGGATCATCCCGAGCTATACCCCGAGCCCTTGTGTGATGATGAGGTCAATGTCTTTGTTCGCGTCGATCACATGTTTTCCATGATCGACAAATACGCGATTCCCTATTTCCGCAAGATGTCAGAGATTTATGCGAAAGAGAATTGAAGCCTACTCGATTTGTGTGCTCACGAGGTAAGCCATGGATATCGCAGTAATGTTGTTGCTCGACCGCAACCTGCCGGGCATCTCTCCGGACGATTTGGAGGGGAGACAAATATTTGCTGAACAGAAATTGCTCGACAACCTGGCCGAAAAATGTGGAGTCCAGCCATTGTCTGATTTTACATCCATGGACGAAGTCGACTGTGCCGATTTTCTAGGCGACGACATCGAGGGACTGGATGAGATCCCATCGGTGGAGTGGTTTGATGCCAGCCAGGGATTAGTGACGGTTGAGGCATTGCTTGAAGCAATCGGTGATGAAGTAACCGCAGACGCTAACAAGGAATTGGAGGCGGAACTTGAGTCGTTTCGCGCCGTGTTGAAATCGGCAGCGAAAGTAGATGTCCGGTTTCGATATATGATTGCAATGTAGTCGACGCCCAAGGCCCGAAGGCTGCCGCGGTACTATCTGCGGGAACGCTGAGTAGCCCCGACAGATACTCCTCGCGGGACGGCGCAGCCGTGAAAGAGGTTTGCGAATCGCCAGAAACTTTGCGGCAAGTCCGCCCACCGGCATCTTTGGCCCAGAGAGATTCGACCTGGGGCAGCCACACTGGTGGACGAGCCGCCAGTGGCACCCGTTTGGGGGCTTTTTAATGGTTGCTGTTCAGCCAACGAACAGCAATGGGGGCAAGCACGCTTTGCGCAGCGACGACCGGTTAGCCGGGTGAAGGCTGACTGCTTGCCACTTCGAAGCCGCGACTATTCTTCGGCTTCGGCTTTTGCATCGTCGGCAGCAGCTTCTGGTTCGGCAGCAGCGGCGGCCGGTTCGTCGGCTGGCGGGGCGGTGAAGACCATGCCGGGTACCGTGATTCCCGTCACGCGGACAGAGGTGTACTTTTGACGGTGTCCGGTGTGGGTTCGTGAGTTTTTGCGGCGGCGAAACTTCACGATTTCGAGCTTTTTGCCCTTGGTCTGCTCGAGAACTTCGGTTTCGACGGCCGCACCCTCGATCATCGGTTTTCCGATGGAGCTGGTTTCGCCGTCGTTGGCCAACAGGACGCGATCAAACTTGAGGCTGTCCCCTTCGGCCGCAGCTTCCCGATAGTCGACAGTCAGTCGGTCACCGACCTGCACCTGATGTTGGTGGCTGCCATCTTCAAAAATTGCAAACATCGCCAAAACCTTATTTCGCTCTAAACTTTTTCGAAAAAAGCCTGTTGGGGCGAGCCCGACTCGTCTCCGTCCATGTCAACTGCTTCTCTCCCTGCTTCGGGGATCAGAGAAGCTGACATCTGGGGGGCATGTCCGCCACCGGCTAGATACCATGATTCCTTACGCACTGCTTCCGCAGACCGGTAGCGCCGAAAGGATAGGACGCACCATTGTAGCGGGTCATTTACGAGATTTCGACCCATTCTCGGCCATTATTTTGACTTCATTTCCGGTCGCATCGGTGCACCGCATGATCAGATGTTCGGGACTCACGTCCGTCCGCGAGACGAGATTGATATCCACGGTGCCTTGCTCCTCGAATGAGGCAATATCGCGGCGTTTTTTGTTGTTCAGGTAATCGGCCACCTGTTCGTGAATTTCCACAGAAATCCCCGACACATCCTCGCGGCTGATCGTATTGAGCAACACGCGGATCACCTCAATCGCCATGCTTTCGGCAGTTTTGACCAATCCGGCCCCCTTACAACAGGGACAATCCTCGAACACGCTCCGTTTCAGTGACGGGCGAATGCGTTGCCGCGTCATTTCGATTAAACCAAACGGGCTGATTCGGAGTACCTTGATCCGGGCTCGGTCGCGGCGAATTGCCTCGCGTAGGGTCCGTTCCACCGACCGGCGATGCCGTTCGTCACGCATGTCGATAAAGTCATTGACGACCACGCCTCCCAAATCGCGGAGACGTAACTGCCGGCAGATCTCGGTCGCAGCCCGCAAATTCACCTGATAGGCGGTTTCCTCCGCATTGTTATCCGCACGGAAATTGCCGCTATTGACGTCAATAGCCACCAGCGCTTCGGTCTGGTCGATGACGATCGAGCCGCCCCCCTCCAGCGGAACTTGCCGCTGCTGGATGCGGGCAATTTCTTCTTCGATGTTGTATTTGTGGAAGATCGGTTCCTTCCCCTCGAAGAATTTGATGCGATTCACGTGCCGGGGTAGCACGGCTTTGACAAATTCGCGCGCCCGTTGATAGGCACCTTCTTCGTCGATCCAGACCGCATCGATTTCGTTGTTGTAGATGTCGCGAATCGTGCGGATGATCAGGTCGTTTTCCTGATAGATGTCCACCGGCGCGACGGTCTTTTTCAACCGGCGCACGATCGTTCGCCACAATCGCAACAGATAGCTGAGGTCGCGCTGCAGGTCTTTTTTCGTCCGGTCGATACCGGCGGTACGAATGATGAAGCCTAAGCCCTCGGGTGGATCGAGTTCTTCGAGGATCGTCCGCAGTTTTTTCCGCAAGTCATCGTCGGCGATTTTTCGGCTCACACCGACGCGTTGCAGCCCGGGCATGAGTACCAAGTACCGGCCGGGGATGCTGATGTAGGTGGACAATGTCGGGCCTTTGGTGCCGACGGCCTCTTTAATGACCTGCACGAGCACTTCGCTGCCGCGGCGGAAGATCTCCTGAATCGGAGGCTTGCTGCGCTCATTGCGTTCGCTGGGGCGGCGGCGCCCCTTGGTCGGGCGGCCCGGACCGCGACCGTTGCCGCCGGATTGCGGGAGG
Source organism: Symmachiella macrocystis (assembly GCF_007860075.1). Lineage (NCBI taxonomy): Bacteria > Pseudomonadati > Planctomycetota > Planctomycetia > Planctomycetales > Planctomycetaceae > Symmachiella > Symmachiella macrocystis. The sequence continues at coordinate 1,399,659 of NZ_SJPP01000001.1, forward strand.
TGCTTGTAATATTGGTATTCGACGTCGCTGACGTGCAAAAAGCCGTTGCGGCCCACGCCGAAATCAACAAAAGCCGCTTGAATACTCGGCTCGATGTTGACGATCTTGCCCTTGTAGATGTTTCCGACGTAGCTCTCTAAGCTACTGCGCTCAACATACAATTCCTCCAACACGCTGTCTTCGACGACAGCGATCCGGCTTTCTTCCGGCTGGAGAACATTGACCAGCATTTCCTTCTTCATGGAGTACCCTTCGTCGGCATTGACGAAAAGCGCGGGGCTTCGATGTCTGAGCCGCAGCGGCGTGACACGTCGTCGCGGTGTGGAAACGTTTCCCTCCGAGGACCGACCAACCGTTTTCGCTATTACCGAAACACGCTTCGTGAGCGAAGAGCGTTGTCGACGGTAGCGCGGGTTGGTTCGCGGGTCTCGGCGAGATGCGATCCTGATCGAAGCCTATCCTATTCAATGTCTTCAGCGACTTCTTCGCGCGACGCGTACGACAGGCGAAATCGCATGTCGGTGGCGCCGAGAGGAACAGGCGACCGGGCCTGGCTGATGTCAATTCGCGGTATCGTCCCGCCGACAGTTTGCGTCGGAAGCGACTAATCACAACGAGTAGTGCATCCGCCGTTGATGTCGAACGCAACTGTCGCTCGACGGCGTACTCACTCGGGGATCCGAATTGACCCTGCCGGCAGGCAGGGACTTGCCAAGAGCCGTTCGACCGGACTCTCTGCTCGCGGGCCGTGGCGCAATTGCCGACGGCGCCGTCATCGAGCAGACAACCGCGTTCACTTGGCCTAGCTGATTGTTGAATAGGAATTCGCACTATGATTCAAACCTGAATCAATCCGTCCCGGGCAATGCTGCCGTAACATGGCCGGGTGACGCGGGAAGGTTTGACGAGTCGCGATTCGACACGAAAAAGTTCCCTATGTCCGTTGTACAATTGTAAATTGTCTCCGTTGGGTTTTGCCGACGTGATTCAGAACGACTGAATCTCGAATTCCCACAGGGGTGGGAATCGATCGCCAGCCCGTCGCCATGCGCTGACTTCAGCACCGGCGGCGGATTGCCAAACGTTCCCCCGAATGATGATTCAGGAAAATTCGTCCGGCGATATTTTCTTCAACTCACCTCGTAAATAGTTTTCGACATCACGGGCCACATCCAAGGTATCCGCATGAGCGGCAATTTCCTCGGCCTGTGGAATCGTAATGCTGCGGATGACCTGCTTAATAATCGGAAGCGAAAACGGGGTCGCACTCATCTCGCGGATCCCCATGCCGATCAACACAGCCGTATACAATGGGTCGCCGCTCATTTGCCCGCATACAACAACCGGAGTATCCTTTTTTGCAGCAGCTGCGACCACCATGCGGATCAGCCGCAGGATAGATGGATCTGCTGCACTGTAAAGATCTGCGACGGTCGGATTGGCCCGATCCACCGCCAATGTGTATTGAATTAAATCGTTGGTGCCGATCGAAAAGAAATCGACCTCCTCAGCGAACCGGTCGGCCAACAAAGCGGCCGACGGGACTTCCACCATCATGCCGACTTGAATATCTCGACAAAACGGGATCCCTTCCTCCTCGAGATCCTCCATGACATCCCCGAGGATCATCTTCGCTTGCCGCAACTCCAGCACCGAAGTGACCAAGGGAAACATGATCCGGATATCGCCATGGACGGCGGCTCGCAAGATAGCGCGCAGTTGGGTTTTGAACAATCCCAAATTCCGCAAAGTGAACCGAACGCTCCGCAACCCAAGTACTGGATTGGGACTGACTTCCGCTAAATCCTCCAGCGAGTGCGGGAACTTCTCCGCCCCCAAATCCAGCGTGCGGACCACAACCGGTAGCGACGGAATCGGATCGACCACACGACGATATGCGTTGTAGTGATCCTCTTCACTCGGTTCCAGGTCACCTTTCAAATACAGAAATTCTGTGCGGTACAGCCCGACTCCCTCAGCCCCCCGCTTGATGCAGTGGTCGACCTCTTCGGGGAATTCGATATTGCCATACAATTTGATGGGAACGCCGTCAGCCGTCTTCGATTCCAGTTGGCCCAAGAGTTCCAATTTTTGGTTGGCCGTTTTGATCCGATCCCGTGTGACACGATATCGTTTGAGGGTCGGCTCATCCGGATCGATGATCACTTCGCCGTGATTCCCATCAATGATGATCGTGTCTCCCCCGGAGACATCGCTCAAAAATGGACCGACTCCCACGACGGCGGGGATTTCTAAAGCTCCGGCCAGAATCGCTGTGTGGCTCGTGTGGCCGCCGACTTCTGTGGCGAAACCCAACACGAATTCGGGATTCAGACTGGCCGTCTCGCTGGGCGTTAAATTGGTCGCTAGGACAATCACCGGCTCGGTAATGTGCGCTAACTCTTCCCTTTCGGTTCCCAACAGATGCCGCAACAGCCGTTTTTCGAGGTCGAAAATATCGACCGCTCGCTCGGCCATATACTGATTGCCGAGATTCTGAAACAGCTTGGCGTAGCGTCGCAGGACGCGACTGGAGGCGAACTCCGGGGCATAGGTCCGTTCGCGGATCAACTCCTCGATTTCTTCGCGGAGCTTGGGGTCGCGGGCCAGATTCAAGTGTGCGGTAAAAATCGCGCCATATTGGGCGCCGAGACGCTCAGATGCCAGACGCTCGTTTTCGGAAATCTCGGTGCATACCGAATCGATAGCCGACCGAAAGCGAGCCACCTCGATATCGACCACATTCACGCTGACGAATCGCCGCGGTATCCGGAAATCTTCCGTTCCTAATACCAAGGCCGGTCCTGGAACAACTCCAGGAGATACGGCGATTCCGCGCTTTATTTCCATACCCGAATCCACTGAGAGCTTAATCGCCTCTATTGAATGCCGTGCGTTCAACTCGCGGCAAAATTTGTTCTGAACAATTGATCTAACGCGTCAATTGCTTCCTGCGCACCGTCTCCATTTGCCTCGAGCACCAACGTCGTGCCTTTTTCCGCAGCCAAAGTCAACACATCCAACATGCTTTTGCTGTCCACCGTTCTGTCTCCCTTGCGGATCGTAATATCGCAACCAAAGGCCTGGGCGGTTTGCACAAGTTGAGCCGAGGGACTCATATGCAACCCGTTTTCCAGGTTAACGGTCACTTCACGAGTGCAAGCAGATGGTGTACTCATACGAAAAGACACGGAATGTTTGAGACGAGACAAAAATTGATTGACAACCAGACCGCTTCAAAAACGCAGCGAACATGAGTCGATAAAACTCGGCGACGCCGAAACTCACAAAGCTGCTTGAACACTCATTGCGATCAATCAATACGGAAACGAGAGAATCAATCGAGGCTTCCCGCCACCGAAACCCATTGAGGCGGCGACCTAGAGTTGGTCGTTGTCCGCTTCGTCCAACAATTCCACGATTGCTTCGCCCGTTTTGGACTGCCGTAGAAAGCTACAGAAATTCTGGTTGCGCAAATGACGAGAAATGCTTTCCAATGCTCGCAAGTGATCACCAGGACGGTCGGGCGGTGAAACCAGCAAGAATAGAATATAGACGGATTCACCGTCCAGACTCGCAAAGTCCACACCATCCTGAGCAATGGCGATTGTCGCCACAAGTCGATCGACAGACGGGTGTTTCGTGTGAGGAACAGCGACTCCATTACCAATCCCGGTGGAGCCTAACTCCTCACGTTTCAAAATGGCCGCAACAATACTCTCTTGATCTTCCGCCTGAATAGCGCCCGTCGTTCCCAGGCTGCTGACCATCGTGCGAATCGCGTCCTCTTTGGACGTCGATTGCATATCCGGTAGAATCGCCTCTGAAACCACGAAGTCCGACAACTTCATGTATGACTCCTTACCAAACGATCTCCGAGTTGCCTGGACCCGAAAATCCCTGTCACCCATTTTTGAATGGGAAAATTTGACTGCTGACATAGACATGCTGATTCCATGTTTCCGAAGTCCAAACCCACGCAGTTGGCGGCGGCCCGAAAAAACGCCTCTTGCCGTGCATGACTACTCGAAACACAAATCAGCCCAACACTAATCTCTTTGCCACTCTCTGAAACCACATCGTGCGTGCCTAAAAACACAGCTGCATTCGCTCTGCGGGCATTTGCACCACACCAAACGACTGCTCCGCACACCGTTTCTCACGGCAGCTTCCACATCTCCCGGCAGAATCAATCCGCCGATTCTTCATCAACGTCCGGCTCTTCAGACTGCACGACCTCATTCATCGGGGGTGTGCGGCGATGATCCTGAAGTTTTTCCTTGTATTTCCTGACTTGCTGTTCCATCTTGTGCAATGTCACGTCGAACGTCGCCCGCGCGGATGCGCCCGCGTCGCTAGCGACAAAGTTATGCTTATGTTCAGCATCAACAAGGATCTCGACCTTCACGCGATCCTTGCCTTCAAAATCAACGGTCACACCAATCGCCGTGACCCGCTCAAAAAAGGTCAACAGCTTCTCGGACTTTTGAGCAATGTATTCATGGTCGTCTTGATGTAATTCACCGTGGCGACTCGTGATCGCAACTTGCACCGCACAATACTCCTCAATCTCAGCGTCTTGCCAATTGACTGCCGACTGGCCATTCGTCCCCGCGGGATGCCGGTCACAAACCATGCCCCCGCTTACGCGACAAATTCAACTATTCTACTAATCAAATAAATACGTAACGTCAAAACAAACGTCTTGAGGCACAACCGCGCATCAAGGCAGACGGGCAGCGGCCACCCCTCGGCATCAGAATGACCGAAGGGGGAGTCCCCTAACATCCCCAGCATTGTAGTGGGCGCATTCGCATCGTCAATTCAATCGAAAATGCGCAACCAACAGCGGCGAAATTACGCGGCGACGAACACATGCCGTGTCCGTAACGACTTTCGCAACGATGTACGGAACTGCATTCCGTCGCCGGACAACAAGACGTTTCCGCGAGTGTAGCCTTGCGCCACGACAATTGCCAGTGGCAGACGCCACCGCACAGGCAATGTGGAGCAGGAAATTTCGTGCTCTCAAAGCGGAGTGTGCGGAGCATTTCGCTCACGACAGTCGCCACAAGACCCTGAAAGCAGAGATGTTGCGACATCGACGCTGCCTAACGTCATTCGATGCGCATCTGGCAAACGCTCGGATTGGGAGGTCAAAATCGCTGAGATCCTGGTCGTATCACCCAGCAGGCATCGCCTTGGGGACAGCCGCTTGATCTTCGGTGATGGCCGGACGAGATTCCGTCACCGGCAATGGACGGTGGCCTTGACGTTCGAATTTGCCGCGATCATCTTCCGTTTCCTGCGATGGAATCGCGGAAACATCCATGGAATCCTCGTCATCGCTACCAATCGAGGGTTCGAGCGCGTCCATATCCCGGAATTCCGGTTCCGACTGGGAAGGCAGACGATTGAAGGGGGACAATCGTCCCAAAGTCGCCGGCGAGCCGCCGGAGAAGACCTGGCAACCGGCGAGCAAAAAACAACCTATCCACATCGCTGTCGCCAAACAGACTCGGTTTGACCCCATATCATCATCCTTGAAGAATTGATCAACGCGCGAATCCTTTCGCACGTCAAATTTTTAAGATGCGTGTGACACCAATAACGACTTAGCCGCCGGGGAGTGAGGCGGGCTTAATAACAAGAACCCCCAGGTCCGAAAAGCCCGATCCGGCAAGTCGCCGCCGCAAAAGTCGCGAAAATGGCCCGAAAATGACTCCCGGTCAACGCGAATCGACAAACCACCCCTGAATTGTACCGTCAGCATGATTGACGCAACTGAATTGATAGATTAAGTTTTCATTCGCTATGCCCAGTCCGTTGCGAAACGGGGCGGGCATTGTGTAGAATCTGCGACTCGACTCTGGCCTGCGGCGCGCGAAAAATGCGTTTTTCGCTGACCGATTGATCCGGGCGAAAGCCGCAGAATCAGGCCTGAATTCCGAGATGGCCATGCAAAGGATGTCCAGGAATCGTCCTACGCCTGCATGACAGCCAATCAGACCATCCTAAGAGAGCCGGCCATGCCGAGCAAAATTGGGGTGAATAACAGGGTTTTCCAGGGAGCGCAGGGCGGCGCCCCCAGACTGAAAAACACAATTTTTCTATTTTCAAGGTACACAGCACAGTATGATTTCTAATGGAAGGGGCGGCCCCCCCAGAAAACGGCGCAGAAAGGCACGGCTGAAGAGAAAGCTGAAATGCCGTTTTTGTCCCGATGGTTGTGATCGCTCACCCCGACCGGTGTACGTCGACTACAAGGACCTGCGCACCTTGAAGATGATGCTCAGCCGCGACGGGCACATCTTGGGCCGCAAACGTTCCGGTACCTGTGCCAAATATCAGCACGCTGTGCGTCGTGCCGTGCATCGCGCACGCTTTATCGGTCTGCTCCCCTTCGTCAATCGCGAGCACCCGTAAGCAGCACGATGGAATGCAGCGGCGGTTCACCCGCCAAAAAGCATTCCTTGTACAACCTGCGTTGTACAATACGGATCTACGAATCGAAAGAAGACGCGCCGGTCACTATTGACCGGCGCGTCTTTTCGTTTTCTCAGAGGCGGTGGATAACCGCCCGTCGACCGTACTGGCTAAACACAACAGGTCTAGCGAAACAGAGTGGCCAAACGCACGAAACTGGTCCGTACTTTGCTGCTCACCGTATCGTCCGCCGGGGGAGCTGGCGGCGGGGTGCCGTCATCCACCGGAGCCGGTGCCATTTCCGGGCTGTAAGCCGGTCCGTAGTTCGTTCCACAGGCCGGTGCACAGGCTGTGCAGCAAGTATTGGCACAGCAGTCCTCGACCTTGTATCCTGCGACACGCAAGGCCTCTTCCGCTTCGCGGCGTACGCGGCGATTACAGTCTCCCAAAGCTTGCGTCAACGCACAGATAACCTGTTGGTTGCAGCAGCAAGGATTCTTGCGAAGTTGATCGCCAATTTCGTCAGCCGCCTCACCCCGCACTCGGTGATCGCTGTCGTTTAAGGCATAGGTCAAGGCGCACATGATTTCTGGATTGCACGCGCAGCTGAACTTGTCGCCCAACTTGTCGATCGCCCGCCGACGCTGCCGTGCGTAACAGGCCGTTTGCGATTTCTGAATGTAATGCGCGATCAGGTGCACGTTATCGTCGCAGCAGGTCGTATTGCCACAGCCCATTTGCGGTGCGCAACAAGATTGCGGAGCGCAGCAAAGGGGAGCAGTCTGCGTGCAGCAGACCGGTTTGCAACACGAGCGCTGATAATTGAATTTCGTGGGACAGGCCGGGCGATAAACCACCGGCTGGCAACATTCCGGTTGGCAAGTCATTGTGCAATCACAGCTTTTCGCGTCTCCATGACCAGAGAACCATCCGGCGTTTGTGGTGCTGCTTGAAAACAGGGCGATGCCAATCGCTCCACAGAGAGTGAACCATTTCATGAGATTTCCGATCCTTCATTTTTCAAAGTAGTTTGAGGTCCGTGGTCAGACCCAAAGTTGCGACGCCCATAGCTGCGGCTAGCGCAGATTATTTTGAGGCGTCGAGTGTGAGCGTCACGTTGTCGCAGCGGCTCGTTGGATTCTGTCGTTGGGACAACTGCCCAAGGAGACCAACAGAGGGCGACGCGGTTGCCAAGCGTCTATCTTGGAACCAAACGCGTGACTCCTATCTCATTTATCGACGTGGAAAATTGGCCGCTTTAAGATGAAACGCGCATTTTGAGATTGTCAAATCACGGCCCCCAGCGCGACCTCGTCTCGGTTGGGCGGGTTGCGGGATTCACGCCCGAGGTTGCGGCGCCGGCAGCAAGCACATCACCCCGCAAGCTTCGCCACCTCCCCGCAGTTTGCGCGACCAGAACTCAAACAGGGAACCGAATTTTTCTCTCAAAAAACCAACCACGTGGTGAACTGACGATCCCCTGGGACGCCGGCGCGAACCGGGCAACGTCTTGCAAACCGATATCCGCGCCTCTATTATTGCTCTCGATGACTCCACCCGCCTGATTGTCTTTCCTGCATACGAACTGAAATACGATGGCCCAACCGAAAGTCTGTGTTCTCCGCGCGCCTGGAACGAATTGCGACGTCGAAACGGCGTTCGCCTTTGCCACAGCTGGCGGTGACGCACAACGGGTGCACCTGTTTCAGCTGCTGGAGTCACCGTCGTTACTCAACGAGTATCAGGTGCTGTGTATTCCCGGCGGGTTTAGCTACGGCGACGATGTGGGAGCCGGTGTGATTTTCGCCGGGCAATTGCGGGTGAAGTTGGGTGAGATTTTGGGCGAGTTTCTAGCGGCCGACAAATTGGTGCTCGGCATCTGCAACGGCTTTCAGGTCTTACTCAAAGCGGGCATTCTGCCCGGCGGCAGCGAGACATGGCAGCCCGGTGCGGACCGCGTTCCGACAGCGACGCTGACTTGGAACGACAACGGAAAATACACCGCCCGCTGGGTGACGTTGGGTTGCCAAGGCAGTAACAGCGTCTTCTTGCAGGGCATCGACGAAATCGACCTGCCGATTGCCCACGCCGAGGGACGTATCGTCGTCCGCGATCCGGCGACGGTGGAGAATTGGTTAGAGCACGGCCAAGTGGCGCTTTGTTATCGCGAACCGGCGATGGCCACCACTGCTGTCGGCGAATTGACAGCGACCGCCGTTTCCTTCCCTGCCAATCCCAACGGCTCGGGCGGTAACATCGCCGGGCTGAGCGATCCGACTGGCCGCGTGTTAGGGTTGATGCCGCATCCCGAACGCTTCATTCACGGCACGCAACACCCGCAATGGACGCGTCGCCCGCAAGTGGATGACGGCGACGGCATTCAATTGTTTCGCAATGCGATCGCCTATTTCGACTAGCGGCTTGGCAGCTAATCAAAGTTTGCCGGTTCCGCGGCGGTCCGTTCCCCGGGAGCTAAGCTTTCGATCAATTCGTTCGTCTGCCCCTCCCGTTTGCGAAGCGTGAAGGCGTCGTGGAGTCGTCCCACAGCGGTGCGCGATTCGTATTTGAGATAATCGTGGTCAATCGTGATCACTTGAAACAGCTGGATTCCTTCGGCGCTCGACGAAAAACCAAGCTTACCGACGCGTCGCATTTTCGGACCGCTGACCGAAACGACGTACACCGTACCCGCGGAAACAACAGTACCGGCGCCGCTTGATTTGTCTTGGTAGCCCCGGAGACTCGTACGGCCGTAACAATGGTCGTGCCCTTGGAGTACCAAATCGACGCCGTACTTGTCATATAGTGGCTGCCAAGCCTTTCGCAGGTGCGCATTGTTATCGGAATCGAACGAGACCGAGTACAACGGATGATGGTGCATGACGATCGTCCATTGGTGCGGGTTGTCCGCGAGGACTTTTTCCAACCAGACCGCCTGCTCCTCGATCCGTTCGTTGCTGTTCAGGACAATGAACCTGACTCCCTGGTAGTCCAGCCAGTAGGTCGTGTCTTCGAGTCCGGGCGGGCCATTGGGGGGGAACTGAAATTGCGGCTGCCAAAAGACGGAGAGCTGCTTGGTCGTGCGGCCGACTCCATGCTCATATTCATGGTTTCCCGGCACAGCCAAGGAGGGAGTGACGGCATTCACCCAGCCGGCCGCCTCGTGCCATTCGCCCCAATCCGAGTCGCGCCCTTGCCGATCAACTAAGTCGCCCGCGTGCATAAAAAACCGGGCGTGCGGAGCGGCCGAATAGGCAGTTCTCAACAATCTCGACCAATGCGAATGGATCCGTTTTTGCGCGTCGCCGAAATAAACAAAGCTAAACGGTTCAGCCTCCGCTGCAGCGGTGCGAAAATTATTCCAAGCGCTCCAGTTTTCGCCATCCCCCAAGCGATAGGCGTATGTGGTCTTGGGAGTTAAACCGGTGAATTCGGCGGAGTGGTAATGGTATTTCCCCAAGTCGCTGATAATCGGTACAACGGTCGCCGAGACTTGCGCAGCATGCTGCTCAAATCCCGGTCCATCCTCGGCAACGGCGATCTGTGCAAACGATTGACGGACCGATGTGTCGGTTCGCCAAGTGACCGCCTGGGTGGTGGCCGGGTCTTGCGTCCAAGAAAGAATAATTCTGTCGGGGAGTACGGTGGCACGGTACTCGGCATCCGAAGGTTTCGGCTGCGTGGCGTAGACCGCAATCGCCAGAAAAGTTCCGGTGATGGCAGTGATGACAATCCTGCGCCGTCTCTCGCTCATCGTTCGTATTTCCCTATCCGCCGGCGTGCGATCGGCCGGACATTAAAATCAGCACGTGCGCAAACAGTCTCAACGCGAGAAGATGCGAAACCATAGCATCTGATATCGCCGTAGTGAGATACCGATCAACGGCACCGCATCGGCGACCGCGTCAACGGGGAAATAAACGATCGTCAACGCCTGGCCGGTCGGTTCATCCAGCGCAGCTGGATAGGCTTGCCGATTGAGGGCCAAGCCGAAAACCGGCCCGATGCTCAAGACATAGACGACCAACAAGATGCCCAGGTATCGCTTCCAATGTTTCATGTGCGGGAAAATAATACAAATTGCCATATTGAGAAACAGGAATTTCCCCTGCCGAAGTATGAAGAATCGTTTAGTCGGCCTCAGGCACGTAGACCACCCGCCTAAAACCGCAGCTTGATTTCCATCTTGTAACACATGGCTGAAATTCATAAACTCCCGCGCCATAGCGGACTGAGACTGCTGCATCGCGCAAATGGAACTGACCCAAGGAGGCAGGATGCCGACATCGATCCCCACAGAGAAGCCGTCCGCCACGATGGCTTCGCCACTTCCCTATCTGGAATTCCAACGGTTCAATCTAAAACCGCTTGCCAATCTCGAACGTTGGGTTTGGGGATTCATCTTCCTGGGCATTGCGGCCCGCAGTTTGCGGTTCCTGCTCTGCGTCCCCTTGTGGCCCGATGAGGCATATCTCGCCGCCAGTTATCTGGATCACAGCTATCTCGAAATGCTGACCAAACCGCTCGCCTTCCATCAGGTCGCGCCGCCCGGATATCTATGGATTCAATTGACGATCGTCAAATTGCTGGGCTTCAACGAATACTCGTTGCGGTTGTTTTCGCTCATCACAGGAATTGCCGGCTTGTTTGTCTTCCGGCATTTGGCATCCCGACTGACCAGCGGCATTGCCTATCTGTTTTGTGTGGCGATGTATGCGGTCGCTTATCCAGCGGTGCGTTACTCGGCTGAGGCCAAACCATATGGTTGCGATTTGTTCGTGGGCATGGTGCTAGCGGCATTGTATGTGGAATGGTACCAACGAGGACGCAGCTTGAAGTGGTTGGGCATTCTGGCCGCTGCCTCCTGCTCACTGTTGTGGTTTTCACTGCCCTCCGTTTTTGTTTCTGGCGGGCTCAGCCTAGCGGTGGGTTGGTCGTTGTTTCATCACCGAGACTGGAAACATGTTCCCGCATACCTGGTGTGGAATGTGCTGTTTTTGGGCAGTTTTGTGGGGCTGCAACTGGCCCTACGGCAGATGGCGACGGCGGACTTGCAAGGCATGCGCGAATGCTGGGAGCGGGCCTTTCCACCGTTGGATAATCCGCTGCATACTCTGCATTGGTTTGTCTACATGCTCACGGGCGAGGTTGCGCCATTTCCTGTCGGCAGCATGCGTGGCGGAAGTTCCGGCACGGTTTTGTGTTGCCTGATTGCGGTGGTCTGTCTGTGGAGCAATCGTCGCGTGGACTTGGCGATCTTGTTTCTCGCCCCACTGGGATTGAATCTGGTCGCAGCCGGCATGCAGCGCTATCCCTTCGGCGGCGGTGTGCGGTTCACCCTTTACTCCGGGACAGCCTTTTGTTTTTTGACCGGTCTGGGGGCAGCATGTATTGCGGCATGGTTCACCAAACGGTTCCCCAGCCGTAAGGTTGTGCTGACGATGCTGGTAGGGTTAACGCTGATCGGCGGCGGGACGATGGTGCGCGACTTTTTCCGGCCCTACAAAACGCGCGACATATTGCGAACGCGCGGTTTCGCACAATGGTTTTGGTTCAACAAGGCCTACGATGCGGAACTGGTTTGCCTGAAGACCGATTTGAATTTGGATTTTTCACCCTCCACGTTCGAGGGGAGTGTATCGTCGTTATACCTGTGCAACCAAAAAATCTATTCCCAGCGACACAAGGCCGGCCAGCCTCCCGATCTCACCCGGGTCTCAGCCGACCACCCGCTCCGCTGCGCGATGTTCCGCGATGCGCGTTGGGACTTCAACCAGCAGGGCTTCGACGCATGGCTGGCGAGAATGCAAGAGTCGTACGAACTATTGGCCCACGAACAGTATCCGTTTCAAGTGCTGCACAAAGACAAAGAATTCAAGCACAACTGTTACGTGGACTTGTACGAATTTGTACCCAAACCCCAAGCCGCCCAGGGGCGAAAAATCCGCACCGCCTTCGACGCACCCGGCGTGCATTGAATACACCACCGTCGTCAGGCAATCGAACCGCGCATGAAAAAACCCCCGCGATTGCAGGGGTCTGCGGCCGTGTGCGACGGGGCGCAATACCGGCCAGTGGGCGGCACTGGATTCGAACCAGTGACTTCTACCGTGTGAAGATAGCACTCTAACCACTGAGTTAGCCGCCCGGGAAGCTCACGATCTTATCGGCTGGCAGCGGGAACTTCAAGCAGCCCTCTGCGATCGATTGCGATGCGGCACCCTATAAAAAGCAGCGCCGCTCGCTCCGCAAAAACCCGATGCAGACCGTTGTCCACCGAGAGATTTCAAACCGATTCGGAATTGACGTCGGTCGGTTCGGCGACGGGCGGTTCAAATTTGGGCGAGGTTACCGGCTCGGTCTCATCATTAGCGATGGGACGCGCGGACGAACTCGGGGTGGACGTGGAATACGTTGCCTTATCGACTTCGTCTTCAATGCCGCTGACACCTTTTTTGAATTCGACAATCCCCTTGCCCATACTGCGGGCCACTTCGGGCAACCGTTTGCCGAACAGCAATAAGGCGATTCCGCCAATAATCATCATTTCCATCGGGCCAGGAGCACCGAAGAAAGCCAAAATTGGAGTGTGCATGAAATCTTCTCCCAAATGTATTGTTGTGGCCGTATGGGGGCGGGGGCATGCTTCACACCGCCTACGCCACACCGAACGTTTTTTACTGTTGTGGAAACCGCCAACCCAAACTGTCAGCTCACTCACTTCGTCGCATCGTCCGTAGCTGCGCCGATTCCCTTTTTGAACTCTGAAATACTCTCACCCACGGATCGCATTGCCGTCGGCAGCCGTTTGCCAAATAACAACAGGGCCACGACAGCGACAATGATCATTTCGTAAGGGCCAAACGACATATCGGTAGTCCTTCTCAATTGGGGGATTGACCGATTCGCATCGGCATCCGCTGGCAAAGGTCACCAAGTCGACAGCACGTCCTTGGGCTGACACAATACCCGGCTGAACCACCTCGCCTTCCATTATGGCGAGTACTAATGACGATTCCAATCCCGATTCGCGTCTAGGACAACAAACCGCCCTATGGCGCGTTGATTATTCCAACTAACGCGTCGCCGAGGTCACTCCACGGCAACAATCGAGACTGGTTATTCCAAGCCCAGAGGTTAATACCGGCAGATTACGCACAATCCACACGGACTCAATCCCAGTGAAAGCGTGCACTGCATGCGGGGGAGAGATTCGACAAAAACGGAGGCGAACACCCCGACCACCGAAAACACAATGGTGCGGTACTGAGGGATGTCCACTCGGTTTGCCCGCCTTGTGAAAGCAGGTAGGAGGAGCGGAGAGGAATATTAACTATTGTACCCGTGTCGCGACCGATGTCAACAATTGGCCCGCCATGCGCCGCTGGTCAACAACTGTAACCTGAATTCAGACTTGCCGCACCGGTGTTGTCACCGTAACGTGGGTGTTGGATTTTGATTGTGGCGATCCAGAAGTTTGAAGACGCGAACATTGTGTTGGGGGCGGCTCTCAGCCAGTCTGCTCCGCTCGTCCGCCGCACGAGAATTCACAGCTTTATCGAGTAATTTATCGTCACGGCCAGCGGCTTTCATCGGACACTACCTAATCGGGCGGACCATGATTGAAGTCCACAGATTGTTCAAAGAGTTTTTACTCCCGGGTGGTGAGCCACTCACGGCGGTCAATGGGATTTCTTTTTCCGTGGCGGCTGGTGAAGTGTATGGCCTGCTGGGGCCGAATGGGGCGGGAAAAACTACGACGATCCGCATGCTGTTGGGGTTATTACAATCGACGTCTGGCTGGGCGGCGATTGGCGGATTTCGTTCCCGCGACGCGCCCGACGAGGTGAAGCGCCGCGTCGGTTTGGTGGCGGCCAATGCTGGGGTTTACCAATGGCTGACCGTCCGAGAAATGCTACTGTTTTTCGCCGATGTTTATGGCGTCCCCGTCCCCGAAGCGAAGCAGGAACTGGTCCGGCTCAGTGAACTGCTCGGGTTCCAAGGGTTCCTCGACCAACGTTGCTCCACGTTGAGTACCGGGCAAAAACAGCGCGTGAATCTCGCACGGGCTTTGATCCATCGTCCGCCTGTTTTGTTGTTGGATGAACCAACGTTGGGACTGGACGTCTTCGGCAGCCAGGTCGTCGTCGAATTTATTGAGCACCTCCGCGACGAAGGCAAAGCGGTGATTCTCTGTACACACCGGTTGCACGAAGCCGAGCGGGTGTGCGACCGCTTTGGATTGATGCATCACGGCAATATTGTGAGCGAAGGCACACTGCAGGAATTGCGGGAACGAACCGGCTGTGAATCGTTGGTAGACATGTTTCTCAAATTGTCGGGCAGCGGCCCCGCGTTGGCAGCCTCGTTCGGAGGAGGCCCCGCATGACCCCGACACCGGAACACGAACAACCCTTGTACGCGCCTTCGACCGGCGTACTCAATCGTTGGCGACGCTTGGGTCGCTTGGCAGCCAAGGAACTGCGGGAAATTCTCCGCGACCGGCGTACGATCATCACGCTGGTACTGATGCCGGTACTGGTCTATCCACTCTTGAGCATCGCGTTTCAGCAATTCTTTTTAGCCCGCGCCGGCGATTTCCAACAGCCCGTCTATATCATCGGCGTTAAAAGTGACCAGCAATACGCTGAGATGACGAATTTCTTCGCGCGGTATGCGCCGTCGGAGGACTTAAAAGCTGATGAATCGACGGCGCCGCAACCCGACAAACCCAAAATCAAATACTTCCAGGCGCCCGATTTGCGTGCGGCTATCCAAAATGGGCAAGTTGACCTCGGTCTGGATTTCGAAATCGAATCTCCCGGCGGCATCGGTCCCGAACATGCTCTCACGGCGCGTTGTGAGTTGATCTACGACAGCACTTCGGCCAACGGTTATGAGGCGGCGCAGATCATTCGCAAGGCGGTCGACATCGCAAACAAGGAGTTTCTCCAGCAGCGGTTGGAACAGTTGGGCGTCGACCAACGCGCGGTGCCTGTCCAAACGAAAATCGAGGAATTGGAAACCGACGCCGCTACAGCCGCCGTCTCCTTGACCAGCGTGATTCCGTTGATTTTGATTCTGATGACGATCACCGGCGCCGTCTATCCAGCAATCGACCTGACCGCCGGCGAACGCGAACGGGGTACCTTGGAGATTTTGATCGCAGCTCCCATTCCGCGGATGGGTCTACTAATTGCCAAGTACATTGCCGTGATGACGGTCGCTATGTTAACAGCCTCGGTCAATTTGGCGATGATGGCCGTCACGATCAGTGTGAGCGGACTGGGAGAGAAATTGTTGGGTGGCAACGGATTGTCGCCGCAGATGATGATTCAGGTGTTTTGCCTGTTGGTGCTGTTTGCCATGTTCTTTTCGGCGGTATTGTTGGCGCTGACCAGCTTCGCCCGCAGCTTTAAGGAAGCGCAAGCGTATTTGATTCCGCTGATGCTGTTGTCCCTGGCACCGGGTGTCATGAGCCTGATGCCTGGGTTGGAACTGACCGGCACCTTGGCTGTGTTGCCGTTGATCAACATCGTCTTGTTGGGCCGCGACTTAATGCAATCCAACGTGGAATTGTCCAGCTTGGTGGCGGTCGTGGTCTCGACCAGCATCTATTCGTTGGTGGCCATTGCAATTGCCGGGAAAATTTTCGGTGCCGAGGGGGTGCTCTACAGCACGCAGGGGAGTTGGTCTGATTTCCTCAGGCGTCCCGACGAACCAACCGGCACACCTTCGCTCACCAACGCCATGTTCTGCTTGGCGTGCCTGTTTCCGGCCTACTTCATCATTAGCAGTTTGACGGCTCGGGCAGAGGATTTACCGGTGGCGACTCGTGTGTTGCTGTCGGCAGGAGCGACTGGATTTTTATTCGGCCTGTTTCCACTGGCGGCGGCTTATTTGGGGCGAGTGCGGCTGATAGCTGGGTTTTCTCTGTGGCGTCCCCAACTGGTCACTATTGTGGGTGGCATATTGCTCGGACTTTCGCTGTGGCCGTTCGCGCATGAATTCACATTGATGACCAACACGTTTCAATTGGATGATCGCTTCCAGGAAACGGCAAAGCGGATCATCGAACAGGTGCAAGCGATACCCCCCGTGCTGTTGGTCTTAGCCTATGCCGTGATTCCGGCGACGTTCGAGGAATTCTGTTTCCGCGGCTATCTGTATAACGCAATCCGCCCACGCACGACGGCGGTGCAGACGATTTTGGCGACGGCAATCATCTTCGGACTGTTTCATTTTGTAACGCAAGGCGCGCTGTCGATGGAGCGACTGGCGAATAGCACGATGCTGGGGATCATCCTGGGTTGGATGCGATACAAAACTGACAGCATTTGGCCCGGCATCGTGATGCACACCTGTCACAACGGTTTTCTGTTGATCATGGCGCACTATGCCCGCCAGCTGGAGGCTCGTTTTCCGCAATTCCAGGACCGGCAACACCTGCCTGCCTCGTGGTTGATCGGCGCGGGTGTCGTGGCAATTATTGGATTCGCACTCGTGCAGTTGTTTGCCTCACCCCCGCCGCGCGAATCTGAGACAGTTGCCCTCGAAACGTCATGATGAGGAAAGCACGCGGCGCACGTCTGCTTCGTCGACATCGGTGAAGACCTCGACATGCCCCAATCGCGTGGGCAGCACAAACCGCAATTGCCCGGCCACGGTTTTTTTATCGAGTTTCATCCGCGCGATCACGTCGTCCTGTTTCAACTCACAGCCCTCGGGAAGCTGTCTCGGCAGTCCGACCGCTTCGGTGAGCGCGATCTGCCGTTGGGCCAACGATCCGTCGACTTGACCGCGTTGCTCGGCCAATTGGGCGGCATCGACCATGCCGATCGCCACCGCTTCGCCGTGAGTCAATTCCCCGTATCCGCACAGCGCCTCGTAGGCATGCGCGAAGGTATGACCGTAGTTGAGCACCGCGCGAAGACCGGTCCGCTCGTATTCATCGGCGGCGACCACCTGGGCTTTGAGTTCACAGCTGCGGGCAATCACGTGCCGCAAGACGTCGGGCGCCCGTTGATTCAACCCCTCGACGTTTTGCTCCAAATAGGCGAAAAACTCCTCGTCGAGAATCACGCCGTATTTGATGACCTCCGCCAAGCCACTGCGATAATCCCGTTCGGGCAGCGTATCGAGCAGCGACGTATCGATGAATACACCCAGCGGTTGATGAAACGCGCCAATCAGGTTTTTGCCCTGTGCATGATTGATACCGACCTTGCCGCCCACGGAACTATCGACCTGCGCCAACAGCGTGGTCGGAACCTGCACAAACGGCACGCCCCGGGTATAGGTGGCGGCAACAAATCCGGCCAAGTCGCCGACGACTCCGCCGCCCACGGCAATCACCAACGTCTGCCGCCCGGCTTGGATGTCGACGAGTTGATCGTATAACCCCGCAACCGCGGTCAACGACTTGGAAGTCTCTCCCGCCGAGACCTTAGCGAGATGCGTCTCCCAAGCGGCATCCTGCAGACTCCGCATCACAGCGGCGGCGTGCGGCTTGTGGACGTTGGCATCGGTGACAATGAACGCCTGACGGGCAGAAACATCACGGTCCTGCGCCCAGCGTTCCACGGAGCGCGCGCAGGCTGCCAACTGATCGCTGGCGATGTCGATATCGTAACTGCGCGGCCCGAGTTCAACGCGAACGGTCTGTGAGTCGGTCTTGGGGTTCACTTGGCTTCTCCCCCGCCGTAAACGGCGGGGCTCATACCCGCTTGCGGCGGGAAAAGTCCCGTAAACGGGACTTGTAGGTTGGTGACTGCTTTACTTTTTGTCTTCCGGCTTTTTATCGTCCGACTTTTTTTCCTCAGGTTTCTTCTCGTCCGGCTTCTTTTCTTCGGGTTTTTTCTCCGGCTCTTTTTTCTCAGGTGCTTTTTTCTCTTCGGGCTTCTTGTCTTTGTCCTTCTTGTCTTTCTTCTCTTTCGGCTTGGCTTCGCCTTCTTTCGGCTCTTCCTTCTTCTCTTCGACTTTGATGACCAACTCGACACCGCGGTTGATTTTTAGTTCCGGCAGCGCGGTTTGCAGCGAGGCGGCTCCGGCGTCGGTGACTTTGGTTTCCCACAGGTACAACTTTTTGAGCTTTTTCAACTCCTTGAGTTGTTCCAGCCCCGCATCGGTGACGGCAGTTCCGTAGAGATTCAGGTATTCCAGATTCACCAGTCCTTTGATGTGCGGAAGACCGGCGTCGGTGATTGCTGTTTTTTCCAAATGCAGCCGTGTCAGGCCGGTCAGTTTGGAGAGCTGCGCCAATCCGGCGTCGGTGATTTTTGTGCCCCGCAGGTTCAAGTGCACCAGCTTTTGAACGTTCGGCAGCGGCGCCAACGACTCATCGGTCGCTTTTTCTCCGATCAAGTGATAGGCAATTTCCAACCGGTCATCGTCCTGGGCCAGTTCCATCACGTGGCCGCCCATTTTTTTGATCTCGGCGACCGCCTGTTTTGATTTTTCCGCCGCTTGAGGATCCTCCTCCGCCGTGGCGACCTGCCCGCCCAAAAAACCAATCAACAGCATTCCCGTCAATGTGTATCGACTCATTGCAAACGTTCCTCCCGCAAACAGACGCGTTATGTGTACAAGCCACGCGTGCTTTGTGGCTCCCTTGAGTATAACAATGCCATCGGCCCCTGACAAAATGTCCGGCAAACCTTATTGCAGTTTGCCACGCCCCAAAATCGGCCAAACGGTCTCCAGTTGATTCTTGCGGAAACCGAAGAATTCGTCGTGCAGGACGGTTGTGAAATCGCCGTAACCCACGACCAATTCGACTTTATCGCCAATTTGTAGCCCCTGTGACTTGGTACCGAGTTTCAATTCACAATGCTCGGCGCTGAGCCGCACGACCTCCGCATCATGATCTCCGGCGAGCACCGGCATGTGAACGTCGGGGTTCATCGTCTTGCGGCCGCAGTCTAAGACGGCGCGATCCAATTGTGGACGGCTGACCACTGTGGCTAACACCGTCAACGCATACTCCAGGTCCTTCACCTGGCAGGTATTGCGGTAAAACGGATCCATAAAGATCCCGCCTCCCGCTTGCAGTTCCGTGATGCCCGGACACTGCGCGGTGATGTGAAACGACCCGGTGCCGCCCGCGCTGACGATGTCACAGGCGATCCCGGCGGCGCGAATCGATTCGGCGCAACCGACCAGCACTTTCATCGCCGTGCGAATTTTTTCTTCCTTCTCAGACAAGTCTGAAATCGTGAGCAGATGTCCTTCGTAGCCCATAATTCCGGCCAGTTCGACTCCTTCGAGCTTGTCGATTGCTTGCGCTAATGCCAGCGTATCGCTGCCTGGGCGAATCCCGACGCGATCCAGACCGATATTGACCTCAATCAGCACGCGGACCGTGACTCCTCGCCGCCGACAGACCGCAGCCAACGGTTCGACTTGCGCATAATGATCGCAAGCGACAATCGGATCGGCCCAGCGACGCATGGCGGCGATCCGTTCGAGTTTGCGTTCGCCAACCACCATATTGGCAATCAAAATATCCCGCACGCCCCCCTGGGCCATGACCTCAGCTTCGGACGTTTTCGGGCAGGTCGTGCCGATTGCGCCTGCTTCGATTTGACGCATGGCAATCGCCGGCGTTTTATGGCATTTCGAATGCGGTCGCCAATCCACGCCATGCTCGCGGCAATAGCGGGCCATCTTCTCGATGTTGGACTCCATCACATCCAAGTCGATACAGAGCACCGGGGTGTCGAGAGAGAATTTGTCAGCACCGAAAATATGTTGGGACACGTCTGTTTCCTCGGGTTGGATATCGGGGTGGGCACAATTTCAGGATGGGTCGTGGGTGTCAGTTGCCTCGATCGTAGCGACGCCCCCTGAGATGTCACAAGTCACTCGGCTTCAAACGGGACGCCGGAAATCCGTGCAACTTTGCGTAAGTCCTCAACAACGGGCAAGACCAACGGGATGCCTTGTTCCCTCCGTTCTGCCTCTGCTGCGCGCTCCGGGTCGCCGGGTATCAACACGCCGTCGCTGCCGGGCGCCGGTTTGGTCGCTCGAAAGGTGCGAATCCAATCATCGATCCGCGTTTTGAACTCGGCCGGATCCATGAACCCGGCAATCTGCATCGCCCCAAAGAAATGCCCCAGCCCCTTGCCGACGGTCCGCTCCCGCTCAGCGACTCGGTGCCGCATCACAAATTGCGGCGCAAATGGCCCCCAATTCGCGCCTCCCAACACGCCGGTCAGAATGTCGACCATCGCCGACAGGCAATACCCTTTGTGTCCGCCCCGATCTCGGTTCGAACCCACCGGCAACAATGCCCCGCCCTCCATCATCGCCGCCGGGGACGTGGTCTCCACTCCTGTTTCGTCGATCGCCCAACCGAGCGGCAATTCCTGTTGCTTGCGGTCAGCCATTTCGATTTTTCCGAAGGCGACGGCACTGGTGGCCAGATCAATGACAATCGGTGGTTCTTCGTCGCCGGGAAACGCAATCGCGATCGGGTTGGTCCCCAACATCCGCTCCGCTCCCCACAACGGGGCAACCATCCGCGAGCTATTGGTCATCGCCCAGCCGATCAAATCCCGCTCAAGCGCCTGCAGCGGATAATAACCGGCGATGCCAAAATGATTGGTGTGGCTGACCGTCACCCAGCCACTGCCAACCGCTTCGGCTTTTTCCATGGCAATTTCATTCGCCCGCGGCCCAATCACCAGTCCCAAACCGTTGTCGGCATCGATGGCAGCGGTGCTGGGGGTCTCGCGGAGGATCTTCAAATTCGGCCGCGGATTGATCAAACCCTCTTTGAGCAGTTCGACATAGGCCAACAGCCGCGCCACGCCATGCGACTCAATCCCCCGCAAATCACTCGCCGACAGCACCAGCGCCGCCTGCTGCGCATCGGCCTGTGGGATGCCGAACTGCACGAAAACCTTCGCGGTAAAGTCTTCGAGGTACTCGTGCGAAAACGTGCACGTTTGAGGTTTTTCTGCCATGCCAACCAACTTCTAGGTTCAGTTCAAAACCGCGCTGCCAGTTTCTCCGTAATCATCGCTCCAATATTCAGCGACGCTGTTGCCGCCGGCGAGGGGGCGTTGCCGATGTTGATGACCCGCTCGGTTTCATCGATCAGAAAATCATCCACCATACTGCCGTCGCGGGACACGGCTTGCGCGCGGACGCCGGCGGGGGCGGTTACCAGATGCTCGCTGCGAATGTCCGGCACAAGCCGCTGCAGGGCTTTGACAAATGCGGCTTTGCTGCACGACCGCCACATTTCTCCCGCACCGACCCGCCAATACTTCAGCGCCAATTTTACGAAACCCGGATACGTCAGCGACTCCAGCAGATCATACGGGTTGACGTTCGTTTTACGATACCCCTCGCGAGCAAAGGCCAACACGGCGTTGGGGCCGCACTCGACTCCCCCTTCGATCATCCGCGTAAAATGCACACCCAAAAATGGAAAGCTGGGGTCGGGGACTGGGTAGATCAACGTCTTGCACAAGTGATGCGCCTCGGGCTTGAGTTCATAATACTCGCCACGAAACGGCACGATTTGCGCCGACGGTTTTTGACCTCCCAACTTAGCGACACGGTCACACTGCAGGCCTGCACAATTGACGAGATACTGCGCCTCCCATTCCCCGGCTGTGCTGGCGACCACCACCCGTTGGCCGCCCGGAGTGATCGACGTGACCCGTGCATCGGTCTGCACGCATCCGCCCCGCTCGACGATAATCTCTGCCAACCGTCGGCAAACTTGGCGATAATTGACAATGCCCGCTTCGGGAACATGAATCGCTTGGACGCCAGCAGCGTGTGGCTCGAGTTCATGTAACCGCTCGCGGCCGATGATTTCGCAATTGACGCCGTTAGCTTGGCCGCGTTCGTAAATCCGCTCCAGCGCCGGCAACTCCGACTCATCGAGCGCCACGATCACCTTGCCGCAGATGTCGTAGTCGATTCCCTGGGTCTCACAGAATGACTGCATGGCCAGTTTCCCGGCACGGCAGTTGGTCGCCTTAAGTGAACCCGGTTTGTAGTAGATACCGGTATGCAACACCCCGGAGTTGTGCCCCGTTTGATGTTCGGCGACGGCGGGTTCTTTTTCCAACACCGTGATCTTCAGGTCGGGGAATTGCTCACCCAGACGATGAGCGGTCGCCAACCCGACGATCCCCCCTCCGATAATTGCGACGTCGGTTTGTTGCATCTGCAGTTGGTCTATCCAGGTGATGTTCGCGTCAGATTACCACTCGTCTCACTCGTTCCCAAACTCTGTTTGGGAACGCACTGTAGCGAAGCTCTGCTTCGCATTCCGTTTCAAAGCTCCCTCGGCATTCTACAAGTCACGGACCGAAGCAGAGCTTCGGGATTCAGGGTTCCCAAACAGAGTTTGGGAACCAGTGAGCATAATTCTAAGGCCTACAGTCTAAAGCCTACAGCCTTCTCACTCCGTGCCTCCGTGCTGATCTGCCCCTTCCGCCACGGCAGCGCGGACACGGTCGCATTCTTCCGGCGGTGTGGTACAGACGTCACAGATCGAACGGCCGCCTTCATCCATTGCGTTGTTCAGCCCACCGCAGGAACCTTTGATTCGGCGACCGCTTATCATCACGCCAATCGACATGCCGATCAGTGCCAAACCGAAGGCGGTCAGCGCAACCAAAAACAAGGTCATCCGTGATGTTTCCGCCGGAGCCGCCGCAGGGTCTCGAAACAAAGCCTCGATCTTTGCGTTTGCAACCTGACGGAATTGATCGTTCTCTTCGCGGACAATCAGCATCGCCGGCAAATTGTGTTGGCCTGCCAATTCCATGCCCCGCTCAGGTCCTAAAACCATCACAGCGGTCGCCCAGGCATCGGCCGTCATACAGTCGTCGGCCAAGACCGTGGCCGAAGCTAGTGTCGATTCAATCGGCCGGCCGGTTTGGGGGTTGATCGTGTGTGAATAGACCTTGCCGTCTTGCTGGTAGAAATTGCGATAGTCCCCCGATGTCGCCATTCCGCGCTCGCCGGGAGCGACCACGCGATAGACTTCGTGCAACAGTCCTGCTTGCGGGGCTTCGATGGCAATGTTCCAATCGCGGCCACTTGCATTTTTCCCGCGTGTGCGGACTTCCCCGCCAATTTCGACGAGAAACCGCTCGACTCCCGCGTCACGCATCAACTGGGCCATGCGGTCCACGCCGTATCCCTTGGCGATGGCGGAGAGGTTCACCGAAACGTCGGCTCTTGTTTTGCGCAAAGCCGGTGGGCTGCTGCGGACTTCTAATTGGGTATAACCGCACCGAGCGCGGGCCGCGTCGATTTGTTCCTGGGTGGGAACCTTCTCCGGCCGACCGTTGCTGTCAAAACCCCACAACTGCACCAACGGCCCGACGGTTACATCAAACGCGCCGCCGGTCTGTTCGCTGATCTGCTGCGCTGCGGCAACAACTTTGGCCAATTCCGGGGATACCGGAACCCATTCGGTCGTCTGAGCAGCGTTGAATCGAGACAACTCCGAGTCGGGCCGCCACGTCGACATTTGATTGTTCACGGTCTCCAACGCGGCATCGACGGAGGTCTGCAGAGCGGCAGCGTCTAATTCCGGCGGCGGGTCGGCGATGGTGAGGGAGTATGTCGTCCCCATCGTCTCACCGTTCAGCGAGAGCGACTCGACGGTCGGTGCCCCGCATCCCCCGATTGCAATAATCGCCGCCCAACTGAGTAACCAGCTGACAAGACGCTGCTCGGGGAAATGTTGGTTAGCCACGGATGCACACGAATGGGTTGATATTTAGTAGTGTCACCACTGCTATTGGTTCTTCACGCGTTCCCAAATTCCATTTGGGAACGCACCTTGGCGAAGCTCCGCTTCGCTCACCCCCCAGAGCTATCGACGATTCGCGTGCCATGCTGAAGCAGAGCTTCGGTGAGATCGGTTCCCCAACGGAGTTTGGGAACCAAGTCACACGTGGGTTAGGGGCTTGTCGCTAAAAACCTCAACCCCCGAAGTCGTCGTACAGGATGTTTTCTTTTTCGACGCCCAGGTCGTCCAATAACTTAAAGATCGCTGCGTTCATCATGGGGGGACCGCAGATGTAGTATTCGCAATCTTCCGGAGCGGGATGATCTTTGAGGTAGTTTTCGTAGAGCACTTGATGAATGAAGCCGGTGTAGCCGGTCCAATTGTCTTCCGGCAACGGCTCGGAGAGGGCGGCGTGCCACTCGAAGTTGTCGTTCTCGCGCGCCAGCATGTCGAAATCTTCGACGTAGAACATTTCCCGCAAACTGCGGGCACCGTACCAGAAGCTGACTTTGCGTTTGGTATGCACACGTTTGAACAGGTCAAACAGATGCGACCGCATAGGAGCCATACCAGCTCCCCCACCAATGAAGACCATTTCGGCGTCGGTCTCCTTGGCAAAAAACTCGCCGAAGGGACCCGAGATGGTGACTTCATCACCCGGTTTCAGGTTGAAGATGTAGGAGGACATTTTCCCCGGCGGCGTCCCTTCCGGAGCGCGGGGCGGCGGGCTGGCAACCCGCACGTTGAGCATGATGATCCCTTTTTCTTCGGGATAGTTGGCCATGGAGTAGGCCCGTGTGACAGTCTCGTCGACAGACGACTCAAATCGCCACAGGTTGAATTTGTCCCAGTCCGGACGATATTCCTCTTCGACGTCGAATTCGCTGTATTTCAGATGGTGCGGCGGGCATTCGATTTGGATATAGCCACCGGCGCGAAAGCCCACGTCCTCGCCTTCGGGAAGTTCCAGGACCAATTCCTTGATGAAGGTGGCCACGTTTTCGTTGCTGCGGACTTTGCACCGCCATTGTTTCACGCCGAAGACTTCGGTGGGGACTTCGATTTTCATGTCCCGTTTGACGGCAACCTGACAGCTCAACCGGCAACCTTCGGCCGCTTCGCGTTTGGTGATGTGCGATTCTTCGGTTTTGAGGATATCGCCGCCGCCCGATTCAATATGCACTTTACACTGCGCGCAGGTGCCACCGCCACCGCAGGCCGAAGATACAAAAATCTTGCTGTCGGCCAGGACATTGAGCAGTTTTCCGCCGGCAGGAACCGACAAGGTGCGTTCGTTGTTGACGACAATGTCGACATTGCCGCTGGCGACCAGCCCTTTACGGGCAATAAGAATAATGAGGACCAGCGCCAAGACAATGGCAGTGAACATGCCGACGCCGTAGAGAATTGTCATATCCATGAGTTCGGTCCGTTTAGCTCGCAGTGGCGAGCGGCGTGTGTTGCTGCTTGTTGCGTACAAACCACTGCCGTAATTCCCGCCGTGCGAAACCGGCGGTTTGAGTTCGCCATTTGCCGTTAAATTTTAAATTCCTGAAAACGCCATAAACGCCATTGCCATCAGTCCCGCGGTAATGAAGGTGATTCCCAGACCGCGCAGTCCGTGCGGGATATCGCTGTATTTGAGTTTTTCGCGAATGCCAGCCAATGCCAAAATCGCGATTGCCCAGCCTGTTCCGGAACCGAAGCCGAACACCACGCTTTGAGGGAAATTATAGTCCCGTTCGACCATAAACAACGAGCCGCCCAAAATGGCGCAGTTCACAGTAATCAGCGGAAGAAAGATTCCCAGGGCATTATAGAGCGCGGGCATAAAGCGATCGAGAAGCATTTCCAGGATTTGCACCATAGCGGCAATGACGCCGATGTAACTGATTAATCCTAAAAACGTTAGGTCGACATCTTCCAAACCAGAGATACCCGTCCAGGTGAGAGCACCTGGTTTGAGTAGATAGGTGAGGATCAAATTGTTGGCCGGGACGGTAATGGTCTGGATGGCGACGACCGCCATGCTCAGTCCCCACGCGGTTTTGACATCTTTCGAAACAGCAAGAAACGTGCACATCCCCAGGAAGAAGGAGAGTGCCAAGTTTTCGGTAAATGCCGACCTCAGTAAAAGGCTAATATAGTCCATCGCGGATCTACGCCTCCTCGTTCTGGCTGGGATCCCAAGTCCGGACCGCCCAAATAAATAACCCGATTAAAAAGAACGCGCTGGGGGACAATAGCATCAAGCCATTGGCTGGATACCAGCCCCCGTCGGTCGTCTTCGCCAAAATCGTATACCCGAACAACGAACCGGAGCCGAACAACTCGCGAAATGCGCCGACGAATAGGAGGATCACGCTGTACCCAAGACCATTCCCGACCCCGTCCAGAAAACTGGTCCAGGGCGTATGGCTCATGGCAAACCCCTCCGCACGCCCCATCACGATGCAATTCGTGATGATCAGCCCCACGAAAACCGAAAGGGCTTTGCTTGTGCCGTAAGCATAGGCCTGCAAAAACTGATCCACGACGATCACCAACGAAGCAATGATCGTCATCTGCACGATAATGCGAATGGCTGAAGGGATATAGTTGCGGATCATGCTCACGGCGGTGTTGGAGCAGGCGGTAACGAAAATCACTGCCAAGCACATCGTGACTGTGGTTTTGAGATTCGTCGTGACCGCTAGTGCCGAACAAATCCCCAGGACCAATTTACCGATTGGATTTTTCTTAAACAGCGGATCGAACAGGATGTCTTTGGTTTTACTTGCCATCGTTTCCTCCGCCCGACTTCATTTTTTCGAGGTACGGTCCAAACCCATCGGGACCCAGCCAGTAGTCAATCAGATTTGTCACACCCCGTGAGGTGATTGTAGCCCCCGACAAGCCGTCGATTTGGAAGGCGGCTTCGGGACTGCTGGGATCAACCGTTCCTTTGATTAGGTGCAGCGCGATATGCCCATCATCGTCGTAGGCCAGCTTGCCTTCCCATTGTTCTTTCCACTTGGGATTGTCGACTTCGCCTCCCAGTCCGGGGGTTTCTCCATGTTGATAAAACCCCAGTCCCTGGACTGTCCGCAAATCACCTTCAAACGCCAAAAACCCATACATCGTCGACCACAAACCCTTGGTATAGACCGGCAAAATTAGCGTTTTCAGTTTGCCATCTTGATTCAACAAATAGACGGCCGACAGCTTTTCCCGTCGTTTCAGACTCGCGACATCTTCTTCGGGAGGGATGGGAACGCTTTGCTCCGGGTCGTCAGCCGCATCGCGTTGGTCGAATGAATCGACGTCAATATCAGTGACATATTCCCCGGTTTCGAGGTTCACAATTTTGGTTTCGATTTGCTTGAAAAGCTCGTCGATTTTTGCGCCGTCACTGGCCTCATCAGCACCAAGCAATCCGGCAACACGGAGAATATTGGATTTGCGGTCCAATTCTTTATTGCGTTCTTGTCGCGGCTGCAAAATGACGGCGGCCGTGGAGACGATCGCCGAACAGACGACGCACAACACCGTAGCAACCAAAAACGTAAACACGAATGAGTTACGCTGCATGGCGGAGAGCCCTCCTTTTGATCGTCAGTTGAACGACGCAAAAGTCGATCAACGGTGCGAACACGTTGCCGAACAAAATCGCCAGCATGATGCCCTCGGGAAAGGCGGGATTGAGCACGCGAATCAAGATGGTCATAAATCCAATCAGTGCGCCGTAGAAGTATTTGCCCATTTCGGTCATGGATGCCGAAACCGGATCGGTTGCCATAAAGACCAGTCCAAACGCCAGCCCGCCGACAACGAGATGCCAATGCGGCGGCATGGTGAGCATTTTGTTGGTGGGATCCTCACCAGCGAACGCCCAGAGCAATGCCGAAAATACCAGCGAGCTGACCAGCACGCTGACCATGATTCGCCAGGAACCGACACCGGTGGCAATCAAAATCGCCGCCCCGATCAGACAGCACAATACAGAGGTTTCCCCCATCGAGCCTTGCATCGTCCCCAAAAATGCGGACGACCAAGAAACATTCAAAGCTTGCATGCCGTCAGTCTGCACGACCCCCAACGGGGTCGCCCCGCTGAAACCATCAACGGCCGTCCAAATCGTACTGCCGGTCATATCGGTGGCATAAGCGAAGTACAAAAATGCCCGAGCGGCTAAAGCGGGATTCAAAAAGTTCTTGCCCGTGCCGCCAAAAACTTCTTTGGCGAATATCACAGCAAAGGTAATCCCCACCGCGACTTGCCACAGCGGAATCGTGGGAGGCAACGTCAATGGAAACAAAATGCCGGTAACCAGAAAGCCTTCGTTGATTTCATGCTTACGAATCGTGGCAAACAGCATTTCCCAAAAGCCGCCCACCGCGAAACAAACGATGAGCACCGGGAGAAAATAGAGCGCGCCATGCACAAAGTCGGCAACGATATTCTCCGGGTGATAACCAACGCCCAGGGCGTCGATCACGCTGCCCCGCCAACCAGCCGTGGACTCGATGCCCTGGTCCATCATGTAGGCATTGGCTTGATAGCCGGTGTTGTACATGGCCATCAGCATGCAGGGCACCAACGCAAATGCGACCGTGCCAAGCATACGCTTTAGGTCCATGCCGTCACGAACATGCGTTCGCCCGTGCGTGATTTCGCCCGGCGTATACAAAAACGTGTCCGCTGCTTCATAGAGCGGAAACCATTTTTCAAATTTGCCCCCTTTGTCAAACAGGGGATGCAAACGATCTAGAAAACGTCGCAAGGGCTTCATCTGTTATCCGAATTTCTCGATCTGTGTCAGGTTTTCACGCAGGATCGGCCCATAGTCATATTTGCCAGGACAGACAAACGTGCACAAGGCGACGTCTTCTTCATCCAACTCCAAACAACCCAGAGCTTGCGCCTGATCGGTATCACCGACGATCAAGGCCCGTAGCAAAAAGGTTGGCTCCGTATCGAGCGGCAACACTTCCTCATACATGCCAATTGGGATCATGGCCCGTTTGCTGCCTTCGGTGGACGTGCTAAATGCGAACTTCTTCGACCGGTCCATGGCTGAAGCGAACACATTCTTAATACTAAACTTGTCAAACCCCGGTTTTTGCCAGCCCAGAAATTCGCGCTGGTTGCCTTCTGGCAGCGCCGAGACTTGCAGGTGAAATCGCCCCAAATAGTCAAACGGCTCCTGCGCCGCACGGCCATTGAGCACCGAACCGGAAATCACACGATTTTCGCCGTCCACCAACTCGCCCGCTGTCAAATCCGTAAGATTGGCGCCCAATCGCGTTCGCAACAACCGCGGCTGCTTGACCGCCGGGCCGGCCAGTGAAATCACTCGTTCCAGCGGCAAACGGCCGGTCACAAACAACTTGCCAATGGCAGCCACATCCTGATAGCCCAGATGCCACACCGTTTTCTGTGGGTTGACCGGATCGAGCATGTGAATGTGCGTGCCGACGAGGCCAGCCGGATGCGGCCCGCGGAATTCCGTGACTTCGACGCCGCTCACGCCGTCGGTCGGAATTGCTGATCCGGGGGACTTGCTTAAAAAGACCTTGCCGTCGGTCAGTTTTTCCACCAGTGCCAGACCGTGACGAAAATCTCCTTCTTGACCCTGCAGGGCCACAACGGGATCTGCGGCCAAAGGATTCGTATCCATGGCGTTGACGAAAATCGCGTGCGGAACCGATTGTGGCGAAGGGACCTTGCTATAAGGCCGTGTTCGCAATGCCGTCCACAGGCCCGAAGCCAGCAGGTTTTCGATCACTTTTTCGCGGCTCAGCCCAGCGATATCACCATCGCTGTAGGAGGCGAATTCCACATGGTCGTCGCCGGAGAGTTCGATCACCAGCGATTGAAAGACCCGTTTTTCACCTCGATTGAGGGCGACAACTTTTCCGCAACCTGGGGACGTGTATTGCACACCCTCGGTTTTTTTATCGGAGAACAGGACCTGCCCGACCTTCACTGAGTCGCCTTCTTCAACGTGCATCGTTGGCTTCATACCAACGTAGTCATCGCCGATCAGTGCCACAGATCGCACCACTGGACCGGATTGCACTTCCTGCACGGGATCACCGGAAATCGGAAGGTTCAGGCCCTTCTTAATTCTGATCATCTCAACCGAGCAATTCTATATGGAGAGTAAGGAGCGTGAGTAAATACAAAAAACGCGGCGATTGCCCGGCAACCGTTAAGAAAACCTGTGAACGCGAGAGTCCGCAGTCACTGGCGATCGGAGTGGGCTGTTGCGGATTCGGGACGATTGCCGCCGCGAAACATAGCCTGCCGGGCTATTTTTAACGCATGCATGCCAGCCGTCAATCGTCACAACCAAGTTCCCGACCCGCGATGCATTCTAGCCCTCCCCCAATGCTGTTTTCCAGCAGCCCTGAAAGGGAATACCGACCTTTCCCAGAATTGAGAAATAACAGGCTGCTAAAAGGAGCGTGTTGGGAGTTACCGCCAAGGCTGGGAGGGTTTGCAAACAGAATATACAGAACGCCGCCCCACAAACTTCATCGCGCAGCGACCAACGGGAGCGGCTCACCCAACTCCGAGCGGAAGCTCGCACCTAGCGGCCGTGCCGCTGAAGCTTTTGCAGACGTTTGCCACCCACCTCGGCGACATAAAGATTCCCTGCCTGATCGATGGCGATTTGATGGCCGATGCCGAACTCCAGCGGGCCGCTGCCTTCCTGGCCCCACGACTTAACCACGCTGCCCGATTTGTCGAGTTGATGAACCTTGTCTCCGCTACAGGCAAACAGCACACCATATGTATTCAGCGCCACGCCGAAGGCCGTCTTCACAGGATAGGCTTTGAGGAATTTTCCGTTTCCATCAAAAACCTGCAGGCGATTGTTGTCGCGATCGGCGACGATCACCTGACCATCGGAATCGACGACCACTTGGTGCGGAGCATGGAACTGCCCCGGTTGTTCGCCCGCTTGGCCCCACGTTGCCAGAAATTTTCCCTCAGGGGAGAACTTCACCATCCGGCTGTTCCCGTAACCGTCTGCGACGTAGATCTCGCCCTGCGGGCCGATGGCGACGTCGGTCGGTTGATCGAATTGTGGCGGATCGCTGCCGGTACCCGGTTTGTCGATTTGCCCCAGGGCGAATAGTAGTTTGCCGTCGCCGTTGAATTTGTAAACCATATGATGCTCGGTGCAGGTCACCCACACGTGCCCTTGTTGATCGACTTTTAAGCCATGCCCGGTGGCCACGTAATCGTCGCCGAACGCGCGCAGAAACTTGCCGGATTTGTCGAAACTCAACACCGGTCGCTTGCCGCGATGCAGCAAAAAGATGCGGCCTTGTTTGTCGACACCGACGCCAGAACATTTGCCCAGTTCGATATCGTCGGGAACTTCAATCGCATCCAACACGGCGGTGAAATCAATTTGCGGTTCGTCAGCAACAGTCTGCGAGGAGATACAGGCAAAAATGGCAAACGCCGCAGCCGCTTTGAGGGTTGATCGGTAGAGATTCACGACAGCCATGCTCCTAAGCGGAATGAGAGAGGTCAATCTGTCGCCAGCCTACCACGAACGGCCAGAATCGGACAACCAGCCGCATTGATTCCCGTAGCACGGCGCAGGACAATGGATGCTTGATCCGTTGTATTACTTAACAAGACCACACATGACTGCCACTCCGATTTATCTGGACAACCATGCCACCACGCGCGTCGACCCCCGCGTGCTGGATGCGATGTTGCCGTATTTTTCCGAAATTTACGGAAACGCCGCCAGCATCAGCCATCGTTTTGGTTGGGATGCCGGTGACGCCGTTGAAGCGGCGCGGGGCAAGATTGCCGAGCTGTTCCATACTGACGCGCGGAACGTGATTTTCACCAGCGGCGCCACCGAAGCGAACAACCTCGCTTTGAAAGGGGTCCTGCACGCTGCTGTGCCAGGAAGCCATTTGATCACCGCCGCCGCTGAACACAAAGCGGTGCTCGATCCGGCCAAACGCCTCTCTCGTAGCGGCTACGAAGTGACGGTACTACCCGTCGATCAACATGGCATGGTCGATCCGCAACAGATCGCCGAGTCTCTGCGCCCCAACACGGTGCTTGTTTCGATCATGTCAGCCAATAACGAAGTGGGAACGCTCAACGACATCGCTGAAATCGCCGCCTTGTGTCGCCAACGCGGAGTCCACTTCCACACCGATGCGGCCCAGAGCGCGGGCAAGATTCCGCTCGACCTGTCGACGACACCGATCGATTTGCTGAGTCTGTCGGGACACAAAATCTACGGGCCCAAGGGCATCGGCATATTGTTCGTGCGGCATGGTTCTCCGCGGATCAAGCTGGAACCGCAACTCGATGGCGGTGGCCATGAGCGGCACCTGCGTAGCGGCACTTTGCCGGTTCCATTGATCGTCGGGCTGGGCGCAGCTTGTGAACTGTGCGGTGAAACGATGGTCGACGAAGCGGCGCGGCTGTTGGAATTGCGAGAGCGATTGTGGACGGGATTGCAAGACCGCCTCGACGGGCTCACCTTAAACGGTCATCCACAAAAACGCTTGCCGGGCAATCTCAATGTAAGCTTCGACGCCGTGGAGGGTGATGCGCTGATGAATAGCATGCGGGATATCGCCGTCAGTTCCGGATCGGCCTGCACGTCCGCCGACCCGCAACCGAGCCACGTCTTGAGGGCGATGGGAGTCAGCGACGCACTCACGCGCGCCAGTTTGCGATTTGGTTTGGGACGATTCAATACGACCGTAGAAATCGACCGTGCCCTTGAGGTTGTCGTTACGGCAGTCCGTGGACTGCGCGGATGACCGTCCGTTACGTTTTTCGCAGCACGAAGATGACGTCCTCGCTATGCCCCTTGACCTTGATGGGCGCGTTGATGTCGAGGTCGAAATCGAATGTCTCCAACAACTCCAGCTCCGGCACGCGGGTCAGAAGTTGGCGAAATTGGCGGGCTGTATACATTCGAAAAGGCATTTCGTCAACGAGCCGTAAGCGCCGTTTGGGGGTCGTGACGTCGAGCGTCATGCCGACCATTTCGACGCGTGCTTTGCTGTCGACCGACATGGTCCACAACCGCGATTGCACCCCAACATTTCCCCGCCGGGCGGCATAGCATTCGTCGTCGCAGATGCGATGATTCGTGGGGGTCAGGTGCAGGCCCAACAGATAAATGCCCCCCTTACGCAAGGCGCGGGCGATGCATTGCATATGCGCCGTGGCTGCATTTTCGTCGGGCAAATGCCGGAAACTGTTGATCAAATTGAAGGCAGCATCCGCTTTGCGGGGCAAGCGAAAATCGGCCATGTCCCCCACGACGGCGGTCGGTTCAAAACCCCGTCGCCCCAGTCGCCGATTACAAAACTCGACCGCCTTGGGATTCAGGTCGTTGCCGGAAACCTCGTAACCCGCCTGCGCCAGTTTGATCAACAACCGCCCGGTGCCGCACGCCGGTTCAAACACGCGCCGCACCGTGCCACTGGCATACTTGTCGAAACAAGCCTCAAGAAAGGCGATTTCCTTCCGCCAATCGGCCGCGAAGATGATGTCGTAATAGGTGGGATAGTCGTAGACCTTCCCATGAATAACTTCCGCCATAGTCACCCAACCTCATTCCATCCCTGAATTTTCGACTCCCGCTTCCGCCGCTTAATTGCGTTAAACCCCAGCCTTCTTCACCTGTTCCATTACCGGACGCAGCGCCGCTAACACCTTTTGCCGTGCGTCGCTGATCGGCCCCGGCAGTATCGTGCCGGCTGCTTGTTGGTGCCCGCCACCACCAAATTGTTCCGCCACAGCTGCCACGTTGATTCCAACACGACTACGAAAACTGCATTTCACCTGCCGGTTACTTTGTTCGATTAAAATGAACGCAGCCTGTGACCCAGCAATCCGCATGCACTCATTCACCAGATCTTCCGTATCGGGGGGGACGGCGCCGGTCTCCGCATAGTCGTCCCAGCGGATGTAGGTATGCGTCAGGAGCCCATCGAATTCCGGCGTAATCCGTTGCAGCGACCGCCCCGCCAAACGCATGCGGGCTAGGGAATACTGTTCATAAAGTTGTTCATACAGCGCAGCGGGGTTTGCTCCCAATTCCATGAGTGCGGCACCGACGCGCATCGTGTTTACCGTTGTTGAGGGAAAACGAAACCAACCCGTATCGGTCACCATTGCGCAATATAAGGCCGTCGCAGCAATCGCATCGACTGTGTACCCCAAGGCGACCGCTAATTCGTAAACCATTTCACCCGTCGCGGCGGCAGCGGTGTTTTTGAACACGATCGCGCCCAAATCGTCGCTGCTCACATGGTGATCGATGACCACCTTGACGGCTGAGGTCTTGCCCAGGATTTTGCCCATATCCTGCAACTGGCCCCAGGCACTGGTATCGAGAATGATGTGCACATCGGTATCGAGAGCTTCTTCGGCCGTCGCTGCCTTTCCGAGCTGGCAGATCCAACCTTCGGTATCAATAAAACCCAATCGCGGCGGCGTGGGCGATTGATTGACGATTTTCACCTGCTTGCCCAACGCGACCAGAATGCGAGCCATGCCGATTTCCGAGCCGAGTGCATCGGCGTCGGGGCGTACGTGGCTGGTCAGCACAAATCGCTGATGGTCGTTAATAATCTTGCCCAGCGGCTCCCAGTCGATCGTCATTCGCTTTTCCAATTGGTATTGCCGGTGAACAAAATTTGCAGATGGCGTCGCACCCTCAACAATTAGACTTCGTCGGAGGGGCGCGCCGTTTCCTGTATCGCTGCCGAGGCCAATGTACGGGCCTGTGCGATATCCAGCGCCAGTTGCTCTTTTAGTGGATCGATGCCTGCAAAGGAAGTCGTGGCCCGCAACCGTTCCACAAATTCCACACCCAACGATTGGCCATACAAGTCGCCGGTAAAGTCGATCAAGTGCACCTCTAACTTGCGTTGCATTTCGCCAAATGTGGGGTTCGGCCCCACGTTGACCGCCGCCGGCCAGCGTTGATCTCCCACGATGCCGATCGCCGCATACACCCCATCACAGGGGATGACCGTGGGAATCGATTCCAAATTCGCCGTCGGAAAACCAAGTTGCGCGCCGCGCATCGCCCCGCGGGAAACCGTACCTTGAATGCGGTACCGATGCCCCAACAATTCCGCCGCTTTACAAACGTGTCCCGTAGCGATCAGGCCGCGAATGGCTGTGGAAGAGACCATACGGCCGCCCAGACCGACCGGTTGCACAATCTTCAGATCGAGTCCCGCTTCGTCGCAAAACTCGTGTAACTTGTGAATATCCCCCGCTCGGTCCCGCCCGAAAAAGAAGTTCGGCCCCTCTACCATTCCACTGGCGGCGATCTCCTGGAGAATGATTCGCTCAAAGAATTCCCGCGGCGTCAGGTCCAACAATTCTTGATCGGTGGGGTAAACGATCATGCAATCGACCCCCAACTCTTCAATCAACTGCGCCTTACGCTGCACGGTACTGAGCGGCGGCGGCGTCGACCCGGGCCTCAACAGC
Source organism: Symmachiella macrocystis (assembly GCF_007860075.1). Classification (NCBI taxonomy): domain Bacteria; kingdom Pseudomonadati; phylum Planctomycetota; class Planctomycetia; order Planctomycetales; family Planctomycetaceae; genus Symmachiella; species Symmachiella macrocystis. The sequence goes on from NZ_SJPP01000001.1 coordinate 1,435,345, forward strand.
GTGATCGGATGCGGGTCAAACGTAAACACAACCGAAGGCACCCCCCCACTCCGCGCCTTCTCCACCAAAGCGGAAATCATCCCCCGATGCCCACAATGCACACCATCGAAGTTGCCAATGGAAACAAATCCATGGCGATAGCAGTCAGGATTTTGGAAACCGTGTTGGAGTTGCATGGTTGGGGGAGGCTGTAGGTTTTAGGCTTTAGACTGTAGTTATTATCGTGGACGCAAAGAGCGAATGAGGCCGCCGAGGACTTTGGACGTTTCTAGAGCGGATTGCCTTAGGGAATCATAGTCGAGTTGAGTGATGTAGTTGAGTCGGTGTGCTAAGGAAAGTTGGTAGTCGACCTCACGGGCTGAACCGAATGCCATGTCGAGAAACCGTAGATAGTCGCGTTCTGAAAGTCGTGCACAACCTTCGACGATGTTGGAGGTCATAGAAACCGCCGCACGCCGAATCTGACTTGTCAGGCCAAATCGTTCATCATCCGGAAACCGAGATGTCACTCGATAAACCTCGAGAGTCAACTCATCCGCCAAGTGAAACGCCTTCAACTTAGTATGGTCACTCATGCAAAGTCCTTCCTAAGGCCCATAGTCTACAGCCTAAAGCCTCAGATTTCGCTGACGCGAAATCTTTTTAGCCGCTCGTGGTCTAACTCCACTCCCAGACCAGGTCCTTGCGGGATCTCTAGGTAGCCTTCCGCGTCGAGGGTGAAGGGCTCGACGGTGAGTTCTTCGAGGTAGGCGCACGGCGTGAGGTATTCGACGTAGCGTGCGACGGGCATGGCAGCGGCCATTTGTAGGTCCGCTGCCAAGCCGATGGCGGTGTTCCAGCCGTGCGTGACGACTTGGATGTTGTGGTCGTAGGCGCACCAGGCGATCCGGCGGGTTTCGCTCAATCCGCCGTTTTTGGTCGAATCGGGTTGAATGATGTCGACCGCTCGCCGCTCGAGCCACGGCATGAAGGATTGCCGGCGCGTTAAGACCTCGCCACCGGCAATCGGCACGGGGGAAGTTCGCGTCAGTTCGATGTGCCCTTCAATGTCATCCGGCGGCAACGGTTCCTCGAACCAGACGATTCCATAGTCGGCCAACATCTTGGCTGTTTCGCGGGCCCAGTTCAGTCCGTGCGGCCAAAATTGCTCGCTGCCCCCCGCATCGACCATCAGCTCCACATTTTCGCCGACAGTCTCGCGGGCGGTACGGATCAGCAGTTCGTCGAATTTGCGATTGCGACGGCCAAACGGCCGCCAGCCGAGTTTGATCGCCTGGAACCCGCGTGCCACGGTCGACTCCAATTGGTCGCGGAGCACATCCGGCTCGTCAAACAACATCGAACCGTACGGTTTGATCCGCGTGCGATAATTGCCCCCTAATAGCCGCGAGACCGGTTGTCCGCAAGCTTTGCCCATGATGTCCCACAGAGCGATGTCCAGTCCTGAAATCGTGTGCTCGACCGCTCCTCCCCGTCCTTGCCAAAATGTCGCTTCCCGCAAGGTCTCGGTCACTCGTTCCGGCTCCACGGCCGCCTCCCCGTCGAGCAACGGCCAGAGTAGTTTCATCGCTCCCTGAACCAAACTTCCGGAGGTGAAACAACTTCCGACGCCCGTGATGCCCTCGTCGGTCTGTACCTCGATCAGCGTATTGAGGTCCTCTTCCGGCTCGTGCCCCTGCGGCCACCCCCCATCCACAGTTCCACCAATCAGCGGAATGACTTCGACTTTGACAATTTTCATAGCGTTAAGGATTCCTAAATGAGGCGTTTTTCAACTGTCGAACAACGAGGAATCAGGTTCAGCCGTAGGTCATGCTGTGCATGACGAATCTAAAGTGATTCAGCCCGATTCCAGCTCAGTCATGCACAGCATGACCTACCGGAACCAGGATAATGGACCGTCGCGGCGGGGGATATAGTTGACCGCTTGAAAGCCCGACCGTGGTGGCTATACTTTCCTGCAGGCCGTTTGGAGTGCTGTGATGCACTCCGGCGACCCTGCCACCGCTGCCTCTATCGCTCAAGACGGGCGGTGAACGCTAGTATTCGCGGGCGGCTGCCCGTGATTGTGAAAAAACGTCCCCTCCCGGTCTGTACGTACAGTCGGGACATGCGGCCGCGCCGGCCGCGTTTGAGAATCATAGACACTATTTAACCTTCAGGAGAGTACGTTACGATGACCGTTCAAGTCGGCCAACCCGCACCCGAGTTTTCTGTCCAAGCTTACGACCGCACCAAAGATGGCTCGGATGACCAATTCCAGGACATCAAACTGTCGGATTATAAAGGCAAGTGGGTCTGCTTGTTCTTCTATCCCCTGGACTTCACCTTCGTCTGCCCGACCGAAATCGTCGCTTTCAATAATGAATTGGGTGAATTCCAAGACCGCGACTGCGAAGTCTTGACCGCCAGCACAGACAGCGCCTTTTCGCACAAAGGTTGGTGCGACAGCCACGAAGATCTGGCCAAACTCAACTACTTGATGTTGGCTGATACCACGCATCAAATGTCGGAAGACTACGGCGTGCTGAAAGCCGATCAAGGCATCGCCTACCGCGGCGTGTTTCTGATCGATCCCAACGGCATCGTGCGGTGGTTGGCCATTCACGATCTGGGCGTTGGCCGGAACGTCGCCGAAGTGCTGCGTGTTTTGGACGCTCTTCAGACCGATAAGCTTTGCCCCTGCAATTGGAACAAAGGCGAATCGACTTTGAACTAACGCGATGAACGGTGGGCATCAGCTTGCCGGATACGTTGAAGTTGCATTGGAATCCAACAACCGGCGGCGCGGAGATGACCGGGCCGCCGGTTTTTCGTAGCTTAGCCACGACTAGGGGAGACTCGAATTCATGTCACTCGTCCAACCGTTACCCGAAGCGGACGCCGTCGATAAAACAGCGCAGACCTACGGCCGGATTAAGGAAATGTTCGGCAGCGATACGGTCCCCGAACCGTTTTTGACCTACGGAGGCGTACCGGCTTTCCTGCAGGACTTCTACATGAACTTCAAAAAGTTCGTGTGGACCGCTGGGAAGCTCGACGAAAAAACCAAAGCCATCATCGGCTTGGCGGTCAGCGTGACCAAGGGGAACGACGTCTGGACAAAGCGCATGCAAGAGCGGATTTTGTCGCTGGACGGAACCGAGCAGGAAGTGGCCGACGTGCTTGCCGTGGCTGCCACCTGTGGGATGTACAACATCTTCTTCAAGTTCCGCGACATTGCCGGCAGCGATATCTTCAACGGCATGTCGGTCGGACTCCGCGCGCACACGTTCGCCAATACGACGTTGGACGACTCGACGGTGGAATTGATCAACATCGCCATCAGCGACATGAACGGCTGCAAGCCGTGCACATCGGGCCATGTCGAGAAAGCCCGTCAACTGGGGCTCAATGACGAGCAGATTTTAGAAGCCGTGCAATGCGCCGCCACGATGGCCGCCGGCGCGGACTTTTTGAATTCCACTGCCCTCTAGCGAGTTCGAATTCGGCCTCAGAATGGGGTGCCACTGCTTCAGCGCTCGTTGCTAATGCCAGCTTCTAATTTTGTTGTTCGCGGCTCCACTCGGCGATGATGGGGGCCACTTCGCGCAGCACGCGTTGCATGTCTTGCACGACGCCTTCTTCCAATTCTTGGGTGGAGATCCCTTCACAGGCATCGACGCAAGCTTGGATTCGCCGCAGCATCTCCGCATCCTCTGCCTGTGTGGGCTGCGCGTCGACTTGCGGCGGCTGAGGCGTATCGCCAAGTGCGAAATGGGGCGAGACCAAAGGCTGCGTTGATTCGTTCATGCCGATGTCCTGATACTTTCAGCGAGTGTGGGTGGAGCGATGACCGTCGAGTGTTTCGTGGGCGGTTTTCTCAGCCCGTGGATTACCTTATCGGTACAAACCAACCGCAGTCCGCAGAAATTCTGCCGCTCTCCGCAGATTTACTGGCGAAATCCATTCCATTCGCCGAACGCCGACGCGACAGATCCCATCTCAATTATTTAGCGGATCATGGCGTCGCAATAATTGTCGCCTATGAACTCATCCAAATTCACAATGTCCGAAACGTTACCCTTGCAACAATTGAGAACTCAACGACAATCTCAAAACAGTACCCACGAATGGATACTGCCTGTCGTTACGCGACTCCGAGTAAGACCTATCGATTTCGGCGGCACGAATGGATTCCACACAAACACCACTCCGCCGCCCGCCAGCCACGCGGTATCAAGGGAGCAAATTCAAACTACTCCCGGAACTGAGCTGCCAGTTCGACAAACTGGATTTCACAACTGCGCTCGACGCCTTCGCCGGAACCGGTTCGGTCGCCTATCTACTCAAGAGCTTGGGCAAACAGGTCACCGCCAACGATTACCTGCGTTCCAATCAACTGTCATTGCGAGCATTGATTGAAAACCAGGGAACCTTTCTCGCCGACGACACGATCGACGCTCTCTTGCAACCCCAGCCGGGGCGTGACTATGACGATTTGATTCAACGGACGTTCGCGGGAATCTATTTTACCGACGAGGAAAATCGTTGGCTGGATGTCGTCGCCCAGAATCTTCCGCACATCGCCGACGATAACGAACGGGCGCTGGCGTATTACGCGTTGTTTCAGGCGGCGATTGCCAAGCGGCCGTATAACCTCTTTCATCGCCGAAACCTTTATATGCGCACCGCGCAAGTGCAGCGGAGCTTTGGGAACAAAGCCACCTGGGACAAACCGTTTGAGGACCATTTCCGCCGCCACGCTGCTGCCGCCAATGCCACGATCTTCGACAGCGGTGTCGCATGCCGCGCAACGTGCGAGGATGTCTTGGATGTGAACAGTCAATTCGACCTGGTCTACATCGATTCCCCCTACATCAACGGCCGCGGGACCGGCGTCGATTACCGTGACTTCTATCACTTTTTAGAAGGTCTGGTGGACTACAAGAATTGGGAGTCGCAAATCGACCACACGCGGAAACACCGTCCACTGACCCGAGCCCGCTCACCGTGGACCGACCCCCGCCAAATCCACACCGCCTTCGACAACCTCTTCGCCCGTTTCGCCGAGTCGATTCTGGTCGTCTCCTACCGTAGCGATGGAATCCCCAGTATCGACGAACTCACAACACTGCTGCAGCGTCACAAATCGCGCGTCGAACAAATCCCGTTAGGTCGCTACCAATACGCACTCTCAAAGAACAACCGCTCGCAAGAAGTATTACTAATCGGACGCTGATCCGGTCGATCGCGCCGATAGCGACGGCAAAGCCGTCGGTTTGGAAGCAAGTCCCCCCCCACACAATTTTTCCTGCCTACCGCCTACCGCCTACCGCCTACCGCCTACCGCCTACCGCCTACCGCCTACTGCCTACTGCCTACTGGCCACTGCCTACTGGCCACCGCCTACTGGCCACCGGCCACCGGCCACCGGCCACCGGCCACTCGTTTCCCCCAAATCCACCTCGCTTGTCGCGCATCGCCGGAACACCTATGATTTTCGCGAAACAGGCAATGCGGAAACGAGGACGAGGGGATCGATGGGATTTTTTGACAAATTCAAACAAGGGTTGGCCAAAACCAAGGCCCTGCTGACGACCGACGTCCGCGACTTGTTCAAAGCGGGCGAGATTTTGGGCGAGGAGCAGCTCGAACAGTTTCATGCCCGTTTGATTTCCACCGACATGGGTGTCGTCGCCGCGCAAGCGATAACCGACGAATTGCGGAAACAACACCTGGGCCGCACCGTTGATGTCGATGCCCTCTGGCTGACGGTCAAAGACACGCTCAAAGGCCTGCTGACCGGCGAAGACGACGTCGTATGGGATCCCGAGGATCCCCTTTCGCCCCTCAATCTGAGTCCCGAAGGGACGACGGTGATTCTGGTCGCCGGGGTCAACGGCGTGGGGAAAACGACCTCGATTGCTAAACTCGCCAATTTTCTGCAAAAACAGGGTAAGACCGTCCTGCTAGCCGCCGGAGATACCTTTCGAGCCGCCGCCGTCGAACAATTGACGATGTGGAGCGAGCGGCTGAACTGCGAGATTGTCACCAAACCGGACGGCACCGACCCGGCCGCTGTGGCCCATGCCGGTTGCTCCGCTGCGGTGGAAAAGGGAATCGATGTGGTAATCATCGACACCGCCGGTCGCTTGCAGACGCAGAAAAACTTGATGAACGAGCTGTCCAAAGTCGAGCGGGTGATTCAAAAAGTCATTCCCGAAGGCCCGCACGAAGTGTTGTTGGTCCTGGATGCAACGACCGGCCAAAACGGCATCAGCCAAGCCAAGAATTTCTCCGAAGCGGTCAAGTGCACGGGAATCGTATTGGCCAAACTGGACGGGACCGCCAAGGGGGGAGTCGTCGTCGCCATCCGCCGCGAAATGGGGCTGCCGGTCAAATACATCGGCGTTGGCGAACAAATCGACGACCTGCAACTCTTCGCCCCCGATGCATTCGTCGATGCGCTGATTGACGCATAGCAACGACGAGTCCTTAGAACCCAGCTTCAAAACCCGGTTGCGCTTGTTCTCGCAACGTGAAAATTAGTGGCAGCGGGATGCGTCAGAGGGTTTTGAAACGACTTGTAGAAATTACGCCAGAACCTCCCGCACCGCCCGCCCACCATGGGCAATTTCCACCGGTCGGCCGCCGCGATCATTGACCCGCATTTCCGGGTCGATCCCCAAGCATTCATAAATCGTGGCGCAAATGTCCGAGGTACTGACCGGCGCATCTTTAACGAAGGCTGCCTGTGCATCGGAAGCGCCGTACACCGTGCCGCCACGAATGCCGGCACCGGCCAGCATCACAGAATAACAATACGTCCAATGGTCGCGACCTGCGCGTCCGTTGATTTTCGGTGTACGTCCCATTTCACTCATCACCACCACCAGAGTTTCATCCAACAATCCGCGCGAATCCAAATCTTCCATCAGCGCCGAATAAGTCTGATCGAAGGTGGGGAGTTTATTTTCTTTGAGAATCGCGAAATTGTTTGTGTGCGTATCCCAGGCATCGTAATCGATTTTGATCCGATCCCAGAACAGGTCCCACGTCACATTAACGAAGCGAACCCCTTGTTCTACCAAGCGGCGGCCGATCAATGTGCTGTGTCCGAATAACGTCCGTCCATAGCGATCTAACGTGCGGGGGTCTTCGGTCATCACGTCAAATGCTGCTTTGAGACGCGACGAGGTCAGGATGTCGAACGCCCGTTGTTGATAGCGACCGAATTGGCCAGCATCTCCCCGCGACTCTTGCCGCCGCAATTGCGCATCGATTTGCTGCAGCAACCCCCGCCGCGCGCTGAGCCGGTCGATGGTGATATCCTTTTCAAGCACGCTATTCGGTAGCTCCGGTTTGCCGAGCACGGTTTGCGGCTTACCGGCGACCGGAGCGGGAATTGACTCGTCTCGAAATGGTTGGCATTCCGTTGTCAGAGCGTCAAATTGCTTACCAAGAAAGCCGCCATAAGGGCCGCCCCGCCGAAATGCCTGACCCCATCCGAGGTAGCAGGGCAAATACATGTAATCCGGAAACTCGCCCGGCGCCGCCGGACCGCGCTGTTGTTTCAGGTATTCGCAGACGGACCCCATGCTGGGCGGGTCGGTCGGATAAGGGTGTTGATCTTTGGGTGTCACTTCCCAACCGGTATAGCTGGGCAAACAGTTGTGGCAGCCCGCCTTATGGTTCACCGACCGTATGATTGCCATCCGGTGCATCCACTGCGACAGCTTGGGTAAATGCTCGCAGACATCGATGCCGGGCACGTTCGTGGGAATCGGTTGAAATTCCCCGCGAGTTTCTTGTGGAGCTTCCGGCTTGAGATCGACCATATCCTGCGTCGCCGCTCCGCCCAGCAGATACAGCAAGATGACGCTTTTGGCCTTCGCCGGACGGACCTGTCCTGCTTCGGTTGCCTGCAGCATTTGCGGCAGACCAATTCCGCCCAAAGCCGTCAATGCGCCGGCGGTTAGTGTCTCGCGACGGGTAAGGCCATCACAACAACGTCGCGGGCTTCCCAGCATGGTGATCATCGTCGCGTCTCCAGTCACAGACGTGTGGAACAATGCGACTTGCGATTCTAACCGAGGACTCAGTGACAATCCAACCTAATACCTCTGCGTCGAGGCCTTGGACGCGGAAACACAAAGGCGGCGTACAAACTCCCCTACGGCGCAAATTGTGGTTCTTCCGCACTCCCTTTCATTTGATGTCGCCGATAACTCCCCGCGATCAAACCTTGGCTGGGGCTGAATAAAAACGACAGCGTAAATAGCCCGCAAGCGACGCAGACCATGGCTCCCGCCGTCGAGGCGTCCAACCAAAACGCGAGATGCGTACCGAGTACGGCCGAGGTCACGCCGAACAGTGCAGACAGCAAAAGCATGACCGGCAGCCGTTTGGTCAATAAGTAAGCAGTTGCCGGTGGCGCGATCATCATCGCCACGACCAAAATCGCTCCCACAGCTGTGAAGGAACTGACGACGGTCAGCGACAGCATGCCCATCAATCCGTATTGCACCACGCGGGGACGCAACCCCAGCACAGCGGCCAATTGCGGGTCGAATGCCGCTGCCAACAGTTCTTTGTAAAACAGCACGATCATCAACATCACCGCCGCCGTCACAATCAAGAGTTGTACGACGGACACGGGAATCATGAATCCCGCCACTGCCATTTTATCAAACGATATTGTATCCAACTTGCCGAACAGCACGCAGTCGGCATCGATATGGGCGTGCGTGGCCATTGTACTCAGCAGAATCACCCCCAGGGCGAACAGCGAGGAAAACACAATCCCAATAGCCGCATCCTGTTTCACGCGGCTATGCCGATGGATGAATTCGATCAAGACAGCCGTCAGAATTCCCGTTACCGCGGCACCGACAAACATCGCCGGTCCGCTGAATTGCCCCGTAAGCAAAAATGCCACCACAATGCCCAGCAGAACGGTATGGCTAATCGCATCGCCAATCAGTGCCAATCCCTGCACGATCAAAAAACAGCCCAACAATCCACAGGCAATCGCCACCAAGCAGGCCGCCGCAATCGTCCAAGCCGTCCCCACCGCAATATCCGGCGACGCCCACAGTCCGACGACGTGGTCCTGAAAATCAAACGGCGGTATGAGTGAAGAAACGTTCATTGCTGTATGGTCATTTACGATTCCGTTGGACAGATTCGGTGCGGGTCTCGGAATCCCGCGTATTCAGTCTGTAGGCTGTAGACCTTAGACTGTTGGATTGGCGACGGCTGGCTGTTTGCTAGTGCATACCGAACGAGCCCCCCCTTTTTCTAGCCACTGGCCACCGGCCACTTCTTCCCCCGTACTAATGCACGCCATTCAACTGCCCCTCCAACTGTCGTTTCAAATCCACACCGAGCACCTGTTCGATGTCGTCTGTATCGGGGTCAAACGGGACGTCGGCGATTGTTCCTTCCTGCGCCAAGAACAACTCCCATAACTTTGCATTGCGATCTAACATCTCAGCGTATTCCCGGCCGATCGTGGTCAATTGCAATCCGCCTGCATCGGTTTTCACGAGCCCATCGCCGCGTAATAAATTGACCGCCTTGCGGACTTGAGAGTCTGAGGTATGCATCTCTTGCGCCAATTTCTCGATGCTTTGCGCCTGCGAGGAAGTACCGACATGCAATAAGCGGACGAGTTGATCGGCCAGTGTCTGTCGTTGGCGGCGGTGCCGACGATGCAATCGCGTGAGCAAACCCTGCTGTGGGCTGAAGAAAAATGCGGCGACGAAAAACAACGTCAAGACCGCTACGATAAACGGACCGGTCGGTAAATGACTCTCCAGAAAACTAATATTGGCCCCCGCGACACCGGCCACCGCGCCGAACATGACGGACAACAGGATCATGACTTTCAAACGATCGGTGAGTAAATACGCAGTCGCCGCCGGGGTGATTAACATCGCCGACAGCAAAACAATTCCTACCGCTTGGATCGATATCACAATCGCAATCGCGACCAGCATCATTAACAGATAGTGAATCGCCCGCGCCGGAATTCCGCAGGCAGCGGCGAACTCTTCGTCAAAGCTGGTGGCCGCCAGTTCCTTATAGGCCAACAACACGACCACAAGCACGATCCCGGCGAGCACAGCCATGATCTTCAGTTCTTCCGTCGAGATGGCGCTGGCTTGGCCGAACAAGAATCGATTTAACCCGCTCTGATTTCCCGAGGAAGAATTCTGCAATCGCGTAAGCATCACCACGCCCAATCCATAAAAGCCCGAGAGGACCAACCCCATCACGGCGTCTTGTTTGAGTCGCGTCCGCCGTTGAATGAGCGCAATCACGCCGGCGGCCAACATGGCGGAGAGAGCGGCACCAGTGAAAATCCAGCGAATGTCTTTGGTCATCGTCACCAAAAATCCGGCGCAGATCCCCGGGAGCACGGCATGTCCCAAGCTGTCCCCCAATAGTGACAACCGCCGCAACACAACGAAACTTCCCAACAAGCCGCAGGTCATCCCCAACAACAACGTGCCCAGGATCGCCGTACGCACGGACGGATCTTCCAGCGACCAAAAGCGGCGCATTTGCGTGCCAAAGTCGGACGCCGCCACCACGCCGCCCAGCGAAGCTGCGAGGGAGAATGCGGTGTTCATGTCTCGCCGCCTACGGTATCGGGCATGACGGTTAATCGTCCGCCATAGGTCGCGCGGAGATTTTCTGTTGTGAAGACGTCTTTAGTCGGCCCATAGGCAACGACGCGACGGTTCAGCAAGAGGATCTCGTCGAAATACTCGGTCGCTGTTTGCAGGTCATGGTGAATGACGAGTATCGTGCGGCCGTTGTCGCGGAGCTTGCGTAGCAAATCAATGATCGCCGATTCAGTCACCGCATCCACCCCTGCAAACGGTTCGTCCATGAGATAGATCATGGCTTCCTGCGCCAAAGCGCGAGCCAAAAAGACCCGTTGCTGCTGTCCGCCCGACAGGTTGGCGATTTGACGGTGCGCGAACGGCAACATCTGCACCTGCTGCAAGCACTGCTCGCACAATTCGCGTTGCCGACGTCCCGGACGCCGGAACAAACCCAGGCGGCCGTAGGTGCCCATCATCACCACATCGTGCACCGTGACCGGAAAATCCCAGTCGACCGATTCGCGTTGCGGCACATAACCGATCGCGCCCGGCTGTTTTTGTAACGGACCGCCATTGATGAGCACCGTTCCCGCTTGCTGCGGCAGCAAACCCATGATCGCTTTGATCAACGTCGTTTTCCCCGCACCATTGGGGCCAACGATCCCCACAATCCGGCCCGCCTCCACGTCCAGGTTCACGTTCCACAACACCGCTTTACGATCGTAGCTGACGGTTAGGTCCCGAACCTCAAGTGGCAGCGGAGACGCCTCCGGCACAGGGGAATTCCCGGACGCCTTGTCCTGCGCAGGTAGGGCGTCGGAATCTACCGGCGGATTGGCGCGGGGTTGTGTCATCGCGTGCATCAAACTTTCGACCGGAGACATCGGAATCAATGGCCTTTCGTTAGGAATATCGATCCGTAACGAGGATGACCCCATCCAAGTCATTTCACGCTGACGGAAGGAGTCTTCAGGCCGTCGACCACACTGTTGGTGTTTGCCTGAATCATACCGACATACGTGTCCGCACCGGAACCGACACCCCCTAAAGCATCGGAATATAATTCCGGCCCCAATTTGGCTCCGCTGTCGTGGGCCACGCGGTTGATCGCTGCCTGTGGCACGCTGGTCTCGGGAAAGATTGCCCCGATTTTGTGTGTTTTGATCAAATCGACAGCGTCGGTGATTGCCTTCAGCCCCGCTTCGCTCTCGGTGCTGATCCCTTGAATCCCCACCACCTGAAATCCGTACGCGCGACCGTAGTAGTGAAACGCATCGTGACTGGTGATCAACCAACGTTGTTCAGGGGGAATCTCTGCGACGCGCTGTTTACAAAACGCGTCTAACTCGTCCAGTTCGGCCACGTACGCGGCCGCTCGCTCGCGATACGCGGATGCGTATTCGGGATCCTGAGCAATCAACGTCTCCAGCATTGTTTGCACGCATTGTTTCCATAATTTTGGATCATGCCAGACGTGCGGATCGTGCAAGCCGCCTTCCCAGGAGAGCAATTCGCTTTCGGGGATGTCGCGTGAAACCGCGACAGCCGTGCGCCCTTGCTTTGCGATCGACTCAAACGTGTCGACCATTTTCCCCTCCAGGTGCAGTCCCTGATACAAGATCACGTCGGCCGATTGCAGTTTGATGCGATCCTTGGCCGTCGGCTGATACAGGTGCGGATCCACTCCCGGCCCCATCAGCCATTCGACTTGGACCTCCTCGCCAGCGATCCGCTGAGCAGCGTCGGCGATCATGAGCGTCGTCGCTAGGATTTTGTATTTCGGCGCCGACTTCCCTCCCGCGACCTCGCTGGTTTTCGCATCGGACGAACAGCCCGATAGCCCCCCGGCCAGCAGAAGCATCAATGACCAGCTGCACAATGCAGTTGTGGAGATTGTTCGCAGGCGATTCAGCAAATTCCTGGTTGAATTACTGTGGAGAGACATAGTTGGTACAGTCCGGTGACATGGCCACCCAATACAGGGGTCATGCGGAAAATCGCAAAATTCGGCGCGCGTCTCAGCCGCGATTGTTCCGCTAAAGAGAATGTTTGGTTAACGGGCGAATTGGCAGGCGGAGAAAAACACCCACCCCCTCAATTGCCGACCGATGCGAATAGCAAAGGGGCGAATCTCCGCATACAATCGGTAAGACGAAACGCAGGCGTCCGCTGAGAATTTGCACCCGGTTCAATATATTTTCTCATCGACCACGAACAAAGTCAATATCGACGCAAACTAATTTTTTGATTAACCAAAATCACGGATCGGCCCTATGCCCAGTTTGACTGTCGAAAACTATCTCAAAACCGTCCTGCAAATCTGCATCGAAGCCGATTCGGAATGGGCGTCGACCGGTCAAATCGCCACCGCGCTGAACGTCTCGCCCGGCACAGTGACCAGCATGCTCAAGACGCTATCCGACAGCAGTTTGGCAAACTATAAACCGTATTCCGGCGTCAAGCTGACCAAGCAGGGCCGGATGTTGGCCGTGCGGATGTTGCGGCGACATCGATTATTGGAATTGTTTCTGGTCCGCACCTTGGAGTTGACCTGGGATCAGGTCCATGACGAAGCCGAGCGGATGGAACATGCCGTGAGCGACGAATTGATTGATCGTATCGACGAATACTTGGAGAGACCGCAGGTCGACCCGCACGGCGATCCGATTCCCTCTGCCGATGGGACTTTGACCGGGGAGGACTGCGGTCTGCCGTTGTCTGATAGCGACACGGGTGACACAGTTCGTATTATCCGTGTCCGTAACCAGCAACCGGAGTTTCTCAGGTACCTCGCCGATAACGGAATGGCACTGGGCGCTGTTGGCACGGTGCAGGAAAACAGCGACGCGGGTGACATTGTCGCAGTACAAATGCAGGAAAAACTGGTCACATTGGGCCAAGCGGCCGCCGAGATGTTATATGTGGAACGCGTGAGCGACGAATGATCGTGGGCCGTATTAAAAAGCGTTCACAAACCCGCACCGAGAACCAGTTCAAAACCCGCTTACACTTATTCCGGAAACTTGCAGATCAGTGTCAACGGGATGCGTCCAACGGTTTTTGAAACGACGACTCAACAGAAAATCACAATCGAAATCGAGCGGCTGACGGATTCGACAGAAAGCAACGTATGACTCCTTTGAAAATTGGCATGATTGGATTGGGCACCGTGGGCGGGGGCGTCGCCAAGATCCTCACCCAGCACCCCGACCGCATTGAACGCCGCGCGCAACGTCCGATTGTTCTACAGCGGGTCGCGGTCCGCGATCTGACGAAAAAACGCGACGTGGATTTGCCCGCCGAAATCTTGACCGATCGAGTTCAGGATGTCATTGACGATCCGGAAATCGACGTGGCTGTGCAATTGATTGGGGGAACCGGAGAGGCACGTGAAATCATGTTGGCCCTGCTCACCGCAGGAAAAGACGTCGTCACCGCCAACAAGGCGCTGTTGTGCGAACATGGCGACGAGTTGTTCACCCGCGCCCGGGAATTAGGACGGTCGATCGCCTTCGAGGCTTCCGTCGCTGGTGGCATCCCGATTATTGCCGCGTTTGGCAGCGCGCTGGCCGGGAATCAAATCACCTCGCTCTCGGGCATCCTCAATGGGACGAGTAATTTCATCCTCACCGAGATGGCCGATAAGAATCAGACCTATGAACAGGCTTTGCGACGGGCGCAAGAATTGGGCTACGCCGAAGCGGACCCTGCGATGGATGTCGACGGTACCGATGCCGCACAAAAACTCGTGCTCCTTAGCCAATTGGCCTTTGGTGTCCGTGCCGCCGTCGCAGAGTTTCCTTGCAGCGGAATCGATACACTGACGTTGGAAGATTTGAAATGCGCCGCCGAACTTGGCTACATGGTGAAGCTACTCGCGGTCGCGCGGCTGGTGGATAACCTACTGGAGATGCATGTCTCGCCGACGTTGGTCCGTAATAATTTGCCGATGGCAGATGTGCAAGGCGTCTTTAACGCTGTGAAAGTCACCGGCGATGTCGTCGGGGAAACTTGGTTCTCCGGGCAAGGCGCCGGGCAGCTTCCCACCGCCTCCGCGGTTCTAGCCGATATTGTCGACATGGCAGTCGGCCGGTCACAACTGACCTTTCCCACGCTGGACCTCTTCGGCGGGCGGACGACGTTTCGTGTCCAACCGACGGACAAAATCCTCAGCAAGTTTTATCTACGCTTTAACGCTCTGGATCGTCCCCACGTGTTGGCAGACATCACCGATATTCTGGGCCGTCACGAAATCAGCATCGCTTCGGTAGTCCAGCATGAGAGCCCGGAAGTGGAATCCAGTAAGAACTCCGTTGTCCCGGTATTCATCATGACACACCGCGCAACCGAGGGCCAAATGCGCGCCGCTGAAGCGGAGTTGAACCAACTCAAGTCGCTACTATCCCCCTGCATACGCATGCGCGTCGCCGAATAGCGGAGAACGTTCAGCGCAGGGCCGCCCCCCTTCTAGGCAACAAAAACAGCGGGCGGCGCGATGGCCACCCGCTGTTCACACACACACAACACAACACTTGTCTCGTACCGGGCTTTGGGCAGGGATGGGTGGGCGGTTTTGTGCTCGTTATTTCTCTCGACACTCTTGCCAGCGTAACCCACCGCGATTTGTTACAAAGAAATCGGAAAACTTTTTCAAAATCCGCTAAAAACGTGACTCGCGGCATCACAAATCCAGCGGCAGCGTGTTCTGGGACATTTCTTGAATTGCCGACCGCGGCGGTTTAGGGTGGTTCTCTGCACCACCCAACATGCCATTTACTGCTGGATGAGAAACGAGCAACCCATGTCCGAAGCTCTCAACGTCACGCCTGGTCCGCCACAATCGGCTCCGCCCATGTTGTTGTCCGGCAATCCGTTATCGTGGATCAAGGTTTTTGGACCGGGCGCGATCATTGCCTCGTTGACCATTGGAACTGGCGAGCTGATTTTCTCCACCCGCGGCGGCGCGCTGTTCGGCTACAACATCCTGTTTCTGTTCGTGGTGATTTCCATTCTCAAGTGGGGACTCGTGCTCGGAACAGCCCGGCACATGGTACTCACCGGTGTGCATCCCTTTCAGCGGATGATGGACCTTCCCGGTCCCCGCGGTTGGGCACCGATGGCTTTCTTTATTTTGGCTGCCGTCTGCATTCCCATCTGGGTCAGCTTTCATAGCGGCGTGTTGGGCAACTTGACCTCTTGGGTTTCAGGAACCGAAGCGATGTTTAACGGCGGCGCCGATTTCGTTTGGGGAGCGGCCATTCTCTCCGGACTGTTGCTGTTGTCCGCCACTGAGGGATATACGGTGCTCGAACGCGTGCAATTGGCGATCGTCGCCGCCTTGATCATCTGTGCTGGGATCTCCTTAGTCCTCTACAGCCCCGACTGGTGGGCGCTGCTCAAAGGGGCGGTCATTCCGTCGGCTTACGAATATCCCAACTGGATTGGTGAGTACCCCAAAATCGCCACGCAACCTGTCTGGGTCGAGACGACGCGCTATGTCGGCGTCATCGGCGGAGCGGGCTATGACTATCTAGCCTATACTTCGTTTCTACGAGAAAAACGGTGGGGCAACGCCGGGACTGCTCCCGCTACGCGGCAGAGGTTGGAAACAATCGCCGCCGATCCCAACCACGCCGTCCGCCGCTGGTTGCGGGCGCCGTATATCGACTGTTCGATCAGTTTCATCATCGTGATTGCATTCAGCGCGGTGTTCGTGGCTTCGGGCACAATTATCCTCGCTCCCGAACACAAGATCCCCGACGAAAAGAACTTGCTGAACCTGCAGGCGGAATTCGTCGTCGGCCTCAGTCCTGTCCTTTTACCGTTGTACGTGGCCGGGGCGTTTTTGACGATGCTCGGTACGCTGTACGGTACATTGGAAGTCGCCCATACGGTCCTCAACGAGATGGCTCGTAGCGTCAACGATGCTTGGGCAGTGCAGCATCAGCGGCGATTGAAATCCTACACGGTGGCTTGGTGCGCTCTGATTGCCTATGGCGTGTTGACATGGCAATATTTTTATACCACCAGCGGCGGAGCCGATAAACCGCGGGCATTGTTGGTGGTGATGACACCAGCCAACCTCTTTACCGGTGTGTTGCTGTGCGGACTGTTGTGCCTACTTAATCCCTGGATGGACCACCGCTTTTTGCCGCGCATGCTACGGATGCCAACCTGGCTGTGGCTGTTGAATCTGTTTGCGGCGGTGGTGTTTTTGGCGCTGGGAGTCAAAGGGTACTGGGACCACGATTCTCGCTGGATTGCGCTGGGCGGGTTGTGCTTGGTGGTCGTGGTGGCCTGGGGATTGGCGTTTATGCTACGGGGACGGCTGCGCGGGACTAGGGCGGATGGAGACTAGATCAGGAATCCTGTTCAACAAAACTCAGACTCGGCGAGTCGTTCTTTGTGTCTAGCGAAGCGGAGCTTCGTGAAGGGGCGTTCCCAAATGGAGTTTGGGAACGAGAATGACACGATTCCACACTCGCTCCCGAATTTAACATCTGGAATTCCTACGACTGGCCAGGTATAATGTCCGATGCGGCTGGGTAAGAAACTCCTGGCGACCGACTGATGATTGGCCCGCTTTTCTCTCGCCTTCGGCAATCACCGCACGATCAAATTCTTTGACCGCTGCGTTTTTAAGTCGTCGCTATCCCCATCGTCAGGAGCAAAGACCATGAGAATCGATGAAATGCTCTCCAGCCGTCATGTTCACTTCGAATCCCTGCAGCACCGGCCTACTTTTACAGCCAATCGCATGGCACAGGTGCTGCACATTCCCGGCAAAGAGGTCGCCAAGTCTGTGCTGTTGCGTAGTGGAGGCGATTATGTGCTGGTCGTATTGCCGGCCACCCACTATGTCGACATGGAACGCATTCGCCGCCGTCTGGGTGAAGAGAATGTGGAAATGGCGAGCGAAGATGAAATCGCCCACATGTTTCCCGATTGTGAACCAGGAGCCATGCCCCCCTTCGGCAGTCTCTATGACGTTCCCACGTTGATGGACAGTTCGTTGGCGGAGGATGAAGAGATCGTCTTTGAAAACCAATCCCACGCAGAGGCGATCCGCATGCGCTTCGAGGATTACGACACCTTAGAACACCCGATCAAAGGCCGGTTTTCTTATTGAGCACTCGTTGCCTAGCGCGGGGGCGGGGTTACTTGCGATTGATCAGCGCCATCGCCTCCGCCCGGCTGGGAGGATTGGACTTAAACAGCCCGCGGACGGCGCTGGTGACAGTCAATGCGCCCGGCTTGCGGATGCCGCGGATCGACATACAGGTATGCTCCGCTTCCAAGACCACGACCACCCCTTTGGCGTCGAGCTCGTTGTTGAGCAAATCGGCGATTTGATGCGTCATCCGTTCTTGCACCTGCGGTTTTCGGGAAATCTCGTCCACCACACGGGCTAACTTGCTCAGCCCGGCGACACGGCCGTTGGGTAGATAGCCAACGTGGGCGACTCCCAAAAATGGCAGCAGATGATGTTCGCAGGTGCTGTTGAAAGTAATGTCGCGAACCAGCACGAGTTCGTCGTACTTTTCCTCGAAGACCTTCTCCAGATGCCGCCCCGGTTCGGAATGCAGACCGGAAAACAGCTCCTTATACATGCGTGCCACACGGGCGGGCGTTTCGAGTAGCCCGTCCCGGTCGGGATCTTCTCCGACTGCGAGTAAAATTTCGCGCACCGCGCGCTCAATACGAGGCAAATCAACAGGTCCGTGTTCCATGAATCGACCGTCTGGGAGGCAAAAATGTGTGAGAGAAAAGCAACGGGATTCTACGTGTTGCCCCAGCGACGGTCAATCATCGGCGATTGAAACCTCAAACCTCAATGACGTCACAGTGGACCATCCCTAGCCAAACCGATCAATTCACGCTGAATTGTGGATTCGCTGACTGCTCGATCGTGGCTTCCCTTTGTCCGCGGAGCAATTCGCGCAATTGGGCGAGCAACAAATCGCTGCGCAGGTCGACATTCGGTTCTGCCAACATTGATTGTTTGTGGGAAGGTGCAAGGGGTAATTGGTCGGCAAGCTGGTCACACAACTCACCCAAGGTAAGCTGGTCGCCTGCCCACAGTTGGAACAGATCGTTGCGCAGGATGTGCGGAAACAACTCGCGAAATGCAGCCAACAATTCCTCATGGCGACGGTGACGATCGATGACGGGTGTCATGGCGTAGTGATCGGGCCGCGCGGTGATCGTCGCCCGCTGAGACAAGTCGTCCGCCGGATGCCGAGAATTGATCTGTGCGCGACAGACGCCCTGAATGTGAATGCAGTTCGCCGCCGGCGAAAAAAACATGGGAGTGACAATCCGCGCCACACAGACAAAATCGTCAACCGCCGAGCACAGCGAAACGGCCAACAGTCCTTGATCGCGAAGCACATCAGCCACCAGTTGCCGGAGCGGTTCTGTGGTGACGGCAATGATCTGCGACGTCCCGGGGAATAGCACGAAGTGGGGTTGCGCGAAAATCGGTAGTGTGCCGCCCATCTTGTCCACGTCATTATCCGTCGTATGCGTCATAATTCTTCAATCGATGTTGGAATCAGTATCTTCGGAATCAAAGTCCGATCGAGTTGCAAATCCGCCGAGGGATCCGTGGCTGCGCGAAGTTCCTGAAAGCAAAACCACAATTGGGCCGCCAAGGTTTCGACGTCGATGCCTTGATAATGTTTGCCGTATGGTTCGAGGTAGTTCAACGACGACCGGTGCATTTTTCGCGCGCCGCCCAGATTGCCGTTTTCGAAATGAAACAGCGACACAGCGGCATGAATCAGTCCCTGGTAGAACTGTTTCTCCGCACCGACCGTCTCAGTCCAGATTTCCTCGAGGGCATCGTGGCAGGCGAAAAACTCTTCGTCATTGAAAAGCCGTAACCCTTCCAGGTATTTTGGGGGATATTCGTGCGGCCCGTCCATAGCCTCGTGCTCCGATATGCTCAGGGGTGAGGGCTGAGGGGTTGTGCGCCGACCGGTCATTTCCATAATCCAGTCACTTCCAAATATCGAGTCTAAACGCGTTCCCCTGGCATTGTCCATGGCCGTTGTGAGGACAAGCCCGGAGAAATTATGCCCAAGTCCGAATCTACCGGCAGCGATGTTGCCCGGAAGCAACAAGGCCGCAAAATCCTGCGTGCCTTGAAGAAGAAATATCCCGTGGCTGAGTGCAGCCTGAAGCACGACAACTCCTTTCAATTGCTGGTGGCGGTGATTCTCTCAGCCCAGTGCACCGATGCACGGGTGAACATGGTCGTGCCGAAGTTGTTCGACAAGTTCCCCACCCCTGAAGCCCTGGCCGGCGCGTCGCAGAAACAGGTGGAGAAGATCATCCATTCACTGGGCTTCTTTCGCG
The DNA here is from genome assembly GCF_007860075.1 of Symmachiella macrocystis. Taxonomy (NCBI): domain Bacteria; kingdom Pseudomonadati; phylum Planctomycetota; class Planctomycetia; order Planctomycetales; family Planctomycetaceae; genus Symmachiella; species Symmachiella macrocystis. The sequence continues at coordinate 1,455,303 of NZ_SJPP01000001.1, forward strand.
CCAAAGCCACCAACCTGCGAGGCATGGCCAAGGCGCTTGTAGAAGAACATGACGGCGAAGTTCCTCAGACATTGGAGGAATTGACGGCATTGCCGGGTGTCGGTCGTAAAACGGCCAACGTGGTTTTGGGAAATGCATTTGACATCCCCAGCGGATTTGTCGTCGACACGCACGTCAAACGCATCAGCCGTCTGTTGGGGCTGACCAAAAAAACGAATCCCGATCAGATCGAACGGGACCTGACGCGGTTGTTGCCCAAATCGAGTTGGATCGAAACGCCGCACCGGTTGATTTTTCTGGGACGCGAAATCTGCATCGCCCGCCGTCCACAATGCCCGGAATGCCCCCTGCTCAAGTGCTGCGACCGCACCGGCTTGCCGCCGCTCAATTAAAACTGTGCGAATTCGGATCGGTCAAGACTTGGAAATCACCACCTACCTTTCGCCCATCGCTCCGTCCCACGTTTAACCCGCAACGGCGGAGCACGTCAAAATCATCTGGCGAAATTCAGGCGAATCGGATAGTTTGTAATCTCATGAAGAGCGTCATTGGAATCAACACGCTCTTGTCTGATGAAATGCACCGCCGGGGGGAGAGCGGGTAATGGATGAGACAACAGAAGAACAAGACGACAACACCTTGTCGCCCACGAAACGGTTGTTGGGAAGTCAAATTCCGCTGGAGCGAGAAACGTTACTGTTTGTAGTCGCCAGCGCGCTGGATGTGGTGATGACTTGGATATTGTTGAATAAGTACCACGCCGACGGCTTTGTCGAATCGAATCCGATCGCTAGATTTTTTCTCGATCATTGGGGCCCGCGGGGCTTAGTCTATTTCAAATTTGTGATGGTGGCCTTTGTGGCGGTTCTGTGTCAGATCATCGCGCTCAAACGCGAAGACATCGCCCGCCGCATCCTCTATTTTGCCACCGCCTTGGTCGCATGCGTCGTGATTTATAGCTTTACGTTGCTGGTCCGGTATTCCTCAGCCGTGCCGAATCCCTTTGGATAAGTCGGCGGTTTCCGACTGTAATCGGGAACACAAGGTGAGAGAGCCGCCTTCCAATTTTCGCGAACCAAGAATCACCTGCTCAACGATGCAAACAGCCTGCCCACGAACTCCATGGGCCGCTATACTTGCACCGGTCGCTTGGCCCCAATTGACCTCGCTGATATTTGAATCAATCGCATTTAGAAAGACACGTAGCCGTGCTACATTCAGTCGTGATGGCCGGTGGGAGCGGGACTCGTTTTTGGCCCCAAAGCCGCAAGACGCTGCCGAAACAACTTCTGCCATTGGCAGGTGAGACAACGATGTTGCAACAGACCAGCGCCCGCAACGCCCCGCTCATTTCGCCTGAGCAAACGTGGGTTGTTACCAACGCGGTGCAAGCTGACGCGACCGCGGCGCAATTGCCCGACGTCCCGCGTGGGAACATCCTCGTCGAACCATGCGGGCGGAATACCGCACCCTGCATCGGCTTGGCCGCTATTCACCTGTTGCGGCAAGACCCCGATGCGGTGATGTTGGTCGTGCCGGCCGATCATGTCATTCGCCCCACGGAGACCTTTCAAAAAGCGGTCCAACGCGCGACCGACGTCGTCGCGAATTCTCCCGACACCTTTGTGCTGTTTGGCGTCCCCCCCACGTTTCCGTCGACCGGATTCGGTTACATCGAACGTGGTGGATCCTTCACCGACGATGCGGACGATGCCTATCAGGTTGCTTCGTTTCGTGAAAAGCCGGACCGTGAGACAGCAACGGGATTTCTGGACGCCGGCTGCTATTACTGGAATTGTGGAATTTTCGTCTGGCGCGCCGACGCCATCTTGCGAGCCTTGGAGGCTCAACAACCCAATATCTCGCGGCGTTTGGCGACGTTGCGAGAATCGCTGGGAACGCCCGATGAAGATGCGGCACTGCACCGTGAGTTCCCGCAGATGACATCCATTTCTATCGATCATGCGGTGTTGGAACATGCCGAGAACGTAGCGGTTTTGGAAGCGCCGTTTGAATGGGATGATGTCGGGAGTTGGCACGCCTTGGAGCGGTTGCTGGGGGCTGACGAGAACCGAAACGTAATTGATGCTCCGCATTGCGGCGTCGACACAACCGGTTGCATCATTCGCTCAACGGAACAAGAACATCTGATTGGCACGATCGGCATGGAGGACTGTGTGATCGTACACACCCCCGATGCCACGTTAGTCGCCCGCAAAGATGACGAAAATGCAATCAAACAATTGGTGGCCTTGATCGAGGAACGGGGCTATGACCGCTTCCTCTGATCCCCCCACGGCAGGCACGTATCCCGTTGAGGGGCGTTTGTTGGGCATCGATTTTGGGACCAAGCGGATCGGCGTCGCTATTTCGACGCCGGAACAAACGATCGCCAGTCCGCTGGAGAATTACAACCGGCGGACAAAACCGTTGGACGGCGAGTTCCTATCAAAAATCGCCAACGAATACCGCGTGGTAGGACTTGTTATTGGCTTGCCGGTGCACATGAGCGGCGACGAAAGCGAAAAATCGCGGCAGGCCCGCAACTTCGGCAAGTGGCTGAGCCATTTAACCAAACTGCCGGTGCGCTACTGGGATGAACGGCATACGTCGTTGATCGCCGAGTTGTATCTGCACGAAGCGGATCTGTCGAACAAAAAACGCAAAGCGCGGATGGACATGGTCGCTGCCCAAATCATGCTGCAAAATTATCTCGATAGCGACGACCGCACGGCCGCCCCACAAAGTTTGTAAACCAGCGGAACTGAATCCTTGACCCCGGGAACGCGATCAAAACGATCCGCGGACAGCCATGACAGACACTGATGATAATACGATCCGCCTGGACCAATTTTTAAAATTATCCGGTGCTGCCGGAACGGGGGGACAGGCCAAGGTATTGATTCAAGCCGGACAAATCACCGTCAATGGCGAAGTCGAAACACGTCGCCGTCGCAAACTCCGCCCCGGCGACCGCGTGATTGCCGAGGGGGAAGAATACGTCATTACCTCCGACGACGAAGAATAGCGGCGCGTGACAACGCTACTGGCAAGTCTGTGACGCTTCATCGGCCGAGAGAGGTCCGCCCACCACGCCGAATTCTCGGCGCGCTTTTGGTGTTAACAGCAATCCCAACGGCATACCAACTAGGAGGAGAACTGGCATTGCGACTGTGGCAACTTGACCAATCGAAGGGTTCTCGATGATTCGACCGTCGAGAGTGACACTCATGCCTTCTGTACCGACGAGCGACGCAAAAAGCAGCGTCAAGATGATTAAAGCGACATAGAAACCCGTGATGCCGATCGTCCAATTACGGGCGGTAGCATTGTGCCGGATGAGGTGATGAGCCGCCCAGAAGAGCAGGATGAATATGAACGTGAACCTGAGGTCGAATTCGAAGACGAAGTAGTCAAAGAAAATCAGCGAGACGATCATCGAGATGATCGACAGCCAGGCAAGAACCTGGAAATAGCGACCAACGAATTTGCCGATGTCGTTGAAAGGCATAACGATCGAAATATCGGGGCAACGGAACGTCAAGACGATGCTTGGGTTTCGGACAACTTATAATTTCAAACGATATCGGATTCTAAGAGAGCAGGCTAGCCCGGTTTACCCCAAAGTGGCCCGGCCATGATTGGCTGGGGCGCGCCGCGAGAAGCACGGGTACCATGTGCGGCCGATTTGACGAATGGCACACGGCGCGGCAAACTGAATCGGTTCGAAATAATCAGTGCGGGAGTGTTTCGACGACCGGTGTGAGCCAAAATTGGGCGAATTCGTAGTACACCAAGATGCCGGTGAAATCGACAATCGCGGCCACGAGTGGGTTGGAAATGAGGGCCGGGTCCATGCCGATTTTCTTAAACACAATCGGCAGCATGGCGCCGATCATCGAGCCCCACATCACCATAATGGCCACGGTTGCCGAGACGATGATCGCCGCATCCCAGCCTTGTAGTCCCCAGGCAGGGAAAAATCCGAGCGTGGATAACACGACTGCAAACATGAGCCCCATTGCTGCTTCGCGGGCTGCGATGCGCAACCAATCCGACGGCCCCGCCTCGCCTAATGCCAGCGTACGAATGACCAGCGCCGCCGATTGCGAACCGGCGTTCCCTCCGGTGGCAATCACCAGCGCAATGAAGGTTCCCATCCATTCCACGTGTTCAGAAATCTCTTTATAACTGTCCACGACCACGGAAATTCCTTGGGCGACCGTGAACAAAAACAACAACCAAATGCCGCGTTTCCAAGTGATGGTCAAAATCGGCGTGGAGAGGTAGCTGTCCTCCAACGGTTCCACAGCACCAGCACGATGCGCGTCTTCGGTTGCCTCTTCTTGAATAACGTCGATCACGTCGTCGTGCGTGATGATGCCCACGAGGCAATTGTGGTCATCAACAACGGGGATCGCCAACAGGTCATAGCGCCCCAACATGCTGGCGACATCTTCTTGGTCATCGCTGACGTTCACCGAGATCACGTCGTGATCCATGATGTCCGCCACGATCGCTTCGGGTTTCGCGAGAATCAATTGTCGCAATGAAACAAACCCATGCAAATGCCGTTGGTCATCGAGTACGTAGACGTAATAGATCGTCTCTCGATCCGGCGCGATGCGCCGCAGCCGCCGCAAGGATTCTTCAACCGTGATTTCCTGAGGCAGCGACGCATATTCGGTCGTCATGATCGAACCGGCGCTGTTTTCCGGATACGACAGCAGCTTGCGAATGTCGCTACGCTCCGCTTGTGCGATGAGCGGCAATAACAAATCCACGTGCTTGGGATCGAGGCGTTCCAGCAGGTCAACGCGGTCGTCGGGAGCCATTTCTTCCAGCAGCGCCGACACCCGTTTGCGGTCCGTCGTGGTTACGAGGTCTTCTTGCTTAGGCAAATCGAAGAAGGTGAAAATCTGGACGCGGCTATTCACGTCGCAATGCGACAACACGCGCCAGATGTCTTCGTTACTCAGCCCTTCAATGACCTCGGCCACCACGCCCGGGTGCAAGGCGGTGCAGAATTCAATCAGGCCGGCATCGTCACCGGAATCCAACATCTCCCGCACTTCGGGCAACAGCAGTGGATTGTACATAACAAGCCTCCTCAACCCCGGTCATTGATGCCGACGGTAGAACCGTGTGCTGGCAATAGGGTGTCTCTCTACACGTTTACTCGGGAATGAACGCCGCCAAAAACCGCGACGCCCCATTCCAATCTGCTCGCAAACCAAACGGCCATCGAATCCAGCAACCTCATTCCCACCACCATACCAGCGCATTCTTTCTCGACCGGCGAGTCGTGGGGCTGGTCGATATTCACTCGCGCAGTACGAACGAAACCACATCAGTTCGGCAGCTGCCATGCACAATGGCAAGTCAGAACTGTTTGCAAAAAACCCCCCGGCGGAGTAAATCCAACGGGGGGTTCGGTGATTTCTTGTTCCTGATCGTCGCCGCTCTGCTGCACGCCCCAGTAATTCTGATCAGGGGACCAAGCAAGCAGAATGGCATTCTGGTTAGACACAGCCCTGTGCGAATGACCAGAAGGCAATATGGCTGATCAACGTTTGGAGAACTGAAAGCTTTTGCGGGCTTTTTTGTATCCGTATTTTTTGCGTTCCACCATCCGGCTATCACGTGTCAGGTAGTGTCCGGCACTCAATGTCTCGTGGAGTTCAGGATTCATCACCTGCAGGGCACGTGCCACTCCCAACATGATGGCCCCAGCTTGACCGGTCGTCCCGCCCCCTTTAACGTTGACGATCACATCGACGGAATCGGTCATGTTCGTTGCATCCAGCGGAGCACCCACTGTGTGACGATCACGTTCGACATGGAAATACTCATCCAGCGGACGGCCGTTGATGGTCACTTTTCCGTTGCCTTCACGGACCCGGACGCGGGCGACCGATGACTTCCGGCGACCTGTTCCCCAGGCCACGCCGAACTTGTCGAGGTGTCCGCGAATCACGACGGGAGCCGCAATCACTTCGGCTTCCTCACCCGCTTCGTCCGCTTCGCCTCCCAAGTTCAACCCTGCAGCTAAGGATTCAGTTTCCGTCGCCGGTTCTTCAGCGGCCGGAGTCGGCAAACCGCCACTCGGCTGGGGCGCCATTTCCTCGGTCGGCTGGGGAACCAGTCCCTCAGTCGGTTGCGGAGTCATTTCCGGAGTTTCGTTGACTTCGTCTGCCATAACAGTCTAATCGTTTATTGAGAATTGAAAGATTCAAACTTTAAACAACGAGCAAAACCTACAGGTCCAAAGGCTGTGGGTCTTGGGCTTGATGCGGGTGACTTTCACCCACATACAATTTGAGTTTGTCCAGCATACCACGACCCAATTTTGATTTGGGCAGCATGCGTCGAACCGCTTCGCGAAGAATAAATTCCGGTTTGGTTTCCAGCAACTTGGCTGCCGTTGTCACGCGGCGACCACCGGGATAACCTGAGTAGCGGTCGTACTCTTTATTCAGCATTTTATCCGTAAAGTACGGATGGGTTTCATGTGCGATGGATTGACCCGAAAAACGGACCTTTTCGGCGTTCACAACCACGACATAATCGCCGCAATCGACGTGCGGAGTGTACGTCGGCTTGTGTTTGCCCATCAAAATCGTTGCCAATTTGGACGCCAAACGCCCGACGACTTGATTGTCCGCATCAACGACGTGCCAATCTTGCTGCACGTCGATATCTTTTGCCATGTAGGTCTTTGCCACGTGTCTACTTCCCAACAACAATTTGCACCGCCATCCAAAAAACACGGTGCGAGTGACACTAATAAAGTCCGGTTGTCGACGCGTGAAACGGATTCTCGACGCCGACAGGACACGGAGCGGGGATTAAACATAACCCCCGTATTCACAATAGGTTAACACGCTGGGCAAGTGCTACAGCTGCGTCAAAAAGAACAGCAACTGGGCCGCTTGCCAGCCGTTGAGAATCGAAAGCCGCCTCAACGCCTTTCCGCGCAGCACATTAGTGACTGGCACGGAAACGTGCAAGATTAGCGACTTTCGACACTTGATTCAACGTTGAGGAGCCAAAATTCCCCGGTTCCCGACGAATCAATCCCTCAGAGCTACCCCTGGCGCGGTCCCCGTGGGAATTGCCCGACTCCCAGAGGCGGAGCGAAACTGGTTACCCGCAGCCCACTATTTCTTTGGGGCACCGCCGGACACGACTCGCTTGTTCACGTCGGTTTCCAGCACGCCGAAGGCCTGTTCGTGCCGTTGCACCGCCATCTGCAAGGCTCCCAGGAACCGTTTGGCCGTGTAGTAATTCATCACGATCCTTTGCGAAATCGGGACCGCTTCGGTCTGTCCGCCGAAAGGCTGCGGATTTAAACCGAAATCGATGATCAACTCTTCCGGCGACCCAGTCACTCGGGCGAAATTGCTGTATAGTGCGGCGATTCGTTCGGAATCGAAGCTGATTTGCGGCGCCGGCTGGCCTTTAGCATCTGTCGGATTCGCTGGGGCGCTGGCGGATTGGTCTTTGGCCATGTCTGACTCCTCAGGGGATGTTTAGGGGATAGCGCGTTACTTACTGATCGTTTTAAAACCCTCGAACGCATCACGCGGAGAATAACGAAGTCTCACCTCGAAATCAGGCGTAATCGGGCTTTGAAATGGGTTGGAAACAAGCCAAGGTAATGTGCGGCGCGGTAAGTAAATAGACAGGAGAATCCACAAGGTTGCCATTCACAGCAGCGAAGTCGCGGGCAAACCGCAAAATCGACGCTAAGGTGATTTTCAATTTCTCCAGCGGAATTCCATATTCTCGTCTCGCCATACTTTATCTCTGCCCCGCAAAACAACACAATGCCCCTAGCCGCAATTCCGACAGAAATCCGGGCAATTTCACGGCCTCCGCCTTTTTCTTCGCCCAATTTCCCACTCCGGACTTCGTGCCGCGTAGCGCTACCCCCATCGCAGCCGGGACAGGGGAGAATCTGCGGCGATTTGGCCTTAAAAACGGACGTACCCACGACAAAACAGTTTAAAAAAACCACTGACGCATCCCGCTGACATGGATCTGTAAGTTCCCAGAACACGCCCGAGCGGGTTTTGAAACTGGTTTCAGCACAAGGACGACAATCAGCCATGGCCTCCTATATCGAACGACTCAACTCGGCCATTATCGCCAAACGGGCCCCGGTGGTTGTCGGTTTGGACCCCCGCAAGGAACAATTGCCGCCGGGGTTGATGGAGTCTGCGAAGAGCGGGCACTCGCATTATTCCGATGCGACAGCCACGGCGTATGAACGGTTTTGTTTTCAGATCATCGACATTGTTGCCCCCCTGGTCCCGGCGGTAAAACCGCAAGCTGCGTTTTTCGAAGAATTGGGGCCGAGCGGTTCACTCGTGCTCGCGTCAGTCATTCGCCGCGCGCGAGAAGCAGGGCTGATAGTCATTTGCGACGCAAAGCGGGGCGACATCGGCAGTACGGCCGAAGCCTATGCCCGCGGCTATCTTGCCGGCTCGGACCGCAACGCCGCTCCCTGGTCGGCCGATTCGCTGACGGTCAATCCGTATCTCGGTCCCGACACGCTGCAGCCGTTTGTCGATGTGGCTGTTCAACGCGAAGCGGGATTGTATGTGTTGGTCCGCACTAGCAATCCCGGCGCTGCTGGATTCCAGGACTTAATCGCCGACGGACAAACGCACTATCGCCACGTGGCAGCGGCGGTTGAACAATTGGCACAAGAGACGCGCGGTGAGCAAACCTATGGCGCCGTCGGCGCCGTTGTGGGAGCCACCTATCCCCAAGAGTTGGCAGAGCTGCGGGCCGCGATGCCGCATACGCATTTCCTCATCCCCGGTTACGGCAGCCAAGGCGGGACCGCCCAAGACATTGCCGCCGCCTTCGACGCGGACGGACTCGGCGCCATCGTCAACAGCAGCCGCGGCATTATCTTTGCCTACAACAACGCGAAGTACAAAGACCAATTCGCCCCAGAGCAATGGGAGTCCGCCGTCGAAGCGGCAACACGGGACATGATCGCTGACTTAGCGGAACACACGCCGGCAGGGGCGCTGGGCGGCTGATCGGACACATTTTGCTGACAACTACGAAGAGAATGCCTAACAACTGTGGTTACTCCTAGCCTTGCGAAAGGTCACCGCAGCGAGGATACTCGAATCATCGTTCAACGGCGTAATTCCTGTCAGTCCATCTCATGGACAACGAACCACAGTCGTGCTTGTCTCTTCCCATCAAGCCGTCGCAGGATGCAATACGGTACAAGGTAGAAAGCGATCTCCTACCATGTCACTATTTAATTTCGGCAAGCGTAAGCAGCCTGAAGCGCCTCCTCCTCAACCTAGCAGCTCAAGTCCACGTGATCATCATTATGCCTTCGCCCACGTAGTGTTTCGCACTATCGCTTTAGAAAATCCTTTGGCGTGTTTAAGCACTCTCGCGTCAGAGCGGTCTCAGGAGTTTTTGCAATTCGCTTATGACGCGACGTGCGAAACATGTCAAGAGCACGGTAAGCCGGACTTTAGTGTCAATGAATTGGAAGTTCACTTGGGACGAGCAGGGAAGTACCCCTGTGCAGTCATCCAAATGCCCCCGCCGGTCGACGTGACCGAAGCGTATTTCGTGGCATTAGTCGCATTATTGGATACGACTGAGGAGACTCCTACAGAATTGGATAATGTCGAGGCGAGGTATTTCACCTTGGAAAAGGGGATGTCATTTGACGATTCTGAGCAAACCGTGTTATGTGAATGGTCAGACTCAACGCATAGTAATTACGGAAGCGGTCCTGAACCGACAGTCCCTGCATTTATCCAACAGATTATGTCGTTCATTGATCGCTAGAATCGATCTGTCACGCTGCCCGATGCGCGTAATGCGAGACTAGCGAAACAAATCTCGTAACAACGTCGCACAAGAATTTCCATGGTAAAACGACGACCTGCGGCGGACTCACATGACCACATCGACTAAGCGGTTGGGTTGGATCGTGGCGATTGCCGCTGGTGTGATTGCCTCGCTGATCACGTTTCCCGCTGCTGTGCCTTGGATGATTGCGGGGTGGTTGCTGTACTCGACCGTGTTGATCGCGAGTGGCCGTCCGGGTTGGCTTCCGTTACTGGTATGCGCGAGCATTGTGCTGGTTAAAAACGTGGACTGGCCGTCGGCCATTTATTTGTTGGCCAGCGTGATGTTGGCTGTGGGGATTTGGCGCGGCGCTGATTCCCGAAAACAGCCGCCTGTCGCGAGCAACCGCGTGGGCATTGCCGTCAGCATGATCGCCCTCTGGGGGGCCTGGCTGGCATTATCGTGGATGTGGTGGACGTCCGCACGGAGTAGCGAGATGGCACACTTGCAGGGCGAGCGTCCGGTTGTCTGCGTTGGAGATAGTCTCACCTCGTTTGGCTATCCCGACGAATTGGCTAAGTTGCTCACCATTCCGGTGATCAATCAAGGAACCGACGGTATCACCACCAGCGATGCCTTGAAGGCCTTGCCCGATTTGATCGCGGCGAATCCGCAGATTGTTGTTATCGAACTGGGCGGCCACGATTTCCTCAAAGGCAAAACGCGGGCAGCCACGAAAGCGAACCTGCAAAAAATCGTCGATGCCTGTCACGACATCGGTGCGGTAGTGATCGTGATGGAAGTCCCGCGTGGATTTATCATCGATCCGTTCGGCGGCCTGGAACGCGAGTTCACTCGGGAGAACGATCTGGAGTTGGTCTCCGACGGCGCGATTCGCAACCTTGTGCTATGGAGCCCCTACGCACCGCCCGGTCTATGGCTCGACGCGGCACGGCATTTGAGCGATGATGGATTGCATCCCAATGCGCGAGGGAATCGGTATATGGCCGCATGTGTCGCCACGGCGTTGACGCGGCTGTATGGTAAAAAGATCCGGACGACACCGTAAAAAGCACGCTGTGCGAAAGCCCTCACCCCCGACCCCTCTCCTAGGGGGAGAGGGGAGAAGTTGTTCACATGCTATTCGATAAAACTGAGGTTACGATTGATGATGTACCCCCGATTTTTAATTCTCGTCATGCTGCTCGCCTTCTCCGCGGTCCCCTCATTGGCCGACGACACGCCGCTCAAAGTCGCGCCGTTTACGGTCGATGTTACGCCGCCGATCGGTGCTCCCTTGGCGTACAATCCCATGGAACGGGCGGGGAATTCGTTGTGGCTGAAGGGGATGGTGTTTGTCACCGATGAAAAACCGGTCGTGGTGGTCGCCGTGGATTGGATTGGGATTGGGGGCGAAGGGAACACACGCTTTCGCGAAGCGATCGCTCGCGCCGTCGGCACGACGACTGAGCGGGTCACCGTGCATGCGTTGCATCAACATGATGCGCCACGTTTGGATTGGGGCACCGAAGAGATTCTGGCTGAGCAGGGACTCTCCGGCAAGATGTTCGACGTCGCCTTTGCTCGCGAAGTCATGCAAAAAACCGCAGCGGCGGCAAAAGCAGCTGTCGACAAAGCCCAACCGGTGACGCACATCGGACTGGGACAAGCCAAGGTGGAGAAGGTCGCTTCCAATCGGCGGATTTTGGGACCCGATGGCAAGGTGAAGCACATGCGGTTCACAGCTACGAAGGATCCGAAAATCCGCGCCTTTCCCGATGGGACCATCGATCCGCTTTTGAAATCGATCAGCTTTTATAACGGCGATCAATTGCTGTCCGTGATCACATATTATGCGACGCATCCGCAAAGCTATTATCGCACCGGAGCGGCCGACACCGATTTCCCCGGTATGGCGCGGATTCTACGCGAAGACGCACTGGAGGTTCCGCACATTCATTTCAATGGCGCGGGTGGGAATATCGGAGCGGGCAAATACAACGACGGCGCGCACGACAACCGCTTGCGTTTGGCGGGACGACTCGCCACCGGTATGCAGCGTGCCTTTGAAGCGACGGAAAAATTTCCCGTCACGGACGAAACTTTCGGTTGGGAGACGGTCCCGGTCTCATTGCCGCTAGCTGATCACTTGGACGAAGAGAAATTGCGAGCCACCGTCACTGATGAATCGGCAAAGCCTGCTGCGCGCGTGGCCGCCGCCCACGACCTCTCGATGCTACAGCGGACCCGCGCCGGAGCAACGATCGACATTGCCTGCCTGACCCTCGGCAAAGCCCGCGTGCTGCACATGCCGGGCGAACTGTTTGTCGAGTATCAACTCAACGCCGCCAAACTACGGCCGGACTTGTTCGTCGCCATGGCGGCCTACGGCGATTACTCGCCCGGCTACATCGGCACCGAGGAGGCTTACGGCCAAGGGGGTTACGAAACCAGCCCACGGGCGTCGAACACGGCCCCGGAGGTGGAGGGGGTATTGATGGGGGCGGTGCGGAAGTTGTTGGGGGTGGAATGAGATGGTGCTGCACAGCCAGTCGAGTCATGGGTGTGGTTTGCGTTTTTACGGTATCGAACCGGAACCGGATAATCATGTTGTCGTTACGCAATGGCTAACCGTGCTGTATGTCCCGCTGCTCCCTTTGCGCCGGGCACGATGCCTCTATCTTGGCGGAGCAGACGCGCACGATGAAGACAATAGTAGCTACCAACTCATCGTCGCAGAAAAACTCCCACTGTCGATTTCGTCGATCGTTTCGACATATCTCTGGAGTTTCCTGACGCTCATTGTCGCCGTTGGACCTGTTGCGTACATGATCCATTTGGGATTCGCAAATAGGGCGCCAAACCCATTAGATTCCGCGATTACTCTCGGTTGCACCATATGGATGTTAGTAGTCATTGGGTTCTCTGTTTTCCGACAATGGCAGTTACTGGATTCAGCGCTAACACCTGAAAGGGCTGATATGATCGAACAACAGTCCAAAGAGGAGACCGAACACCGAAATGCGATATGGCGAGAATCTCATGTCCTGCCAGAATCTGTTTATTGGTGCACTGCCGCAATCGGAGGATTAGGAGGCGGTGTCATAGTGGATTTGCTTGGAGGCAATAAGCGTAATTTGTTTATAAAAATAACAGACTTCCTGTTCGTTTGCATTTTCACGTGCACTTTACTCGCCAGTGTATGGAGCATCGATCGGGTTTTGATAAAAAAACGCCAACGAAACCGCATGGATGAATAACCGGGGCCGCGGTGTGAGTGACGTGCAAACAACAAAGAAACAAAAAGAGCGTTCGCGGATTTCCCCGCGAACGCTCTTGTTTACATGCCGACAGAATCACCCGATTATTTCTTGGGGGGGAATTCCGCTTCGTAGGCCAAGCTTTTGATGAAGTGCTCGGCGGCGACGTAGGTCATCGGTTGCAAGGATTTGATCATGCCCCGCAATGTCGCATGCATTTCTTTGCAAGCGTTTTGGATTTCGCCATAGCTGTCGGAATCGACACCCGAATTTCCCGGAGTGCGCTCATCGAACAGGTGATCGATTTTGTTCCGCGACTTGGTGAAGGCTTTGTCCCTCAACAGCGGCGGCCAATGGATCAAGCTGTTGGACGGGTTGTACTGTGCTGGATCCAGACGTCCTGGTTGGGCGTCTTTGGCGAGCTTATCAATCTCTTCCTGAGTGATTTGCGGTCCTTCGTGTTCCTTCATGTACTTATCGTGGACATCCTTGTTGGCGTAGTAGCTGTTGACCGCATAGTTGTGGTTTTGCATGGACTGATGGGCCGTTTTAGCGTAGATCTGCGCTGATTGAGCGGTATCGAGCCGGGCTTGGCCGAGTCCCTGTGCCGCTTGGCCGATCCCATAACCGGTCGAACCGCCGGCGGTCATTCCCCCATATCCACCGTACCCGCCATAGCCCAAGCCATACCCCCCGCCATAGTAATGGTGGCCGTAGTTGAAGTGGTTATGGATGGTGGAAGCTCCCCCAACGCCGCGCTCCCCATCAACACGGACTTGCCCGGTCGCATAGGTTCCGAAGGCAATCACAGCGATGGCGGCTAACATGAACGAAGATTTTTTGTGTCGAATGGGATTCATCAAAGTGTTCCTGATCAAGGTGTCCGAAATTGAGCCGCAAGCGAGCGTCTCAGGCCTCACTGAAAAAATTGACGCAAAACGGCGTTGTGTCTTGTGGATACCACTCGTGAAGTTGATGGTATTCGAAGCATCCGTGCTGCCCTGAAGTTGCCGACCCTGGAGCATTGCCCACGCAATCCGCCCCGGTCCATAGCGACTTTCCATATCAATTGGAACAAATACGCTTAGCACACGCAAGGATTTTTTGAATCAACCGTCCCGAATTCCCCCAGTCCAGCGGCATATCCGGCACCAGACTGATGATCACCGCAAGGTCGGTGGCTGTTTGGTCTTGGGGTGGGAAAGTGCATGTGATTCACCGAACAGCGACGAGGCGCTCATCGGACATTAAGAAGAACAAGCTGCTCAGGTGGCATCCCACGACGGCATAAAAAGTGAGACGTAACCAAAGGGCATCCAAATCTGCGAATTCGGCCGAAATTGATGCGAGCACAGCGATCAAAATTGAGTTCACGTGCAACACACTCCCTGACATTGGGAAATGTTCGAACAGAAAATTCCGGATCAAGAAACCGAGCAAAACGGCCCCTAAAAGGACTGGTAAGGTGTAAACCCAACCACCAGTTTGGATTTCGCCCCACATTGTTATGACGATTAGCGAACTAATCAAAGTCGTAACGAGCCCGCCCAAAATCCCAACATTTCGCCAGAAGCGAATAATTCGTTGCATCGAAGAAAGTTTTCCAACAAATGGGAGGAATTGATTCTCAACCAATTAACCTAACCAACGATGCGCCAATCGCACTCTCAACCCGCACGCTCCGCATCATACCGTGGAAATAGCGCCGCCCCTTTTTCGATTGGCGTGCCTGGTTGCAATTGGCCCCAGGTGGTGAGTTGTTCCCAATGGCCGCTACCGTTGTCGGCTAGCATGTCAGCATACGCCCCGCAGCCGATGCGCTGCCAGAAGATTTCGCACGCATCCGGGAGAAAGGGCCACAATAAGACCGAGGCGATGCGCAGGGCTTCGGTGCATTGATAGAGTACCGTGCCGACGGCCGGTCGTTGTGTTTCGTCTTTGGCCATGCGGAAGGGCTGTGTTTGTTCGATGAAGCTGTCGACGTCGCGCACCGGTTGCAGGGCAGCGTCACCGGCGCGGGTCAGGTCCAGGACTTCAAAATGCCGCATGTATTCGCCGGCCCAGTCGGATTGCTTGAGTGGCAGGTACGCTGGATCGTCGGCAGGCAGTGGTGCGGGGAGTTGTCCGTCGAAATACTTGCCAATCATGTTGGCGACCCGCGAGCAACTGTTGCCGAAGGTATTGGCTAGATCGCTGTTGTAGACTTCAATAAACAACTCAGGACTGAACGCGCTGTCGGAAACGCCCAACGGTCCGCGGGTACTCAGGAAATAACGCAAGGCATCCAGGCCGAATGTTTCGACGTAATTATCGATGGCTGCGGGGTCGAGAAAGTTGCCGAGCGATTTGCTCATCTTCTGGCCCGAGTCGCTGACCCAATAGCTGTGGGAGTAGACCTGTCGCGGCAGGTTGACCCATTCGAATCCAGGACATTTTTGCAGCGCCAACAGCAGTGCCGGCCAAATGGCTGCGTGAAACCAGAGGATGTCCTTGGCGATGAAATGCACCGCTCCGGCTTGCCAGAATTTGCGGCGGTCCCCCATGGGGCTGTCGGCATCGGTATCGACAAACGTGAGGTAATTGAACAGCGCATCAATCCAGACGTAGATCGTTTGCTCTGCTTCGCCGGGGACGGGAATGCCCCAACCGCCCGAACCGCTGCGGCTGATGGGAACGTCATCCATCTCTTTGATGCGGTTGACGATTTCGTTCCGGCGGGCATCGGGTTGCACGAACGGCACACCGTCCGCGTCGCGCTGTGCGTAGAACGCTAGGAGCGGTTCGCGATAAGATTCGAGCTTAAAGAAATAATTCTTTTCCGACTTGCGAATCAGCGGCTTGCCGTTGACCTCGGACTTGTAGTCGTTTTGCAGCGCCTTGTTGTCGGGGACATATTCTTCTTGGCCTGCGTCGTACCAGCCGACGTAGTCCCCTTGGTAGACGTCGCCCGAATCGAGCAGCGCTTGCACATAGCGCGAGACGGCCGCCTTGTGATGCTCGGAACTGGTGCGGACGAAATCGTTATTGGTGATTTCCAACCGCTCAAAGACTTCGCGAAAGGCGGCCGCGTTTTGATCGGCCCAGGCTTGCGGGGTCATCCCCATCTCGGCCGCTTTCTCCGAGACCTTGGCCGCATGTTCGTCGACGCCGGTGAGAAAGAAAGTCTCGTCACCAATCAGCCGGTGATACCGCGCGACGACGTCGGCGACCATCGTCGTATAGACGTGGCCCAAGTGCGGCCGATCATTGACGTAATAGATCGGCGTTGTGACGTAAAACCGCGATCGGTCGGGCATGCGCGTTCATCATCCGCCGGCTTGGAGTTGATGGGCGCGGGCCATGGCATCTTCGGCCTCTTGAATCTTGCCGCACCGCTGATAAATGACTGACAACTGCGTGTAGTTAAACGAATCTTTGGGATCCAACTCCACAACCTTCAGGGCGTGCGCGATGGATTCATCATTGCGGCCCAACCGCTGCAAATGGACTGCCAAGGCGGAGTGTGCCAACAGGTGCCCTTCGTCCTCTTTCAGGATTTCTTCCAGCTTGGCAACGGCGCCTTCCAGGTCGCCTGCTTCTTTAAGAGCGGTCGCTTCGTCGTACATTTCGTCCGGGGTAGCCATAATTTCCTCGTCGCTATGCGTTAAGTGCGCGGATGGAGGCAATCCGCAGGGAGATGTTATTGCGATGTATTATAGGGAGAACGGCCCGTTTTCCTACCGCTAGCGACCCGCGCAATCCGGATGCCAAGAATTTGCCTGTCAAATTCTTCACTTGAAGGTCAACAATTGTGGCCGCATGAAACGTATTGTGGACGACTCAGAACGTAACAACACCCCCAATAACAACCTCCCTCTCCCTCTGGGAGAGGGCCGGGGTGAGGGTTTTCGCATAACAGTTGTCGGACACCAACGTTTTTCGTTGGAGTGATCTGTTGTTCTATGTAAAAATTCGGGGCGGACGCAGCCCGCAGGAGGCCGCAATTTCCGCACTCATAAATGAGCAGAGTCTCGGTGGCAGGGCGAGCGGAAATTGCTGCGTCTTGTGCCTACGGCACACCGATTATTGTTCTCACACGCATTGAGGACGACTGAATACATAACAAAGCCCCCGAAAAGCACCTCCCTCTCCCTCTGGGAGAGGGCCGGGGTGAGGGTTTTCACACAACAGTTGTCGGTCACCAACGTTTTTCGTTGGGGGAATCTGCCGTCCTATGCGAGAAAGGTGCGTCGCGACGCACCCTACGGTGTGGGAAGGAACCTAGGGGGTGGCGTCCCACCACCAGTGCTGGGAGTCGGCTGCGTCGAGCGTGGCCAATTCACGGGGGCGGACCAAGTCCACCGATTCGACTTGTCGTGACCGATCGTTGACGACCTTCCGCACATTGCCAACGACCCCGCCGGCAACTTGCACGACGATGTCGCGGCCGCCGTAGACTCGATGGTTGATGACCGATTCGATTTCAGTCGGTGTCTCGACCTGTGCGACCTGATGCGCTCCGTCGGGGGCGAAGCTGCCCATGTCCCAGCCGACGGATTCATACAGACCGTCGCGTTGGCAAATCGCAGCCGCCATCGCCATATCGAATAGGTTTTTCAATTCAGTGAAGACCTTGTATTGCTCGGCGATCTCGGCGTAGTGCTTCGTAAAGTTCTCAGCGAATTCGCGGTTGATTGGTTCCGCTTTGCCGGTCTGGATCCGCCGGCCCTGTGCGGTCACGAATTGGTTTTCGGACTGGACCAAGACGGACGAACCACGGATTTCGAATGCGTCGCGCTGCGGGCTGTGCAGCACGGCTTCGTATTTCATCGTCAGCCACCAACGGAGCGCCGCCAGGGGAACGCCTTGAATATCATCGTTGCGGCGCAACAGCGAGAAGATGCTGGGGACGTTCGGCCCGCCATCTAGTTTGCCGATGCCGATCAATTTCATGCGGTAATCGGCGTCGAAGATCACTTGCGCGACGTGAGACGCGCGGGGCACGCCGTAGATTTGCACATCCTGCAGGCCCATGTGATCGCGCAATTCGCGGAGCCAACCATTCCGCGCACCGGGGCGCAACGGACCGTTCGCCTGTGAGGTTTCGACGAATTGTTTCAACTGTTTCAGGTTCGCTTCGCGGGGATTGATCGAACAGCCGAAACTACCATTTCCCGACGGAGCAAAGACGCGGAGCAGTGTGACCAGATCATCGAGTTGTAACACCGGCCGTCCGGAATCGACGCCCAGCGCGCGGCCTTCGTCGTCCAGTTGCCACAATTCAGCGGGGCCGGCGATCATCACGTCGCCCTGTTCGGGATAAACAAAGACATACTGCACAGCCGTCAAACCGGCCAAGTACCGCACATCGTCCGGCAGCGGCGCGTCGGCTTCGCGATAGCGGGCGACAATGCGTTCCAGTCTCGGCAATGAGACGATCCGCAATGAACTTCCACCAGTGACTTCCACAGGTGCGGCGGCCGGCGCGGATTGCGCAGCCAAGTTTTGCAAACTGGGGTCGTGATCCACGCGGGCTATTTGGTCGAATTGTCCGTGCGGATCAGCGCGGACGCCGGTCTCGAAGGAGGAAACTGTGCCGGGGCCGCCGACGTCTTCCCAGCCATCCGGCTCGACTGTGGTGGTGATCAAATCGATCAGCGAATCAAAATCCGCTCCCGATCCCCCGGCGGGTGGTGCCGGTGGTCCGTACTCTCGCGTCGCAACGGGCGGAGCCGCTGTTGCTGCTGCCACCGGTGCGACCAAATCAGGGAAGACCGGTTGATAGGCCGGGGCGACGGCGGCCACAGCGGTGGGAGTTTCTTCGGCCTCAGCATCCGGACTCGCAATCGCAACAGGTGTGACTGCGGGAAGGTCCGCCGGTTGCGGAGTTTGCACATCCGCTGGAACAATTATTGGAACTGCTGCAGCCGCCGTGGGGTTTCCCGTGGCAGTAACTGTCGTCGGGCGGTTCATCCAGCGTGATGCGATTCCAATCGATGTGACAACGAACACCAACGTCAACGTGCACGCCGCGATCAAGGAGCCGCGGTTGCGTCTACGCGATTTCCGCGCATACGAAGCTTGGGTGTCGAGTCGAGGGAAAGATCCGCTCGACGTCCGGGGTTGCTGCGCTGTGCGCGCACGGTGCATGCGATCGCTCATGGCCCGCCTTTCGGTGATAAAGGAGAAACGCTTTTACCAACGAATGTGAGCTTCGCACTTTGAAATCGACCGGTCAAGCACAATCCGGCGTATTTCGCAGCAAACCGGAGAGTTCGGGATTACCAGGAAAGACCGTGGTAACCGTCCGCAGAGGTCCGCTCCTTATCGATCCGCACCAAATCGATCACGATCTGATCCTCGCGGACACGATCTAAAATGCCTTCGTAATGGGCGTCTTTATTCCCGATGACGATGCATTCGCTGCTCTCGATCACCTCATCGAGGCTGCCGACCATCAGTTCCGAAACATGGCTGATCTTCTCATCAATAAATTTACGGTTCGATCCCATCAGCCGTGATGTCTGGATATGGGGATCAAAAATCATCACCTTTTTACCGCGACCAATCAACGCTTCAGCCAAGGCAACGTGCGGGCTTTCGCGGAGGTCGTCGGTATCGGGTTTGAAGCTGAATCCCAACATGCCAATTTTTTGTTTGCCGGTGGCAAGCACCGTTTTGATCGCCAACTCGACTTGTTGACGATTCGATTCCAGAATCCGCTCCAACATCGGCAGCGCGACATGATGTTCGCGGGAGAGCGCCATGATGGCTCGTAGGTCTTTGGGCAAACAGGAACCGCCGAACGCATAACCCGGTTTTAGGTAATACGGCGAGAGGTTCAATTTGTCGTCTGCGCAAAAGATCTCCATCACCGCATGGCTGTCGACTTCCAGTGATTTGCAGATGCGGCCAATCTCGTTGGCGAAACAGACCTTTGTGGCGTGGAACAAGTTGCAGGCGTATTTGATCGTCTCGGCTGTGCGCAGATCGGTGAGGAACAGCGGCGCGTCGATGTGGGCATACAGGTCGCCCACGATTTGTGCGTCTTCGGGACGCGATGCGCCGACAACTGTAAAGGGGGGATGTTCGTAATCCTTCAGCGCCGTTCCTTCTCGCAAAAATTCGGGATTGCTCACCACGGCGAAATCTTCAGGACAACTTTTGCCGCTGGCTTCGGCGATGACTTCAACACAGCGATCACAAGTGCCGGGCAGAACAGTTGAGCGGATGATCACCACGTGCCGCGTCTCTTTTTGCGCGATGGCTTTTCCAATATCACGGCAGACCGCTTCGATGGCGGAGAGGTCAATTTTCTCGCTCGGCAAACTGGGCGTGCCAACGCAGACGAACGAAATATCGGTCGCCAAAATTCCCGCCGTCGTGTCGGCGGTCGCGCTGAGACGTTTTTCTTCAACCTGCAAGGCGGCCAACTCCGCCAAGCCGGGTTCAAACAACGGTACGCTGCCGGAGTTGATCGCATCCACTTTTTCCGGCACCAACTCGACACCGATCACGGTGTTGCCCGCAGCTGCTAAATTCGTGGCTGAGACACACCCGACATAACCGAGTCCAAAAATGCTGATCCGCGCTGGGGTGCTGCTGGTCATCAAATCTCCAATAGTCTGCATCGCTAAGGCCGGCTGGGGTTCTGGCGCCGGTTGAGCTGGAATGGTCTGTGTTCGAGGGTTTGCCTGCGATCGGCCGCAAGTTCAGGCCGGTGTTGCTGATAGCATAGCATCCCAAACCCGCCGTTCCGACGTTTTCGCCGAAAATCCGAGCAGAGTTACGACGTTCATAGCGACCGTAACAATTCCAGCAGCGGAGCGTTCGCCTCGGGAAAGTGCAACGTCGCCAATTCGTCCGCTGTGACCCATCGAAAACCGTTTTCGGGAGCCGCATCGCCCGTTGTATCGACCGGCCGGCAGCGCCAGAAATGCAAGTCGACCGTCGCATGTGCGTAGGCAAATTCCCGCCGCAACAACAATTCCACCGCCTCAACAGCCAGCCCAGTTTCCTCGCCACATTCCCGCACGGCGCAAGCAGCTGGCGATTCATCCGCACGACACTTCCCACCGGGAAATTCATCATAACCAGCCAACGGCCCGTCCGAACCGCGACACCCGACCAGAAACCGTCCACCTGATTCCAAGACGGCAATGCCGATGACCTGCGGTGAGTGAGTTTTCATCGCGAAAACCGTTGGATAAGTCCATCGAAGAATGGCCGCCGCGCACGACGACAAAGTCGTCGGTTTGGGGAGCACTAGGGATCGCGAAACAGGTGAATCACCGAACTATTTCTGGGCACTTCGTTAGGCCGTAGGCTGTAGTAAGTAGGCCATAGGGTTGGCAGGCACACGTCATTCGGCCATCGATAGCCAAATGCCGCCCCCCCACCAGTCCTTCTCTGCCTACTGCCTACTTTTCTGGCCACCGGCCACT
This sequence comes from Symmachiella macrocystis, assembly GCF_007860075.1. Classification (NCBI taxonomy): domain Bacteria; kingdom Pseudomonadati; phylum Planctomycetota; class Planctomycetia; order Planctomycetales; family Planctomycetaceae; genus Symmachiella; species Symmachiella macrocystis. Next base: position 1,476,823 of record NZ_SJPP01000001.1, read on the forward strand.
CCTTTATTTCCCCTGGAGCTCAACCGGCGGACCACCCATAATGTGATAGCCACCGTCGACGTGCAGCGTCTCGCCCGTCACACCGCTCGCCAAGTCGCTCAACAGATACAGACCCGACTTGCCGACCTCTTCGGGAGTCACGCCGCGTCGCATTGGCGAGAAGTCTTCGTACAATTTGAGCATCAAATCGAATTCGCCCACTGCTGAGGAACTGAGCGTCTTCAGTGGACCGGCGCTGATGGCATTTACGCGAATTCCCATCGGGCCCATTTCGCTGGCTAGGTATTCAGTCGTGCTTTCGAGTGCGGCTTTGCAGATGCCCATCATGTTGTAACCGGGGATCACCTTTTCGCCACCCAAGTAGGTCAGCGTCAAAATGCTGCCGCCCGGTTTCAACACGTGTTGCGCGCGTTGGGCCAAGGCAATCAGGCTGTAAGCGCTGATGTCCATTGCCAGTTTAAATCCTTCGCGACTGCAATTGACCACCAAGCCTTTGAGGTCGTCCATCGGGGCATAGGCGATGCTGTGCAGCACGAAATCCAATTCGCCAAACGTCTCCTTGGCGGCAGCGAAGGCGGCGTCGATGTCTTCTTCATTTTGCACGTCGCAAGGCATGATGACTTTGGCGCCGATCGGCTCGACAAGTTTGCGCAAACGGCGTTCCATGCGGGGCCGCTCTGGGTTCTTGTCGGGGATATGCGTAAACCCCATCTCAGCCCCTTCAGCGTGCAATTTTTCGGTAATCGCCCAGGCAATAGAATGATCATTGGCAATGCCAAACACCATTCCTTTTTTTCCGTCAAACATCCCCATGGTTGGAGTTTCCTTGATATATGCGGTGTGGTGAAGGTTTTTAGGCTATAAACTTTAGGCTGTAGGAATTGGGTTCCGGCGTTCCCGGGGCCGTTCCTCGGCGGTCTTGGGAGAGAATACCGGTTTGGTGGGGTTGCTTCAATGGCGGGGGCAGGGTGATAGTTTGAGGGTGGCTGGGGACGGACAAAGTCCGCCCCCAGTGCGTTGGATGGAGGAACTGCTGATGCCGGCCGGATTTTTGATGAATCCAACGACGTATTCGACGTTTATTCGCAGGGGAAAGCAGCAGGTTGTTACAATACCAGTTGATGTTCGTGCTTCGAAAACCGCAGTCGCAGATTTAAGGAGAGACGCTCATGACTCCTGTGCTGGCGAGTATCCCGGTGGGGCTCTGTTGGGCCTTGATCTGTTCGGCGCTGTTGCTTGCGTTTTGTATTGCTTCGGCGCGCATTCATTGGGCCGGGGCGGCCTTTGGATATTTGCTGTTCGGGGGGCTTGTGACGCTCTTTTGGTTCTTCGCCTTCACGATGTCACCAGTGTTGTTGTGGAATTGGGCCCTGTTGCTGTTGGTTACGATCGTTGCTGCTTCAATGAAGTGGTCCGTGCAGCGAACATTAGTCTGCGGTCTCACTGCGACGGCAGCCGCCTATCTGATCACGGCGGTTGCGTTCATCCCTGAATACCAGGAACGGCTAGCATTGCGTGAGGAGTATCCGCAAGTGTCGTTGGTCGAACGCTTGGCCTATGAGAATCGGCCTGAGACTTCCAAAGAAAGCGATGCAACAGGCAACGAGGATCCGCGAACAGGCTATTCCAGTTTGTACCTGGACGAAGTCGAATCCAAATTGGGAAATGAGGATAGACTTTGGAGTGACGATGTCTTCGCGCGGAGGAAGAGATCTCTCCCCTCTTTGTATCGCCCTGCGTTGAATGATGCCCACAAAGGTTTCGTTCATGAATTTATAACGGCAGACGGAGCCGGCGTAATGCGCATGCCCCGCCGCCCCGCACGCAGGGAGTTCATAGAGATCCCTGAAACAAAACCGATTCCGATTCCCAAGCCCTCACCCCAAGCCGAGCCGACACCCGAACAATTCGTTCGGGAGGATAAAATGGCTCCCGACACTCCGCTCGACAAAATGTACTTGGATCAATTCCACTTAGACGGTATGGCCGATTTTGCCGATGCCATCGGGTTCGGGTATGTCGAAGAATCCTGGAATTACAATGAACACAAATTGGAACATCACCTCGACCGCGTAACCGGGTTTCAACCGCATGCGTTTCGCAAATTTCCCGAGCCGCTCACCAACAGCGACAAGTCGGTGCGGTGGCTGATCGAAAAGCTGGAACTGGTCAGCCTGCTAAAACACGACACGCCGCGGGTGTACGAGTCGAAAAACCTGCCCCGCATGGATGAATTGAGCACAGCACCGACGCGGCCGCTCGATGAATTCGAGACAGCTGCACTGGCTCGACTGCGCGCAGGCGAAACGTTGGTCGTGCACCAAGACCACAACGACATCCGCATGCTCGGCCCGATCGTGGCGATCAACCAATGCCTGGAATGCCACAATGTCTCCCGGGGCGATCTACTGGGCGCCTTCACCTATCGCCTCGTCCGCGACCCACAATTACCGGCATTGGAGGGTAAGGCGGTTTCTTGGTTGGTGCGGTGACGGAGGAGTCAGTGACCTTGCGTTTCCATGAACGCGCGAAATGATGTATCTGCATACGGGCCGTAGGCGCGAGCGACATCGAAAACGGTCTTTCCCCGGCCGTCTTTAAGATACGGATCGGCGCCCGATTCCAGCAACACAGCGACGGCCGACCAATCAAATGTTGGCTTATTTGTTTGGATTGCCCCGTCAATGGCGACATCTACGGCTACAAAAAGTGGTGTCGTCCCACGAGCATCCGGCAGGTTCACGTCCGCGCCAGCAGTCACCAACAATCGAATGATTTCGCCCGTTTCATCTGTTTCAGCCGCGCACGCGATTGCTGACAATGAATAACGCCCCCGCCGATTGAGGTTCACTCCTGAGGCCAAAAGTCGCTTGATGGCAGAAGTATTCTTACAGCTAACCTCATGGACAAGATTGTCATGAATCAGCGACGATTCATAGCTGTATTCGACGTCCGTACCAGCAAACACGGCCTCAATCATCGGCAGAACAACTTCGATCGAAGTAATTTGACCTGTCAACATGATTGGGTTTTCGTCACTTATCAGCAGGTTGGCCCACTGATTGAATACTTCATAATTGGGCGGCCACATTGTCAGAGGCTCGACTTGAACAACCTTCCAATCGTGATTGCGAAACAGCTCGGCCAGCTGGGGGTAGCGCAACTGGGTACGTAGCGAACCGTAAAAAAACGGACACAACTCATTGAAATTTGGTCGAGCATCCATAGAGGGTCTCATGAACGATGCCGCACGTTTTTGCGAGATAGATTTGCGGGAGGCTGTCGAACACTTTGTGCGTCGTTTATCTCGTGATGAATATTCATAGCTAACAACCGTTTGCTATCGCCTCGCCCGCAACCCGCAAATGCCGGCATTGGAGGGTAAGGCGGTTTCTTGGTTGTCACGGTGACGGGATATGACGATAGAAATTGGTACTAAGAGTTGGCAAAGCCCTAGCTTGCCAAGCGACCATCGAACGTACTTCGCTATTCGTCGATTTTCATTTCCTTCATGAACTCCGACAAGTCCTTGGGATCGGGAGTCGTGATTTCACCATCAACAATCTTTACAAACAACCTTGTGTAGTCCAATGGGATTCCCGAAAGCTGCGACATCAAACCCATCATTCGCGACTTTTCCGTAATCGGCACGCGATAATATCCAAGTTCACCAACCAGTAAGTAATGGTGGGCAGCGTCTGATCCGACATACTCAATAAAGGGGAGATCCTTCGTCATTTCCTCAAGTTTCGATGGGGCGATATCCGTCGCCTCATCGACAGTGCGACCGCCGTGCGGGACTGCATTCCACCATACCGCCACGACAATCAGCCCGACCAAGATCGGTGGAAGAAGCCGCATCGCACGTGATCGCTGGACATTAGAAACACTCGCCAACTCGCTGCTCCTTCCCCTGCACGCTATAAATAAACCCAACAAAATGCTACGACTTTCTATTACACCGAAAGCCGTTCGTCCTACACAGAAAGGTGCGTCGCGACGCACCCTACATTTGCCCTCCGTGGCTCCGTGGTGAACCTTCACCACTCTAGAATCACCTTCCCCGAACGGCCTTCCTCCATTGCTTGGAAACCGAGTTCGTAATCGTCGACTTGGAAACAGTGGGTGATTACGCCGGTGATGTCGAGGCCGCTTTGTAGCATGGTGGTCATCTTGTACCACGTTTCGTACATCTCGCGGCCATAGATGCCCTTGAGCTTCAGGCCTTTGAAGATGACTTGGCTCCAATCGGTGACGATTGGTTTGGGGAAGATGCCGAGCAGGGCGACGCTGCCGCCGTGGTTCATGGTTTCTAACATTGATTGAAACGCCGCCGGGCTGCCTGACATTTCTAGGCCGACGTCGAAGCCCTCGTGCATGCCCAAGTCCTGCATCGCAGCTTGCAGTGATTTCTCTTGCGGATTGAGTGTGTAGGTTGCGCCGAGCCGTTGGGCTAATTCGAGGCGGTATTCGTTGATGTCGGTGACGACTACGTGCCGGGCGCCGACGTGCCGGCAGATGGCAGCGGCCATGACACCAATCGGGCCGGCTCCGGTGATCAACACGTCTTCGCCCACCATGTCTTGCGACAGGGCGGTGTGCGTGGCATTGCCGAAGGGGTCGAGAATCGTGGCGATTTCTGAAGGGATGTCGTCGGGGATTTTGAAGCCATTGGTCGCCGGCAGCGAAAAGAACTCGCCGAAGCTACCGGGTCGATCCACACCGACTCCTTGCGTATTGCGGCACAGATGCCGCCGCCCGGCGCGGCAGTTGCGACAATGGCGGCAAGTGATGTGCCCTTCGCCCGAGACGCGGTCCCCCGGTTTGAAGTCGGCAACGAGATCCCCGACCGCTTCGATCACGCCGCAATATTCATGGCCGGTCACCATCGGCACAGGAACGGTCTTTTGCGCCCAATCGTCCCAATGATAGATATGCAGATCGGTGCCGCAGATGGCGGTGTGCGTGATGCGGATCAACAGGTCGTTGGGCCCATATTCGGGAACCGGCACATCCTGCATCCACAGACCCGGTTCCGACTTGGCTTTGACGAGGGCTTTCATATGCGAGTTCGCTCCGAGTTGATCGCCGTGCGCGACCGCAAACGGTCGTCTTGGGAATTGTTAGGAGGTGAAGCATTCAGCTTGCATTATATCACGCCTAATCGTCGGCCGACTTTTTCGAAGGCGGCGACTGCTTTTTCCAGGTCTTCGCGGGTATGTGCAGCGGACATTTGGGTGCGGATGCGGGCTTTGCCTTGCGGGACGACCGGGAAGGAAAACCCGATCACGTAAACCCCTTCGTTCATCAACTGCGCCGCCATGTTTTGCGCCAAGACCGCATCGCCCAGCATCACGGGAATGATGGGATGGCTGCCCGGGACGAGGTCGAAACCGAGTCGCTGCATTTCGTCACGGAAAAATTGGCTGTTCTCGCGCAAGCGCGTCCGCAATTCATCGCCCGACTGCAACAGTTCCAACACCTTGAGCGAAGTGGCGACGATCACCGGGGCGACGGAGTTGGAGAACAAATAGGGCCGCGAACGTTGCCGCAGCCAGTCGATGATCTCCTTGCGTCCCGAGGTGAATCCGCCTGAAGCGCCGCCCAGGGCTTTGCCGAGCGTGCCGGTGATTACGTCGACGCGGTCCATCACGCCGCATGCTTCATGCGTTCCCCGCCCGCCGTCGCCGACGAAGCCGACGGCGTGAGAATCGTCGACCATCACCAGCGCCTCGGATTGATCGGCCAAGTCGCAGACGGACTTGAGGTCGGCGATTTTCCCATCCATCGAGAAGACGCCGTCGGTGGCGATCATGCGATACCGCGCGCCGGCAGCGGCATCCAATTGTTGCCGCAGGTCGGCCATGTCGTTGTTTTTGTAGCGAAACCGGTCCGCCTTGCAGAGCCGGATGCCGTCGATGATGCTGGCATGATTCAGTTCGTCGCTGATGACGGCATCCTCGACACCCAGCAGCGTTTCAAACAATCCGCCGTTGGCATCGAAGCAGGAAGAATACAGAATCGTCGATTCGGTACCGAGAAACTCGGAGAGTTTTTCCTCCAACTCACGGTGAATCGATTGCGTGCCGCAGATGAAGCGAACCGAGGAGAGGCCAAAGCCATATTGAGTGAGCGCCTCACGAGCCGTTTCGACAAGAGCGGGATGATTCGACAGTCCGAGATAATTGTTGGCGCACAAATTGAGCACCCGGCGGCCGTCGGCTTCGATCCAAGCTTGTTGCGGCGAAGTAATCGTCCGCTCCGCCTTATAAAGCCCCTGATCACGGAGCATGTCGGTTTGGGTCTGCAGGTCGTCAAGAAATGCGCGGTTGGTCATGGTCTTGTTCTCCTTCCGTTTGTTTCGATACCTGAATTCGGCGGGAGAATCAACTGGACGGGGACCGTTCATGTTGGCGATATGACGCAGCGTTGATCATTTTGATAAATACCGCCCGGTCAACGACGTCGCAACACCCGCCACCTCCGCCGGCGGGCCCTTTGCTACCACTTCGCCGCCGCCGTCTCCCGCGTCAGGGCCTAGGTCGATCAGGTGATCGGCGGCGCGGATGACGTCGAGGTTGTGTTCGACGACGATCAACGAATGACCAGCGTCTAATAAAGCTTCGAAGCAACCGAGCAGTTTGACGATGTCGGCGGCGTGTAGGCCGGTTGTGGGTTCGTCCAGTAGAAACAGTGTGCGGGTTTTTGTGCCGGAGGACAAATGGGCGGCGAGCTTGAGGCGTTGTGATTCTCCTCCCGAGAGTGTGTTGGCTGGTTGGCCCAACGGCAGGTAATCGAGTCCGACGTCGCGGAGGAACATCAACTGCTTTTGCAATTTGCGTTTGCCCCGGAAAAATGCGAACGCCTCGCCGACGGTCATATTGAGTACCTCGGCGATGGAGCGTCCGCGGTATTTGACGCCTAAGATCTCGCGGCGAAACCGGGTGCCGCGACAATCGGGACAGGTCATGGTTACGTCGGGAAGGAACTGCATGTCAATCTCGACCGCCCCCGCCCCTTGGCATTTGGGACAGCGGCCCCCTTGGGCGGAATTGAAACTGAAGTGCGACGCCGTAAAGTTGCGGACCTTGGCCTCAGCCGTGGCGGCAAACGACTTGCGAATCTCATCAAACGCCTTCAAATAGGTCACCGGATTGCTACGTGAAGAACGGCCGACGGGGTTTTGGTCGACTTGGATGACTTCGTCGATCGCCTCGATGCCGCTGATGTCGTCGCAGCGCGGGACGGTCGCACTGGCTTGTCCCAAGGCGCGACAAATCGCCGGATAGAGTGTCTGTTGCACCAATGTACTCTTTCCACTGCCGCTGACACCGGTGACGACGCACAACATTCCGAGCGGGAAGTCGACGTCAATGTGTTTGAGGTTGTGCAGGTGCGCATTACGGAGGTTGATGGTCCCTTGTGGATGGCGTTTCTGCGAAACGTTGGCGACGGTTTTTCGACCAGAGAGAAATCCGCCGGTGACGGAATCTTCGACAGCGACGATCTCCTCCGGCGGGCCTTGAAAGACGAGTTGCCCCCCGTTGCGTCCGGCGGCGGGGCCGATGTCGATCAGTTGTTCGGCGGCGCGCATAAAGGCTTCGTCATGTTCGACCACAACCACCGAATTACCGGCCCGTTGCAATTGCCCGATGGCGTCGATCAAGCGTTCGGTGTCGCGAGGATGCAGTCCGGCGGTCGGCTCATCCAGCACGTACAAGGCATTCACCAGACTCGACCCCAGCGCAGCGGTCAATGCCACCCGCTGCGCTTCTCCGCCGGAGAGCGTCCGCATCACACGATTGAGTGTCAGGTAGTGCAAACCGACGTCGTTCAAATACCGCAATCGGGCGCGCAATTGCACAAAAATCGTTTCGGCGACAGCGGCCCCCGAGGCATCGAATGACGTTTTGCCGGGAACCTCATCGAGCCACTTGCCAGCTTGCCCGACGGTCTGTGCGCAAAACTGAGCGATGTTTTTTTCACCGATTTGCACCGCCAATGCGGTTGGGTTCAATCGCGCCCCACGGCACGCAGGGCAAGGCTCGTAACTGCGCCAGCGGTTGAGAAAGACCGCCACGGATGTCTTGTATTTGCGGCGTTCCAGCCAACGAAAGAACCCGACCATCCCGCCGAAGTTTCGTTCCGGGACGCCGTCGTGAATCCGTTGAACTTGATCGTCCGTGAGATCTGCGAAGGGAATATCGACGGGAATATCATAGTCGCTGGCCAAGGCCAACAGTTCGTGCCACTCATGTTCGTACGCCGGTGTCGTCCAGCAGGCGATGGCGCCTTGCTGCAAAGTGAGCGTTGGATTGGGTACCAGTTTTTCCCAGGAGATCGCCGAGACCGATCCAAACCCCTGGCATTGCGGGCAGGCGCCCAGTGGTGAATTGAAACTGAAGGTCGAGGGCTGTGGTGACTCGAATTCACGACCACACTCCTCGCAGCGCAAACCGTTGGAAAAGGCGCACCGCTGCCAATGCTTGCCGTCGACTGCAATCGACGATGTAGAATCCGCATCTGCATCCGCGGCAATCAGCAACACACACTGCCCTGCCCCAAGCTGCATGGCCGTTTCGATGCTATCCGCCAGCCGCGCGGTGCTGGCGGTCCCCGCCGACAGCCGATCAACCACAATCAGCGCATCGGCGGACGGTTCGGCAAGTCCAACTGGATGGTCGCTCAGATTGACTGTTTGTCCCGCAGTGATGCAGCGTGTGAAACCGGCTTCGAGCAATCCGGCGATGGTCGCATCGAACGATTCCGAGCCTTCGGCAATCACCGGAAAACAGACTTGGAACCGTGTTTTGGGCGGCAGGCTTTCGACCTGTTGGCAAATATAGGCCGTCGAATGCCGTTGGACAGGCACGCTGCAATCGGGACAATACAGGCGTCCGATTTTGGCGTATAGCAGCCGCAAAAAATCATAGACTTCCGTTGCAGTGGCGACCGTCGAGCGTCCACTGCGGCTGCGGCTTGATTGGCGGATGGCGATCGCCGGCGGAATATGATCGATGCGATCGGCATCGGGTTTGTCCAACCGGTCGAGAAACTGCCGGGCATAGGCAGAAAAACTTTCAATGTACCGTCGCTGGCCTTCGGCATACAAGGTATCGAACGCGAGGCTGCTTTTGCCCGAACCGCTGACGCCGGTGATCACTACCAACTGCTTGAGCGGGATATCGATATCGATGCCCCGCAAGTTGTGCACCCGCACGCCGCGCAGTTCGATGGCCCGCGTGGCCTGCGGCGGAGCGGTCGTTGTTGGCGGCTGTTCGTTCATTCCTCAACAAGTGGCAAAAGACAACAAGCGGGCAAGTGCCACTCAATTCGGAGGGATGACACCCCTCTTTATTTGGTGGAGATCGTCGATTTCAGAGGGTTGAGCACTTCGTCGATCACGAATTTCTTTAAGAGATGGTCGTTCCGTTCGCGGAGCACATCCAACGTGTCGTCGAACGTGGCGCCCGGTTCTAAGCTGCCATATTTGCGGGTCGTGAAGTAGACGCTGATCTGCTCTTCGGGATAGTCGTCGCGGCGCACGTGATAGGCGCTGGTACGAGTTTCGATCATTAATCTCGCCTGCAGGCGGCAACTGTCGTCGAGGCTGATCGTGATGGCTGGTTCGTAATTGATCACGCGGGCATCGGGAAAGTCCACCATCCCGTCCATGGCTGAACTGGTCCCCAACGCTTCGGCGACCAGCGCGTCGTGGTTGCCTTTGTAATTGAAATCGAAGCCCAGCATGAAATCGAGAGCTTCGCAATCCATCGGGCTGACCGACAACATGTACGGAATGAGTTCCAACACCAATTTGTGCTGATCCATCGCCAATTCGCGGTTCGGAGGATTCACATAGCCGCTACAGACGCGGCGCGGCTCGATGGAAATCCAGCGATAACTGTTGTGCTCTTTATCTTCTTCGAGCACAAAATCCCCGGTATCCCGCGTATAAAAATTCCGCATCGTGGGATAGGTTTTTTGAATCCGCTCGAAAAAGCTGAGGATGGTTTCGCGTTGTTGCGGAAGCGGCATCTCCGTGTTGAGGTTCATGTTGACGTAAAAATCGTCCGCGAGAGAACTGAATTCGTCCATTCGGTTGTCCTCGCTGTTAAAGTAAGGTGAATCACTCACTAAAGTGTCGTTGCCCCAGGCAAATGTTTCGTTGAAACTTGAAAAAAGCTTTTTTAAATATGGTCATCCGCACTTGGTCGCCATCCATTCGGCAGGAACAGTGACAAGTTGTCCCAACAGACCCCCGTCCCGATCCTGTTTCCTTGGCCGCATTGCGGTATAATGGCAGCGACGGTCTGCCAGAGGTGCATTGTATAAAGGACGCCCAGATGGGTCAAAGAGACAATTCGTCGAATTCGAATCAACAGATGTCGATCTTTTTAACGGATCTGGGTTGGATGGGACTCACCGGCAACGGCAACCACGTCTATCGTCTGACTGTAGGACACAGTAGCGACGGCGAAGTTCGTGAGTCTATCTGCCAAGAACAGGCGACCGACCACAATCCCCCGCCTGCCGATGCGGACTGGTTCCCCAACTTGCGCCGCCGCTTACAGAAATACGGTCAGGGGGAATACGTCGACTTCTCCGACGTGCAGGTCGCATTTTCGAAACTGACCGCTTTCCAAGAATCGGTGATATCTGCCACCCGCGCAATCCAGTACGGGCAGACGGTCTCCTACGGCGAATTGGCCGAGCTGGCCGGCTACCCCCGCGCCGCCCGTGCCGTCGGCACAGTGATGTCCTCGAATCCTTTTCCCATCCTGATCCCCTGCCACCGCGTCGTCGCCTCCGGTGGAAAACTGGGCGGCTACTCCGCCCCGCAAGGCATCAGTTTGAAAGAGAATTTGTTAGCGATGGAGGCCGAAGCGGTGCGCGGCTAGTCGCTGCGGTTGTGCGGAGATTAGAATTTCGTTTCATTGCGAGAACCCGTTTCAAAACCCGGTTGCGATTGTTCTCGAAACATTCAGATCAGTCTCAGCGAGACGCGCCAGAGGGTTTTGAAACGACTTGTACAGGTAACAGAATCTTGTTCGTAGGCGTTCATCCTGCTGCAAGGCGTGATTGTTTGGTATGGAGTGAGCGGGAATTATGGGAGAATTCGATCCTTACCATAAGTGGCTGGGCATCTCTCCGAGAGACCAGCCACCGAGCCATTATCGCTTGCTTGGAATTGATGAATACGAATCCGATCCAGAGGTCATTGAAGCTGCGGCAGAACGGCGGATGTCGTTTCTGCATCAATATGTCACGGGTGATCACATCGCGGACGCCCAAGGTCTGCTCAACGAACTTGCTGCAGCGCGAGTTTGTTTATTAGACCCCAAACGTCGTCGCCTTTACGATCAGCAACTCGCGAGCCTTGCCAAGACTTCTCCCTTCCCAAGTCACGGGTCGGCAAGATTTCGCATCATTCTCATGAGCGTTGCCCTCTCCGCCATCGCCGTGTTGATCTGTGTGTTCGTTTTCGTATCGCGCGTGGCAGACACAGATCAACGCGACGACGTCGCCGATCAGACAATCTCGACGCCAAACAGCAACGCCGGTATTCCCCCCAGCCATGGCCGTGAACTCGCGGGGGACGATGCGGAGTTACGCCGACCTTCTAATGAATCGGCCGCTGTGAATAACTCGATTGAAGTCGTCAGCGACGCTGATCAACAGCTTGTGCTTGAGGACTCTGGTAATCGCAACGAGTCCACAATTGTCGAGCCCCCACCAATAGTGATCGACCCAGGTCCCAATCCCGATCCCAATAAACTGGATCCGGCTCAAAACGAAGTTGACGCCCAACCCGATCGCCCACCCACTGTCACGGAACAAGCGACTACGGTTACGCCGAACGAGGATATCACTGATAAGGCGAAACTTAAAATCCCCGATGAATCCTCCCAAATTGTCGCGCAACGAAAGATTCGCCAGCTGTTCGAAAAAGACTTTCGTTACGCCAGTCGCACAGAAGCAAAAACGGCCCTGGCAAAAAAACTACTCGAACTCGGGAAACAAAAGGACCTCGATCCCTCCGAAAGGTACGTCAGCCTCACGTTGGCCAAAGAGCTGGCAGACACAGCTGCGGATGACCAGTTGGCCGAAGAATCAGTGACCGAGCTCGACCGCTGGTACGATGTTGACGTGTTTGCCTTCAAACATGCGATCTTACGCCGACAGTTCCGATTAACACGTCAACCGGAAGCCTTCGCAAAACTTGCCGAGAAAGCATTGCAAAATGCCCAAGACGCACTTCGCGCAAGACGCTATGAATCGGCATCGAAAATTGCCGCGTTGTCGCAAGCCATCGCCCGAAAGTCCAAGAATCCCAGGCTACTGGTGGAAACACGCGTCGTGCATGATCGAACGCAGCAACTGCAAGACGAATCGTCCGATGCGATGAACGCGAGAAAACTCTTAGAGACTCAACCGCTCGATGGCCGCGCCAATGATACGTTGGGGCACTTCCTCTGTTTTGTGGAAAACGATTGGGAACAAGGAACGTTTTATCTCGCACGGTCCGATCACGAGGAAATTAAATTGGCCGCTCAACTTGAGCAGAAACAGAACACGACTGACGTCTCCCAGATTGGAGATGCCTGGTGGAAGTTAGCCGAACGAGCCACTGGAGAGAGTCAGCAACGTTACCAGCAACGTGCTCGACATTGGTATGAACAGGCGACGACAACACCGGGGACTTTTCAACAGAAATGGATTGCTTCGCGCGTTCAGCAGGCCTTGGAGGCCCCGTTCCCTGACCAAAAATTCTTCCTGACCGATCTGCCGGAGTTTGACCTAATTCTGGGACCGTGGGGATTTGCCAAGCACGGTAAAAAAGGGGCCTATCATCCGGATCCAATCATGGTCCATGGAAGTCATGTTGAGAATGGAATCGGCATGCACCCTCCCGGCGGCGGGCACTCGCGTGCGCGATACAACCTGGGAGGAAAATTTGGCACGTTACTCGGAGGAGCGGTCCTCGCAGCCGCAGCAGGGAGTTCCGGCGAATCGCCGGTAACCTTCAGCATTATCGCAGACAACCGCCTGCTCTGGACATCAAAGCCCCAACAAGCTGCTCAGCAAGTCGAAGATTTTGCCATCGATATTCGCGACGTCGAAATATTGGAACTGCGAACAACCTGTCCAGGAGGCGCGAACAATTGCCACGCCTGTTGGGTCGATCCCTACGTGATTCGTGAAGGCGGCCTTGTCCGCCGGAAACGCTAATTCGCACAAGTGCGACCGCGCGTTACTTTGCTCGGCTTTAGGCTGTAGTCCTTAGACCGTAGGGTTGGCAGCCGCTCAACAGCAGGCGATCCAAAGCCAAATCCCGCCCCCGACCAGCCCTACTGCCTACCGCCTACCGCCTACCGCCTACCGCCTACTACTCACGCCCAAGCCCGCCGGAAGAAATCCACCCAGTTGCGATACATGATGCCCTCAACATCGGCATCGCTGTAGCCGCGGGATTTGAGGATTTCTCCCAGTTTGTACAGATCGGCGATCGTCTCTAGGTCGTGGGGGGATTGTTCCTTGCCGAACCCGCCGTCCAGGTCCGAGCCGATGCCGCAGTGGTTGGCGTTGCCGGCGATTTGGCAGATGTGGTCGATGTGGTCCGCTAATGTCGACAACGTACACGCGTCGCTCGGTTGTGTGACGCCGATGACCCAGCCGGGTTGGATCATCCAGGCATCCATGGCGGCGCCGATGACTGAACCGCGCTCGATCAGGGCTTTGATTTGCTCATCCGTCAATTGCCGGTCGGCGTCGACCAGTGCGCGGCAATTGTGGTGGCTGGCCAAGACCGGGCCTTCGAAGATGTCCAGTGCTTCCCAAAAGGATTGATCCGCCAAGTGCGTGGCGTCCAGCAACATGCCGACGGCATCCATCGCTTTGAGCAGCGCCGGTCCGTCTGCTTTCAGGCCTCCTTTACTGCCGGTGCCGAAACAATACGGGTTTTCGCCGTAATGCGCGGGGCCCAAAATCCGTAGACCCAACTCATACCAGTGGTGAATCTGTTCCGGATTTTGAACCGGCTGGCTCCCCTCCATGCTCAGGATGTAGCCCATCGGCAGCTCATCCGTGTCGCCGCTTTCCCACTGGGCGACGTGCGCATCGAGAGTCGCTGCGTCGGTGATCGGCCGCAGCACGCCCCGTTCGACCATCGCTTGGTAATACGCCATTTGGCCGCGAGCAGCTCCATAGTCCGCTTCGCGGGACTGGTAAAACGTTCGCACCGCATCTTTGCGATGCAGCCGGGCGATCAGCGTCGAGATGGTGAGAAAGACATTGCCTTTCCGTAACTCCGTCCAGGAAACGGTGTTTTCACCCGGTACGATGTCCGTGAATTGACGCTCGAACTTGCGAATCTCGCTGACCGGCAGCATCAAATCGCGATTGAATTCCAGAGCATTCCAAGCCATATCCAGGTGGGCGTCGAAAATCAACATTTTGCTGAGGGCCTTCTATTCGCTTCGTGGTGGGAATTTTGGTGGAGGTCACCCGGCAACGGCTTTCGCCGGGTGAGATACCACTTTAACGCGCATGCGAAATGGTTGAAATGCAGGCGACCGACAATCGTAGCGTTTGGCACGCCGTCGGTTTGGGAAATGGCCGGCGACAGTGACGCATCACCGTGCGAATTCTTTACTCCGCTCGCTTTCCTCACCGGTAGTTCACCGTTTATGCTGATATGGTTATTGGTCTATCCGAACTGGTTATCAATCGAACAACGACGAGGTTACCCCATGCACCGCGCTTTCGTCCCGTTTTGTACGCTCATTATTTTGACTGTCGTCAGCAGCGCCGTCCTAGGAGACGAAACTGAGAAACCGTTACGGCGGGATTATACGATCCCCGTGGTCGATTTGGCCGGCGAGACCGAGCGGCAAGTCGTCGTGGACCGTGAGCCGGGGCAATATTTGGGACATCCGACGACGGTGCTGTTGGAAGACAATCAGACCATGATTTGCGTCTATCCCCAGGGGCATGGCCGTGGCGCGATTGTGATGAAACGCTCGAACGATGGCGGATTGACCTGGTCGGAGCGTCTGCCTGTGCCGGAAAACTGGTCGACATCAAAAGAAGTTCCCACGATCCATCGCGTGATCGACAAGCAAGGCGTCAAACGGTTGATTATGTTTTCGGGACTACACCCGATTCGCATGGCGGTCTCTGAAGATGACGGCGCCAGTTGGAGTCCGCTGAGACCGATCGGTGATTTTGGCGGAATCGTCACCATGTCCTGCGTGGGCCGTTTGGCCAATGGCGACTACATGGCGCTGTTTCATGACGACGGTCGTTTTCTCCGTAAGGACTCCAAACAAACCAAACCAGTGCAGTTCCATTTGTATAAAACCGTCAGCAGCGACGGAGGTTTGACTTGGAGCCAACCAGAAGTGATTGCCCAACACCCACAAGCGCATCTGTGCGAACCGGGTTGGATTCGTTCGCCTGATGGGAAACAGATCGCCGTGTTGCTGCGGGAAAATAGCCGCACACTGAATTCGTTCGTCATCTTCTCCGACGACGAAGGTCAGACTTGGAGCAAGCCGCGACAACTTCCGGCGGCATTGACCGGCGACCGGCATACGGGGCGTTATACGCCCGACGGACGGTTGTTCATCTCGTTCCGCGACACCACACACGAGAGTCCCACCAAAGGGGATTGGGTTGGCTGGGTCGGAACGTACGACGACATCGTCAACGGAACCGAAGGGCAATACCGTGTGCGGTTGATGGACAATCATCGCGGAGCCGACTGTGCCTACCCCGCCGTTGAATTGCTGCCCGATGGCACGTTTGTCACCACCACGTACGGTCATTGGGAAAAAGGCAAGAAGCCTTATATCGTCAGCGTTCGTTTCACCATGGACGAACTCGACGCGAAGGCCAAAAAATAATCCGCCCGCGAATTCCGCCAATTCATCCCTCAGCCCCCGGCTTTGCCGGGGGGGAAATGACCCATCCGCGTTACCCCCCGGCGGAGCCGGGGGCTGAGGGGGGGTGTTATTTCACCATTGCCAGGAATTCGTCTTCGGTCAGCACCGGGACGCCCAGGCTGGTCGCCTTGTCGAGTTTGCTGCCCGCTTTTTCGCCGGCGACGACGTAGTCGGTCTTCTTCGAGACGCTACCGGCCGCCTTTCCGCCATGATTGCGGATCAACTCCTTGATCTCGTCGCGCGTGAATTTTGTCAGCGTGCCGGTGACGACGATCGTTTTCCCGTCGAAAACCAAATCACCTTCCACGGTTTCTTGCGCTTCGACTGGTTCGCCGAAGTTCAATCCAAACCCCCGCAACTCCTCAACAATGCAGCGGCCGACTTCGGAATGGAAAAACTGGGACACAGCTGCGGCGATGACCGGGCCGATCTCATCGACTTCGGCCAACTGTTCCTCGGTTTGCTGCATGATTTCATCCAACGTGCCGAACCGTCGCATCAAGACCTGCGACGTGTTCGTGCCGACATGGCGAATATTCAAGCCCGTCAGCAGCCGCCAGAGCGGTTGCGTCTTGGAACCTTCGATGGCGGCGAGCAGGTTGTCGACTGATTTTTCTCCCATCCGTTCCAGCGCGAGCAGTTCTTCGCGGCGGTCAGACAAACGATACACATCGGTCAGGCTCGTCAACAGCTTTGCCGCTAGCAATTGTTCGATCAGTTTGATGCCCAAGCCCTCGATATCCATCGCTGCCCGCGAGGCGAAGAACCGTAAGGTTTCGCGCAATTGCGCGGGGCAATCGGGGTTGGGGCAACGGACGTAGACACCTCCCTCGTCTTGCACCGCCGGTGTCTCGCAAACAGGGCAATTCTTGGGGAATGGGAATTCCTCTTCGGTCCCATCGCGACGGTCTTCCTCGACACGGACGACGTGCGGAATGATCTTGCCCGCTTTTTCGACCACAACCCAGTCGCCGATACGAACACCCAACCGTTCGACTTCGTCCCGATTGTGCAAACTGGCTCGCGAGACGGTCGTCAGATCGATTTCCACCGGTTTGAGATGCGCTACGGGTGTCAGCGCGCCGGTCTTGCCGACTTGCACGTCGATGCTTTCAATCTGCGTGACCGCTTCGTACTTCTCCCACTTGTAAGCCAAAATCCAGCGCGGGCTTTTGCTGGTCCGCCCCAATTCCTCCTGGACTTCCCGGTCGTTGACCTTGAGCACAATGCCGTCGACTTCAAAATCCAACGAGTGTAAGTTCTCAATGAATGTTTCACATTGGGTCAGCGCCACATCGAGGAACGGGCATAGCGTGACGCCGGGAGTGGTGGGAATGCCCCAATTGCGGATGGCGGTGAGGAACTCCATCTGCGTGGGGAATTCAACGCCTTCCACATACCCCGCTCCATGAGCAAAAAACCGCAGCTTGCGTTGGATGGCGATCTTGGGATCGAGCAACTTCAGCGCGCCGGCGGCGGAATTGCGGGGATTGATGAAGACTTGCTCACCGGCTTGGGCCTGCGCGGCTTTGATGTGCGCGAAGTCGGGATTACTGATGAAGACCTCGCCACGCACCTCGAGCACGGGGGGAGGATTGTCTCCCCGCAGCCGCAGCGGGACGCCTCGTAAAATGCGGGCATTGTGCGTGATGTCATCCCCCTGCCGCCCATCGCCACGGGTGACACCTTGCACCAACAGACCATTTTCGTAAATCAGCGAAATGGCCACACCGTCGATTTTGTACTCCGCTACATAGGCCAAATCGTCGTCACTGCCGAGCAGTTTTTTGAGGCGCGTGTCGAAATCGCGCACAGCGTCGACATCATAGACATTGTCGATCGACAACATCGGCTCTCGATGCTCGACCGTGTTGAACCCGGCAATCGGTTCGCCGCCCACCTTGTGCGAAGGGCTGTCGGGCGTGTCGAATTCGGGGTGTTGTTGTTCGAGCGTTTCGAGTTGCTTGAGCAGTTTGTCGAATTCGCGGTCCGGAATTTCCGGGCGTGCCTCGACATAATACAAGTAGCTATGCCGCCGCAATTCGTCGCGGAGCTTTTCGATTTGCTTTTGAACTTTGGCAGACATGGCGGGCAGCGCTATGGGAGAAGGGGTTGACCGGAAGGGCGAGACTTCCGCCGGGCCGCTAGAGAGGAAACCGTTTGGGTAGCGCGCGGCTCAGCGGGAGCTTCGCCCTCCCGCCCAGCGAAATTGCGCGGTGTTCAATCGGTGCATTTGTTCATGATCGGCACCATGCAGAGAAATTTCATCGGAGCATCGCCCGTATTGCGAAACTGGTGCACCTCGTCAGAGACGACGTAGATGCAGTCGCCGGCAGCGATCGAATGTTCGGTCTCCCCTTCGTAGACTCGTCCGTTGCCTTCGAGCACATAGACTTCATGTTCGTAGGGATGATTGTGCTTGGGGGTTTCGCCTCCCGGTTCGAGTTCGAACATTCGCATGGCGAAATTGGGAGCTCCATCGTCTTCGCCGATCAACCACCGCACCTTGGCGCCGACGGCCCCTTCCATCTCGACCGGGG
Organism: Symmachiella macrocystis; assembly: GCF_007860075.1. Taxonomy (NCBI): domain Bacteria; kingdom Pseudomonadati; phylum Planctomycetota; class Planctomycetia; order Planctomycetales; family Planctomycetaceae; genus Symmachiella; species Symmachiella macrocystis. Next base: position 1,495,310 of record NZ_SJPP01000001.1, read on the forward strand.
TTTGTGTGATCGCTTCGTGATTGCGAACTTTCATGATTCGGGCCCTTTCGTGGAGGTTTCCGCTTCAGGCGGGTTGGTGATAGTCATGCGGTTTTCTCGCAAAGTATGAAGCCGGTCGACGGTCATGGCCAGAAAACCGAGCGTCAAGATGGCTCCCACTTCGACACCGATCAGAATTCCGGCATAGGCATTGAGGAATTTCGCCACCGGCGCACGGGGGTCGCTGAGCGTCGCCATCGTAACGGCTAGAATTGTGATCGCAAACAATGTCCCAGCGACGATCGTCAGAGGGAAAAAAATGTTGTTGCGGGGCGGGGTCTCAGGCATCGTTTTAAACTCGGCCGTGTTGAGAAAACAGGGGATCGCTATAGCGGAATTATAGGTACTCTTGTGGGTCGCCGCGAGTTCAAGGTCAGGCATTTCGCTTGCGATCATCAGCACAGATCGGTAGGACGGTAGGGAGACCGCTATCAAAAACGACTCCTCGATTCTCCGATACTGAGTTTCGATACCGCTGATTCTACACCGATTTCACGGATCTGCCCATGTCCCCCCAGGATGCCGCTCTGCACGACCCCACCGCTTTGGCCGGAATCGGCAATCTGGAGGTCGTGGCCAAACGGATCGTCGAGGGATTCATGATGGGGCAACACCTCAGCCCCCACAAAGGCTCCAGCGTGGAATTTGTGGAGCATCGGCAATATCACCCCGGCGATGAAGTCCGGCACATTGATTGGCGGGCTTATGGAAAGACCAAGCGGTATTTCGTCAAAGAGTATGAAGACGAAACCAATCTCCGCTGTCGACTGATCGTCGATTGCTCCGGCAGCATGGCGTATGCGGGCAAGACGCTCAGCAAACTCGCCTATGCTCGACAATTAGCGGCCGCTTTGGGATATCTGTTGCTGCTACAGCGCGATGCTGTGGGTTGGGTGACGTTCGACACGAAGATTCGGGACAACATCGAACCATCCGCCAAGCCGCAGGCATTCCCGCAACTCGTACAATCATTGAGTCACGTTGTTCCGGGGGGCGAAACCAGTCTAGGGTCGGTGCTGGAAAGGATCGTCCCGACGCTCAGCCGTCGCAGCTTGGTGGTCCTACTGAGCGATTGCTTTGACGATCTCGACGCTTTATCCCGCGCGCTGCGACAATTTCGGCACGCGCGGCACGAAGTGCTACTGTTTCATATTGTCGCCCCCGAAGAGGAAGATTTCCCCTTCAGCCGCCCCACACAATTCCGCGACTTGGAAGGCACCCATTCACCGCAATTGGTCGACCCCCATCGCCTGCGTTCGCACTATTTGACCAAGTACCGAGAATTCTGCAACGAGCTGCGAGGTCTCTCGACTGGAATCGGTGTCGATTATTGCCCATTCACCACAGCAATGCCCTACGCCCGCGCCTTAGGGGCTTATCTGGATGCCCGTGCGCGCGTGACCAAAGGGCGGCGTTAGAACGGGCGTTGGTCCGGTTAATGAAAAACTCCGGGGTGGCCGCGATAGCTCTGCTATCGGGGCGGGCGCAGCCCGCAAGAATCCGCAATTTCCGCGATCTTAAACAAGCAGAGTCTGTTGGTAGGGACAGCTGAAATTGCTGCTTCTTGTGCCTACAGCACACCGATTGCCGTTGGCAATCGCTGCCACCCGATGACTGCCAAACACCCATCCCCAACCAACTCTACTGGCTACTAGCTACCGCCAACTCTTCCTGGCCACCGGCCACTAGTCCCCCCCCCGGACTCCTCTTTACCCACTGAGCAATCTGTGCCAACATCCGCCCATGCTTGTCAATTCCACAAATTTGGTACTGTTGTTCGTCGTCTGCGGCAGTCTCGTTGCAGTGCTGTTGATCAATGCGCTGCGACTGCGGCGGCGGGACGGTGGTGCTTCGGTTGATTCGAACCTTGAGAATCCAGACACGCAAGTACTCGATATAAAAACACCGGGACCTGCTTTGTGGCGGCGGACAATCTTGATCGCTCTGCTGGGCACCGGCATGGTATTGCTGCTGCCGATCGCCGCGGCCTTGCATGCTGCAGAACCGGTGGCGGCGAATCGCGTGGAGGCGTTTGTGCGGACGTTGGTTTTTCTGGCTCCGTTACTGTTGTGCGTTTTCTATGGCTGCCGGTTTGGGCGACCGGATGTGAAGTGAGACGACCATGTGGACAACTTTCTTGATCCTCTGTTGTGGAATTCCGGCAGCGGTCTGTTGGATGATCGTCGTTGAGGAATACCTCATTACCGGCCGTCGCATCACGCGTGCCCGTTTGGTTCAACGTGGGCGAAAAATCTTCGGGGCGGGACTGATCTCCCAGCCTGCATCCCTTGCACACGCATTCGGCGGGGCATTTCGGCTCTTTGCTTGGACGGCGGCGCTGGGGAGTGTGTTGGCCGAAATGATGTCCGCTTGGCCAGCGTCCCAGGGGATCGCCGTTTGGCTGGTTGTCGCGTGCGGCGGATTGGAAATCGTACGTTACCTTCCGGTGGTGGGGAGTTGCGGGGAATTCTCAGCGCTGCTCCGCACCATGACCACCTGGTTGACAATGGTCTGCGCACTGGCCGGTCTGGGATTTTTGTTCGGTAGTTATAATCTTGCCAATATTGCAAATGTCCAAGCGCAAGCGGGATCCTGGGTGGCAATCGTTCAACCGTTGGGATGTGCGGTGTTTTTGCTTGCGGTAGGAGTTCTGTGTCTGAGCCGGGCCGATCCTCCGCAGGAGATCGAATTGATTGTGCATCTCCAGTGCATCGTCTTGGCGCTGTTGACGATCGGGCTGTTCGGCGGAGGCTGGTATTTCTGGGGAATCACGACGTACACTACCGACGACACTTTCACTACGGCCGCCGTGGTTTTGCGGGCGATGGTGGTAGCCGTCAAATTGGCGGCTGTTTTGTGCGGGTTGGCATGGTTGCGGACAAAATGTGCGGCACGGCAAACGTCTGATGTCGAGAACATCGCCGGAAACTTATTGCTGGCGGTGGCGGGGACGAATTTGATGATCGCGTTGACCACCGAAACGTGGTTACGTCCCGATGACTTCATGACGCGCGGGTTGTTGTCATGGATCGTTGCCGGCGGGATGATCACCTACGGGTTGATGTTTCACCGCACGCACGTAACCGCGCTGTGGAAAGGCATGGTTGTCGACAAAACAGAAACCGGCTGTTAGCCCCTGTTTGTTTAAGAGCGGGACGTGATCGAGCGCCTGTCGCGTCCCCAGGTGAGGATTTTTCCAGGGATTCACGGATGAGCGTGCAAGGACTGCCGATAACGACGTTGATCGTCTGCGGACTGGGGGCTGGGGGAGTCGCTCTGCTGCTAATACAGCGCAAACCCGCACCGCGCCGCACGGGAACCGCTATCGCCATCATCGCCTTGGCCGTCCTGTTGAGCCTATTCCCACTCACCAGCGGCGATTCTCTCATCGCGATCTCGTCGTCGTTTATTTCGACGCTCTCCTTTCTGGTTCCAGCCGGTTGTGGATTGGTGGCTACCATTGCCGTCATTACCAGCCGCAGTCGTCGCCGTGGGCTGGCTTGGTTTGTTGTTGCGGTGTTGGCCAATACAGTACTGCTTTTTGTCGGCGGCACGGTGATCGTCGGTGTGATGAACCTCATCGTCAACGTGGGATTCCTCGGAACCTTGCTCCTCTTTGCCGCCGTTTCGGAGACGAACGACGAATCGCCCCCCGAATCGTCTTGGGGAATCACCGGGCTCGCCTGTGCGGTCTCGGCTTTGTTATTCACAGGACTACTCAGTGCACTGCCACCCGCCGTCTCTACAGAACCGCCCCGCGCGACAGCTATCGCAGATTCCTCCAGTCGATTTGGCTGGAGTGACTTGGGACGTTCGCTGTTGTTCGATCACGGCATCAGCCTGACCGTTGTCAGTCTGCTGTTGATGATCGCCATGGTAACCGTGTCGCGTATGATGACGGGCGGACCTTCGGAGCCGACGGCGCAACCTGCGGAGGGCACAGCGGCATGACAATCGATCCGGCGATGTTGCACAATCTGCTCGTGTTCGCGATGTTTCAGTTCGTCGCAGGAACTCTTTGCGTGATCTGTCGGCGGAGTATGTTCCACTTGCTTTTGGGGGGACAAATCATGCTGCAAGGTACGTGCGTCGCCCTTGCTGCGCTTAGTGCATCGCGGGAAGATGTCAGCGGCGCTGCTTGGTTATTCCTCATCGGGGGCCTGGCCACTGCTCAAACCGTCGTGGCAGTGACATTTTTTCGGGTCCTGTCCCGCCGCCGCACAATCGAAACTGTAACCGGGCATCCACAGGAAGATTGCCGCGCGTGATCCACGTTAGTCTCATTTCGACATTTTTTATTCCACTCACGACTTGCGTGGTCGTGTTGCTGGGGGGATTACTGCGCATGCCCCGCGCCTGCCGGGCGCTCGCCGGTCTCGGTGGACTGGCAACCTCAGCCGCCGGCGCAAGCTTGTTGTATGTCACGTCGCAACAATCGGAACCGTTGCAAGTGGTCGTGGGCGAATGGTTTTCCCTGCCGGGACAAATCCCGTTCACCGTCTCGCTGTCACTGGTTGCCGACCACACGACCGCATGGCTGATTTTTATCGTCACGGTAGTTGGCGGGCTGATTGTTCTGCATGCGGCAATGGGGCCTTCAACGGCAGCCACGGATTGGTGCCGGTTGTGTCTGCTTTCAGGTGCTGTCAGCGTGACCGTCTTGTTGCTGGCCTCCGAGAATTTTCTGCAATTGATTGTGGCCTGGCAATTGCTGGCCGTCGCTGTGTGCGGCTTAGCGGGTGAAGCAGGGGCCGATTTGCGGCGTCGCATGGCCGTGCGAAAATCCGCGCTAGTGCTTTCAGTCGGCGGGTGTGGATTGCTGATCGCAGCGTGCATTTTGTGGGGGACGACGGGAACGTTGGAAAGCGCGCAGCTATTGGCCGCTATTCAAAATCGAGATTTCACCAGTCAGGAGACAATCGCCGGGATCGGCATCTTGGTGGCGGCCATTGCGGGTTGCGCACAGTTTCCGCTGTGGGTTTGGTTGCCCGATGCGGGTGAAGAATCCCCCATAGTGGCGGCTTGTTTGCAATGTGTGGGCAGCGGCGTCGCCGGGATTTCTCTGTTGCTACGCTTCGAAACGTTTCTCGCGCACATACCCAACGGATTGTTGGTGGTGGCCGCTATCGGCAGCGGGACGGCACTGGCCGCCGGGTGGATCGCCGCCACGCTCACGTCACGTGCACGACTTCTCGCCTTTGTTACGATTGCGTACTTGGGATTGATTTGGCTGGCTGTGGGAACCGGCGCGCCGGATGGTATCGCGGTCGCCGGGATGCAGTTGGCCATCCTCTCGACCGGCATGGCAGTTATTTGTCTGGCGACTGGCCGCTCTCGCATTGAAAAAACAGTCGCTCTTTGCGCGACCGTCGGGCTGTGTGGAGTTCCCCTGCTGTCGGGTTTTTGGAGCCTGACAGCGATTCTTTCCCTCGTCCGCAATGCGGGTGTTGTCGCCGACGCAACAACATCAACATGGTGGTCGGTATTTTTCTGGTGTGCGGTGGGGGCGATTTTTTTCACGACGGTCGGCCTGTTCCGATTACTGTGGCCCTCAGCTGTCCACGACGCAGCCATGCGCGAGAATCATGCAAAGGCAGCGCCCCCGACTTGGCCTCAACACGGCGTGTTGCTGCTGCTCGCCGGGGCGACCTTGGCCGCGGGTGCGGTGCTTGGTCCGTTGACTGGATGGCTGAACAATTATCTATTGCCCGGCGTCGCGCCGATGAGTGAGGATCGCTTTGTACAAACCATCCTCACCGCGACTGTTGTGGGCGGCGTCATCACGGCGTGGCTAGCGCGCGTTGCCGATAGTCGTCTTCCCACCCCGGTCGCGCGCCTCTTGCGACCATTCACGACTTTGGGAAGCCGCGAATTCTATTTGCGTGACTATTACTTCTTGGGCGTCGCTCTGCCGTTACGCGCCGGGTCGTTGCTCTGCCGGTTTGTGGATTGGTTTTTTATTGATCGCATACTCATCGGCACATTTGCGAGACTGCCGGTCAGATTCGCGAAGTCCGCGCAGTCGCTGCAAAACGGCTTGATACAGTTTTATGCCTTGATGATCGTGGCAGCAGTGGCCATGATTTTCGCGGTCGTTCTCTGGTCCGGCACCGGCGTGCGCTGACCATCCCTTCTGGCGTCGCCTGAAATGATTTGATGTCCGACTTAGTCTCTTCACTCGTCCTGCTCCCACTGGCCGGTACCATCGCCGTGCTCGTTGGGGGGCGTGCGCGCCCGCGGGCGGCGCAGGGGATAGCGACCGGCTTCACCATAGCAACATTGGCGGCAACGCTCTGGATCGCCGTTACCTATGATCCACTGGCCGTCGACACACATTCGACATCCAGTTCATTATTCTTTCCACCCACATGGCACGTCGATGGTATCAACGTTTGGTTGCTGGTCTTAACGGCCTTGCTGACCTATGCCGCTGTATTGATCACCGTCATCCGCGCCCATCCACGGATTGATTTGTATTTGGCATGCCTGCTCATTCTGGAAGCGGGTCTGCTGGGAGTCTTTGTGACGGACAATCTTCTGTGGTTGTTTCTCTGTTGGGAAGTGACGCGGGTGTCTCTGTTTTTTTTGATCGGCGGTTGGGGGGGAACCGATCGACGGCCGGCGGCAATCAAGTTCTTTTTGTTTACGCTCGTCGGCAGCGGTTTGACGTTTGCCGGTTGCGGGCTGCTAGTGCTTTCGCACCACTGGATGTCGGGCAGCGCGGAATTCACGTTGAATCTGCAGCAATTGGTCACGGAATTGCCACAACTCGCGGCGGCCAGTTCCGAAAACGCTCAGTATTGGGCCGGGATTGAATTGTGGCTGTTTGCGGCGATTGGTTTGGGCTTTGCGATTCATGTGCCATTGTTTCCACTGCATATTTGGTTGCAGGATGCCGCAGTCGAAGCGCCGACGGCGGGACTGTTGATGCTATGCGGCGCTTGGATAAAAATCGGCCTCTATGGCTGGTTGCGATTGTTATTGCCGCTGTTTCCCGGACTGTGCGGCGACCTCTCCGGATATTTTCTCTGGCCGGCCGCTATTGGTGCGATCTATGGCGTGATGCTGGCGCTGGTGCAGGATGACCTCAAGCGCTTAACGGCAAACTTGACGGTGAGTTACGCCAGCTTTTCGGTACTGGGACTGTTTTCAAGCACCGTGATCGGCATCAACGGCAGCCTGTTGGCACTGTGTAGTCATGGGTTGTCGCTGGGAATCGTGATCTGTGTGACCAGCGCGTTGTTCACGCGGTATCGCACGCGAGAAGCCGAGGCGTTTAGCGGATTTGCGAGTCGGTATCCTCGCTTGGCAGGCGTGACGTTCATTGGCGTCGCTTCTCTGATTGCGTTGCCGTTGACCAGTGGATTTATCGCGACAGCCACAGTCTCCATGGGCGTCGTGGAGATTCATCCGGGGTTTGCGATCACTGGTCTAGTGGCGCTTGTGCTGTGCACGTGGTGTTTCTTGCGAGTCATGCAACGCGTGTTTGGGGGAACGTTTCGCGAACCGGTCATCGATCATCCCTCCTGGACGCCGCAAGAGACCATCACCCAGGCGATTCGCGGAGATTTGAATCTGCGAGAAATGGCGGCTGTGTTGCCGCTGATCATCGCAGTATTGTGCATCGGCGTGGCGCCGCAAATTTTCTTCAGCCGCACCGATACGGCCGTGTCGCAAATTGTCGCACAGCAACAGTCGCTGCCTGCTGCCGTCGTACGCATTGATGACCGCAACTTAGATCGCTAAAGGGGGGGAGGCAGGTATGACCAATCCGACCCTCGCGATACTTTGTCCCCAGATCATTCTGGTTGCCACAGCCTGCTTGTTGCTGATGGTATTTCAACATCGCCGTCTCAGCAAAGTATGGGTGGGCGCGATCGGCGTCTGCATATTCATCGCCGCCGGCGCCGCTAAAGCGTGGATTTCCTCCGGCATTGATGCAACAGAGATCGCCGAGGTTACCGTCGATCCGCATATCGAGACATTGCAGTGGATCATGCTCGGCGTCGGTGGCGTATTCGCCGGCTTACTGTCGCAACGCTCTTGCGGCGAACGATCGGCCGTGGAAAGTGTGGCGATGCTATTGTTCAGCACAGCTGGAGGCCTGTTGGCGGCGATGGCTGATGATCTGGTGTTGCTGACCGCTGCGCTGGCCTTGGCCTACTTGCCACTGGTTTTGGTTCTGTTTGTTAGTGAGCGGACTCCAACGGCAAAAGGAGCGACGCTAAAATTCGCCATCATGGCGGGTTTATCGTTGAGTCTGACCGTTTTAGGGTTCGTGTTCCTGTATGCATTGACTGGCACGACGACGCTGTCGGTAATGAATCTCAACGCAACGACCGCAGCGCATCATACAGCAATGCCTAGCGCCGCCTTGATCTTGCTGATCACCGGCTTGGCGATTCCACTGGCAGCTGTGCCGTTTCATTTCGCGATGGTCGACGTCGTAAATGGCGTCGACGGTTGGACGGCGGGGGTCCTGTTGCTCGTACCGCGTCTGGCTGCGATTTCTGCCTTACTGCGAATTTGCTTGCTGCCTTCCCCTGTAGCGACGCACGTCGGAGTTGCTTTGCTGTTGGTTTTGGCGGTGATCACGATGTTGGGAGGGGCGTTGATGGCGCTGACTCAAACTCGTGTTCCACGACTCTTGGCCAACTTGGCGATGGCCCAGACCGGTTGGTGGCTGTTCGGTTTGGCGGTCATTTGTTGGCGCGTCCAACAAGGAGACAGCCTGGAATTGCAACAAGCACGCGCCGCTTGGACCGGTCAATTAGGGGCGACATCCCTCGCGCTGGCCGGTTTGTCCGCCGTGTTTTTGTCCTTGGGAGGTGGCGATGAAAAATGCCGGTTCACGGATGAACTGACCGGGTTGTCACGGACTGAGCCAACGTTGGCAGCGGCCGTGTTGCTATTTTTATTCAGCCTCGCAGGCCTTCCGCCACTGTTAGGTTTTTGGAGTCAAGCAGCTCTGTTGTGGACGGCCTTAGCAGCGTATGTGCCGAATCCGCTCGACCTAGTCGCGTTTCACCGCGGTTTCGTCACGGCTGCCGGCGCGGGCGTCGTCGGCGGGATGGTCATGGCAGCCGTTGCTGTACGCACAATCAGCCTGATGTTCTTCCATCCGCCGTTGAACAAACCCCAGCCGCGACAGGGTCATATAGCACGTCTCGTTGCCGTCGCACTGGCATTCGCGCTCATCGCCGCGAGCCTCTTTCCGCGGGCTGTGTGGGATTGGCTCATCCGTTAAGTGCGCGGCCGCCGCTGGTAAGAGCGAGATTTCCCAGGCCGGTGCGGTGTTATGAAAATAAACGGCGGTGATTTCGCAGCAGGCATGCCCACGCCAATTCCATCTCAATTAAACATGGGTCGCAAAACCACCGCCGTCGAGCACATAGGCTGATGAATCTGATTTAGCAGACAGCGGTGACAACACATTGGCACAGCTGTTTCAAGTTGTGCTAATTTTTTAAATCTCAATCCCATGGCAGCTTCCTGCACCACGTCTGGCGGCCTAAGGATGCATTTCCCGCCGGGGTTGGCTACATTGACTTTCTGAGTCGACCGCACAACCGCTTTGGGAAATGGGAGTTGCAATGCACGTCGTGACGTTCGGTGAAGTCATGCTTCGTATGGCGCCGGAAGAATTCATGCGGATTCCGCAAGCTCTGCCTGGGCGGCTGGAGATCACCTTTGGAGGCGGCGAGGTGAATGTGGCTGTCTCAATCGCCCGGCAAGGAGGCTCTGCGTCGTTTTTAACCAGCCTGCCTGACAATCCACTCACCGACGCCTTTGAGGCGGAACTCCGCAAATTCAATGTCGGAACCGAACTGGTCCAACGAAGCGACGAGGGCCGCTTTGGCGTCTATTACGTCGAAACCGGCGCCAATCAACGCGCGGGTACGGTGATCTACGACCGCGATTATAGTTCGATTTCCCTCACAGCCGCCGATGCATACGACTGGGAAACCGCCTTCGCCGGGGCCAATTGGTTTCACATCACCGGAATCACCCCAGCGATCAGCGCCGCAGCCGCAGAGGCGGGTTTGGCCGCCATAAAACAGGCCAAACAGCAGGGGCTGACTGTTTCTTGTGATCTGAACTTTCGCAAGAAACTGTGGAACTGGAAACCGGGAACCGGCACCAAGGATCTCGCACAGCAGACCATGCGGGAGTTCATGCCTTATGTCGATGTCATCGTCGCCAACGAGGAAGACGCCGACATGATGTTGGGCATTCGCGCCGACGACACCGACGTGGAAGCGGGGCAAATCAGCGTCGCCGCCTATGAGACCGTCGCAAGAAAAATCGTGGCCCAGTATCCCAACGTCTCACAAGTCGCCATCACGCTCCGCGAAAGCCTCTCTGCCAGTCATAATAACTGGGGCGCTTTGTTGTTCGACGTCGCTCATGACCGCAGTTTTGCGGCGCCGCTGGATAAAAATGGAAACTACAAGCCTTACGAAATCCGCAACATTGTCGACCGGGTCGGTGGCGGCGACTCCTTTGCGGGGGCATTGGTCTTTGCTTTGAACACACCCGAATCGGCCGATCCAGAAGCAGCCTTGCGTTATGCCGTCGCCGCCAGTTGCTTGAAACACAGCATCAAGGGAGATTTCAATTATGCTACCCGAGCGGAGATTGACGCTCTGGTTTCCGGCAGCGGTTCTGGGCGTGTGCAGCGTTGATGGCAGGTTAAAGAGTGGCCAGTGAAATTGTTGTTCTCGTCGGTTGGTTTTTGTTGGGCAGCAAGTGTTGCCCCTACCCCGAAGGGGTAGTTCATCGTAGCCTAGGGTAAGCGGCCAAAGCCGCGCCACCCTAGGTGGTTAGGATCAGCTGAAATTCTCGTTTGAACGAATTGAAACTACGACATTTATGAAACGCCGCCAAACTACGACCGGCAATTTGACGCGGCTACTTGGTGGCGGTTCGACGCCGCTGTTCGTGATGAACGCACAGCGGAAGCTGTTGGTGTTTAACCGCGGTTGCGAAGAATTGACCGGCTTTACGGCGGAGGACATTGTTGGTCGGATTAGCCATTACGGCAGCAGCGGCGAGACTCCGGTAGAGGAACTAACGGCCGGACTTTGCCCCCCGCCCGAGGTATTGGCCGGTGAGCAACGCAGCGCTCCGGCTTATCTCAGCACAGCAACCGGCGCGTCGTTGCCGCGGATGTTGAATTTCTATCCATTTTGCGATGAGCAGGGACAGGTGATTCATGTGTTGGGCATCGTGTCGGCGATTCCCCAACCACCGCACGTAGCCGACCCTACGGCAGCTCAAACGGTGCATGCCGAGTTAGCCGCTTTGCGGGGCAATCTACGGCAACGCTTCGGACGGCAAACGCTGGTTTGCAAAGGCCCGGCGACAACGCGGATGCTAAATCAAATCGATTTGGCGCAGCATTGCCGAGCAGCGGTTTTTCTACAAGGGGAACCCGGAACCGGCAAGCAACATATTGCCCGGGTGGTACACTACGGCGGGGACGCGAAAAACACCGCGTTTGTTGCTGTGGACTGCCGGAAACTAGCCGCCTCAGAGATCGACCGCACCGTTACGCGTTTTTTAGAAGCTGCAACCGACCCTGCGGCGCGCGGACTGGGCATTTCCGCAGGGTCTCTCTTTCTGGGCCATGTCGAACATTTGCCCCGCGACGTGCAGCGCCGCATTGTCAAAGCGCACGATGGGGAAGAACCGCCCGCATTGCGGTTGTTCAGTTCCAGTTGTTTTCCGCTGGCCGAGGCGGTCGAACGCGAAGATCTGCTGTTTGAATTACAGGCATTACTAACAACCGTCACGATCGAGGTACCGCCGCTACGGGACCGGCCGGAGGACTTGCTACTCCTCGCGCAGCACTTTCTTGAGGATTTGAATCGCCGTGGCGAAAAACAGGTTGGTGGTTTCGCGCGCGATGCGGTGAAACTTTTTACCGAATACAATTGGCCGGGTAACTTGGAAGAACTCTTCAAAGTCGTTGGCGAAACGCATACCGCAGCGACCGGAGAGATGGTCCTGCCGGCGGACCTGCCGTTTCGTTTCCGCACCGGTTTTGATGCTCAACACCTTCCGCCGGTGGAACAGTTCACCAGCATTCCGCTGGAACAACTGACGTCCGAGTACGAAACTGAATTGATCCAACGGGCATTACGGCAATGCAAGCAAAACAAAAGCCAAGCAGCCGACCTGTTGCAAATCAATCGCGCGAAACTGTATCGTCGCATGGAAGTATTAGGGATTGATGATGCGGATTCGGGGGAGGACCAATAGATGAATGGCAATGACGGAAAATTACACCAGCAGCATTGGATGTTGGCGGTCATGGGAGGCCTGGCGATTGTCTGCGCATTTGCGAATCAGGCTGCCGCCTTAGAACCGATCCCCGATAAGCTGGTGGTTTTGACATTCGATGATTCGGTGAAATCGCACTTCACCAACGCGCGGCCGATTCTCAAGGATTACGGGTTCGGCGCGACCTTCTTCATCACCGAAGGGTTTACGTTTAAGACAAACAAACGGGACTACATGACGTGGGAAGAGATCGCCCAATTGCATCGCGATGGATTTGAAATCGGCAATCATACCCGCGATCACAAAGGGGTGACTGCTAAGAGTCTGGATCAGGTGCATGAACAACTCGAAGCGATCAACGCCCGCTGTAAAGAACACGGCATCCCACGCACCGTCAGCTTTGCATATCCCGGCAATGCGTTTGATCCGGACGGCTTTGCGCTGTTGAAAAAGGCGGGGATCAAGTTCGCACGCCGCGGCGGCGCGCCGGAGTATCCCTATGATCATGGACGGGGCTTTGCCTACGAACCGGGACGCGACCACCCACTGTTGATCCCCTCCGCCGGTGACGCGCGGCCCGATTGGCAGCTGCCGGATCTGATCCGTGCTGTGGAACAGGCGCGGGACGGCAAGATCGCTGTGTTACAATTTCACGGCGTCCCGGACAACGAACATCCCTGGGTGCACACCCCGGAAGAAAACTTCCGCGCATTCATGAAGTATTTGCATCTGCACAAATACAAGGTGATATCACTGGGGGACTTGGCCAAGTACGTCGACGCGGAGCAAACACCGAGAAGTTACGACACAGTGATCAAAGAACGCAAAGCCGCCATGCCGTAAGGCGCACGATGAAATTCCTCCCCCTCTCCCGCTGGGAGAGGGCTGGGGTGAGGGTTTCCGCACAACTGTTGTCGATCATCACCACATTTCGATGGGGGAATTCCTTGTCCTACATAGTAAGGTGCGGTGCGACGCACCCTACACACATTGGGCTACTCACTGGCAAAGAACGCCGAAAGCACGAAACCGGAGTTTCGTGCTTTCGGATATGAATAGCGACACGTTGTCGATTATCGTCGTTTTGGCTCCGGGAGGTCGCGATTGGAAGCACCGTTGGTTGAGAGCCGGCGTTCCGACTTCCGCATTCCCGGTTGTTCCCAGTTTCCTTGCAACTTTGGAGTCTGGTCGTCGAGCCTAAGCAAGTTGCTTGCGACGACCGACCAGCGTGCGGATACGTTCCGCGAGCAGGGCAGCGTCGAAAGGCTTACGGAAGGTCTCGTTGAAGATCGTTCGGTCGAATCCGGCCGAATTATCTTCGTCGTTGAGTAGACCGATCAAAACTGTTTCGGCGTACTCGTTATTCTTTTTAAGGTTCTGTGCGATCATGATCGCATCGTTACGTCCCATGACAAAGTCGATAACGACACAGTCAGGGTGCAACGATTCGGCTTGAATGCCCGCTTCAAAGCCGCTGTTGGCGTATTCAAGTTTAAACACATCAGGGGGCATGTGTTCGGTCAGGTTGTTGCGAATCACCGTGTCAGACCCGACGAGCAAGACTTTGCCAACGGCTTCGTCTTCTAGCTCGCCCAAGGGCATACCGTGTTCTTTCAGGAACCGAATGAGGTGCTCGCGGGGAATTCGCCGGTCTTGCGATCCGGGAATGCGATAACCTCGAAGGCGACCTGAGTCGAACCACTTGCTGACGGTGCGGGGCGCAACTTTACAGATCTTGGCTACCTGTCCAGTAGTGAAGATCGTCTTCATTGCCGGCTCTCCAATCACTTGTTCAATGTATGCAAACGCAGAGGGTCTTGCGGGCCCTCCAGAATCACACTCCGCCATGACGACCGGCTTTCCTAGCCCTCGGGTCCTAGTGGCGAACCGTCACGGCTGGGTCGGGGCATGCTTCTTGGTCAAAGACCGGCCTTGAGGTTTCTCGCCAGGCCAATCTTGCGCTTCAATGAGGTAAGGAATCAATTGGGAACAAATTACGTAGTCGGAAGGTGACGGGCAGTGCCGTCAGGTGGGATTTCCACACACTACGCACGCTCTACGTGCTGTAGAACGCAATGTGTTCGTAAAACACGTCGTGTGTTGGAAATTGAAGGCGGGACCGAATGCCTAAAGGTCTAGGCGCACGGCTGCTGCGGTAGGACTGGTATGCCATACTGAAACTTCCCCCCTTCAGACGTCTTGCCTTTCAGACTCTTCGACCTGCATGCCGCCAATCGCGTTCTGGCACTGAGTCGAGGAGTTGAAAAACCAAACCGTCTGAGTACTACTTTCGATCCAACAGGGGGTGCGACTTTAGGTTCTTTGAAGACCACACCGAAAGTACCAACGCTTTCCACTGGAACCATCGACGGGGACCTGTCGATTGACACGGCTTGCCCGAATAACCGCAACGTGTTGTCGGCAACGAGGATAGCGGCGGTTTTCCGACTCGAAACAGGGGCGGTTTCCCCTACCAAATCGGATAACTCGCATAAAGGTAGAGAGGCCCGGGATTTTGTGCGGATTTTGAGGGACCAATCAATTTCAACGGCCTTAACGGGGCCGAATAGTCGTACACAACGTACCGCTGCTCGCCAGACACGCCGACGACGAGCAAGGTTCACACCTCAAGCGGCATCGCTGCTCGTTTCGGATTCATCGATATCGCCATGCGGACGAATCTTGAAATGGCCATCGGGGCTGACATCGTCGAAACGAACCGACATCCGTTTGGAGACGCCCGACTCCTCCATCGTCACCCCATACAACACATCCGCCCCGACCATGGTCCGTTTGGCATGTGTGATCACAATGAACTGGGTCGTGTCTTGGAATTCTTCGATCACACCCACGTAACGTTCGATGTTCGCATCGTCCAAAGCCGCGTCGACTTCGTCCAATATACAAAACGGGCTGGGACGGCTTTGGAATAAGGCCATCAACATCGCGACAGCGGTGAGTGTTTTTTCTCCACCGCTCAACAATGAGATGCTGCGTAACTCCTTACCCGGCGGTCGCGCAACCACATCGATGCCGCATTCTAGAATGTCCTCGGCATCCTCCAAGATGATGTCGCCATCGCCGCCGCCGAATAATTTGCGGAATAAGCCTTGGAAATGTCCGCGGATTTCTTCAAACGTCTCCTTAAACAACCGCCGGCTTTCGGAATTGATCCGACGGATGATCTCTTCCAACGAACTTTTGGCGTCCGTCAGATCCTGAAGTTGTTCGCTGAGCTTGCCGTGACGCGATTCTAAGTCTTCGAGTTCCTGCAGGCTGTCGACGCTGACATTGCCGATTGATTTGAGTTTGCGGCGCAGCGTTGAGATTCGAGATTCAATCGCTTTGCGAATTTCGACAATCACTTCCGGCGGCTGTGCCTCCCACGATTCGCTGGGTTCGCGGATCGTGGCCTCCTCGTTTTGCTCCTGGTCGGCGTCGAGATGCTTCTCTGCTTCATCAAGATGCTGTTCCGGATCGTCGGCTGAGGCCGTTTCCGTCTCGGTTTCTACCGAATCGACGTCGTTGCCGGCCTCTTCTTCGCTCGAGGCAGCGGTTTCGGGAGTTTGTTCGTGTCGGGCTTCGTCCACATACAGCTGAATCGCGGAAACGCCCTGTTCGGCAACTTCCACGACGTTGACGCCGAATTCTTCTTGGAGCCGCTCTTCGACATTTGAGATTTGGTGTCGTAAGTCGCGTCGATTCATTTCCTGTTCATGCGCGCGTTCTTCTAACTCGCGCAGCGCATGCCGATATTTCAGCTCCTCCGCCGAAAGTTGGCTGCGAATCGCGCGGACCTCTTCCCGCTCACGTTCGCGTTGCGCGAGATCGATGGACAGGCCCTCTTGAATCAACGCGTGCTCCGACAAAGCCGCGGTCGAATTGAGCAGTCCTAACGTCAGGTTGTCTCGTTTCTCACGAACGATTTGCAACCGCCGTACCGCTTCCTCACGATGCGCATCGCGTTGAAATTGCTCTTCCCCCAGGCGGGAACGTGCGGATTGCAGGTTTTCCAACCGTTCTTCCTGCTTGGCCATTTCCAATTTGTCTGAACTGAGTTGCTCGCGGCGGGCGGTCAACTCCTGTTCCATTTGTTCGACCTTGCGTTCGCCGTTATGAATCAACTGTTGTTCATCGGCGAGTTGCGACTCCACTTTCGCCAGCGCTTCGGCGGCCGCCATGCGCTCAGCGCGGCATGTTTCGAGTTCGTTGGTTTTCTCCACAACCGACTCGCGGGCATCGGAAACGCTCCGCTCCAGTCGCTCGCATTCCATCTGTTGGCTGAGCATAGCGGATTTGGTTTCCGCCAAGGTCTCGGCGTGCGTTTCCTGCTCCGCTTCGAGTGTCCGCAATTCCACGGTGCAGGCCTCTAATTCGGCCTGTTTTTGTATGAATTCTTGTTCAGCTTCCTCGATACGACTATCGAGCCGTTGCAAATCAGTTTTCAGACGTCGCAATTCGCTGCGCCGCGAGACCACGGTCGTTTCTCCCTGAAACGTACCTGCATAGACACGTCCATCAGCTTCCAACAATTCGCCCTGCAGCGTGACGAACCGGCAACCGTGACCGGCGCCGGCCGCTAATTCCAAAGCTACTTTGAGCGAATTGACGATCCACGTATCTCGCAACAACGCCGCCGGCAAGGTGGGAACCGTTGCGGCGGATTTGACCAACTGGTCCGCACGCGCAATCACGCCAGGCCGGTCCGACAGATCGACCGTCGCTGAGGGACCGTTTTCGGCAGATTGTCCAGTACTGTCAGTGACCGCTAAGAATCCGACGCGCCCGGAAATCTGGCATGCCGTGCCTTGCAAGTATTCCAACAAGGGATCCGCATCTTCTAGCACGATTAATTGCGAACGGCTTCCTAAGGCGACTTCGATCAAAGCCGCGTGTTCCAAATCGACTTGCAACAGATCCGCAACGCTTCCGCGAATTTGATTCCACGGGGTGAGATGACTTTCCCGCGCACGCGTTAGAATCTCGCGGACACCGACACCGATGCCTTCGTTGCGTGATTCCAAATCCTCCAGAACCTGCAAGCGGGCTTTCCAACCGGTCCGCTGTTCGCGATGTGTGTTGAAAGCGTGTTCGGCGTCCATGCGTGCTTGCGATAATTCTTCAAGCCGTGTCCGCTCTTCGGTCAGTCGGGTCCGCAATTCGGTTTGCCGGTTTTGCGAATTTTGCAATTCGCGGTGATGCACTTCGAGTTTTGAGTTGGCCGCGGTCAATTCCTGTTGGCGGGCGCCGATGCGTTTTTCGTCTTCGACCAACGCAGCTTCTATGGTTTTGATCCGGGCATCGTTGGTGGCTATCCGGCCGCCCAGCACGGCGACGCGTTGTTTTGCCTCTAATGTTTGTTCCCGTGCCGCTTCCAATTGCTGCAACCGGTCGGTCAGGGTTTGTCCGAACTGCGACAACTCCTGTTCGCGGGCGATCAAAGCGGCATTGCGGGCTTCATAGTTTTGTTCGTAGTCCTCCAAACTGGCGAGCGTCTGCTGCAACTCTCCGGCGATATCGCGGGCGCGAAGCGTGAGATTGGATTGTTGCGACATCAACCGCTGAAGTTCGGCCGAGAGTTCGTCGCGACGACCGCTTTGATGTCGGGAGGTCGCCTGAAAACCGGCGATGGCTTCTCGATTGGCGGCGGTCCGTTGTTGTGACTCCTGCAGCGCATCTTCGACCGTTGTCAGTCGGATGTCGAGCGCGGCCTGTTGTTTTTCAATTTCACTAGATTTGGCTTTCAATTCATCGATTTCAGATTGCCAACCGTCATGGCTTTGAGAAATCGCGCCCAGTTGCGTCGTCAACTCACGATACTCGTCAGCGGCGAATCCGACACGCAATTCCTGCAATTCCGAGGAGTACTTGCGATACCGGGAGGCCTTTTTCGCCTGTTGCCGCATCGTATTGAGTCGCCCGCCCAACTCCTGCACGATGTCTTTCAACCGCAACAGGTTTTGATCGACCCGTTCCAATTTGCGTTGCGCATCGACTTTGCGGGCCTTGAAACGGCTGATTCCAGCTGCTTCTTCGAAGACCGCGCGGCGGTTGACATTACTGGCTTGCAGCAACTGATCGACGCGGCCTTGTTCGATGATGCTATAGGCGCCGGTGCCGGTGCCCATCAACAAGTCGCGGACATCTTTCAGTCGCGAGGGCGACTTGTTGATCAGATATTCCGATTCGCCGCTGCGATACAACCGGCGGCCGACTTGGACTTCATCCGCCTCGATGCCCAAGAACCGCGTGGAGTTGTCGAAGCTGAGCGTCGCTTCGGCGAATCCCGAGGGTTTACGGCCCGCGGCTCCATTGAAGATAACGTCTGTCATCTCCTTGCCGCGCAGACTTTTGGCGCTTTGGTCGCCGAGAATCCACTTAATCGAGTCGACGACGTTGCTCTTGCCGCTCCCGTTGGGACCGACAACGCACGTGACACCGGGTGCGAAATCGAATCGGGTCCGGTCGGCAAAACTTTTGAAGCCGAACATCTCGAGCGACTTCAACATCTGCAGCCCTTAACACTTGGAAACATGATTGAAAACGTCTGCATCCGTAATGCAACGTGACTTGGTCGAGGTTCGGTCGCGCGTTGACAATTTGTTTTCCGCACAAAAACGGGGATGGGCGAAGTTCTCGATCCGCTGTTTTTGCAACCGTATGATGCATCCACAGTTTCGCGAAAGCCTCGCCACTCCCGTTGACCAAGAGGCTTGTCCGACGATGACGACGATCACTCGTCGTCCAAATTCAAAATCCCGCTTAAGAATCCCGGCTTCTTAAGAACTTCCGGTTCAGCCTCCTCGTCGGGACGCACATCCGTCACCGAGGCCTCACCGGCTTCGTCCGATTCCTCGACGTCGTCAGATTCTTTTTCTTCAACAATGATTTCGCCGCTTGAGTCACGAATGACCGGATACAGGTTCGGTGTGCGGTTCACGCCGCCAACCCGTGCCTTGCGACGACCGCCGGACGAACCCGACTCGCTCCCGGCGATGGGACGCATGTAAACCCGTCCCCCTTGGGGCAAGGCATCAACTTCCAACCGGCCCGGCAAATTGAACTGTACACTGGCTTGTGACAACATTTGGGCCACATCAGGATAACTGGCGTCCATATCGGCGACAGCCGCAATGACGTCGGCGACACGGGTACTGACTTCTCTACGCTGGTCAGGCTCGCCCAATTTGTACTTGCTAACGATAATTTTGTCGTCGCCAGATCGCGCATTGACCATGATGTGTGGTCCAGCTGTTAAAGCGACCGGAGTCTGCATGCGTTGTTCATCGCCGAATACTACGATTTCAGAGCGTTGCGAACGCGTCAGGTGCACCATCGGCTCACCCGACGAAGGCAGTACGCGAAGCGTAAACTGATCGTTCAGATGTTCCCCACGAATGAAGGGGTCGTCTTTGTTGAGCGTCCACAAGGCTCGCACCGCACCGTAACGCAGTTCGACACTCTCTTCGTTAATCAACTGCCGCAAACCATAATAGGAAACCGTATCGTCGATGATCGATAAGGCGGCCAAGGCATAAACACGAAACGCGCGTTCCTCGCGAGCCGCTTCGACCAATGTTTCCGCTCCGCTATTGTCACCCAAATAGGCCAATGCTTCCGCGGCATAGAATCGAACTTCCAGGCTCGTGCTGTCCTGTAAAACCTGTTTTAAAAACGGAATGGACGGCTTGCCGATCGCTTCGAACCGCAAGGCCGAAATACCCGCTAGAGAAGGACTCATCATTTTTTCTTGCAGACGGACCAACCGTTCCCGCTGTTGAACGGCGTTTTCTCGAAAAGCGATTTGGCGAATGACTTGCAGGTACCGAGAATGGTTGTTCTTGTAACTTTCCTGCACGTCCAATTGAATGTATTCGTCGGTCTTGGCTGTAGCTAGGCCTTTGCGTTGGCTGTTTTTGTAGCCGAAGAACCGTTGGTTGATGCGGTTTTCTACACGTCGTGCGTTCCGAAAACTGATGTACTTGCTTTGCAGATAAACGCCAAGCGTCCGTTCCTTGCGGGCTTTACCGCCGGCCAGGACACGTCCTCGTTTGAGCAACGTGGAAGCGTCGCTATCCTCGACCGAACTGGCTGAGACCAAGACCGGGCCTTTGGCGGTCGCCCAAGTATGCCCCTTCATCGGAGCACGGCCGGAAACGATCGCTTGTTCGGTTAAAAAGCATTCCATCATCCAACCACCACGCAAGCTTGTGGAGTCGCTGTTGGGAGGCAACGCGATTTCGACGTCGAAAATATCCCCCTTCTTCACGACCGGCGGAATATAGGCCCGCACGAGCACCAGTGCTGTATTGGGAGAACGTAGGATTTTATTGGGATTGCGCACCTTGCGGCGACGCATGTCATCCAACAACCAGGAGCGATAAATCGATGGCGGCGGATCTCCGCCGGTGCCGTCCAAGCCGGTGACCAATGCGACCCCTTTGACTTCCATCGCCTGCGTTCCAGCAATGGTGATCATTTTAGCCAGGTAATCGGTCTCGACGGCATTGTTGTTGAGGTCGATATTTTCTTCGTCCTCAGGCGTCTGAGACCGAAAGTTGATGATCTCGGCGCAGCCTGTCAGCGTGATTGAGAACAACAGGCCCCACAACAACATTTTTGTAGATCGGGTCACGAAATCGCTCCGTCGATTTTGAGTAAGCCTGATTCCGGATACACGGCATTTTGGCCATCGTTTTCGCGAATCCGAAAATCGATGCCGCATCCGCCCGCACAGCACACGACCACGGCCAGAGCCGAAATCGTGACGAACTGTGATCGGAATAGTGTGAAATGTCTAAAGAGAGAGGTGAGAAGTGGCGGGAGAATAAGCACAGTTGCTTAATGGGTCAAGACCAGTCAAACAGGAATGCTTTAGAGGGGCCAGTCCACCGCCCCACAGGGGCAAAACAAGCCAGCCCAGGGCAAGGTGCATGAGCAAAGCGAACATACCGCCGCCCTGGGTCGAGGGGGACCGGCAACAATCCAACCCTGAAAGGGCGGCACATAATTTTGCCGATGCACCGAATATCACAACGCAATCGCGTTTTGAAATAACGCGCGCTACGAAATCCAACCGCCACCCAAAACACGGTCGTCGTCGTAACAGACAACGGCTTGCCCGGGCGCGACGCCATACTGCGGCTCGTCGAAGTGGACGGTCATGCGGTCCGCCGCGGTGATTTCCACCTCGGCCTCGGCGGGTTGATGCAGGTAGCGGATCTTCGCCCGGCAACGGAATTTGCCCGGCGGGTCATCGATCAGCCAATTCAACCGGTCCGCAACCACTTCTCGGCAGGCCAAATCTTCGCGCTCGCCGATTACCACCTGTTTTGAGTCAGCATTGATGGAGACCACGTACCGCGGGCTGCCGAAGGCAATTCCCAATCCCTTGCGTTGGCCAATCGTGAATTGTTCGTAACCCGCATGCTGTCCCACGACGTTGCCCGCCGTGTCGACAATCTCACCGGCTGTCTCAAATTCCCCGCGGTAGCGGCGAATGAATCCGGCGTAATCTTGATCGGGAACGAAACAGATTTCCTGGCTATCGGGCTTCTCCGCCAACCGGCACCCCACCTCGCGGGCGATATCGCGGATCTCGGTTTTGTTGTATTCCCCCACAGGAAACTGCACGTGGGATAGTAGGTCGCGATCCAACCCAAACAGGACGTAGGATTGATCCTTGCTGTCATCCACCCCACGCACCAACGCGGGCCGGTCTTCACCCTCTGCGGAAACCAGGCGTGCATAATGTCCGGTGGCGATGCTTTCAGCCCCGACTTGCCGCGCATAATCCCACAACTTGCCAAACTTCAGCCAGTTATTGCACATCACGCAGGGGTTGGGTGTCCGCCCGGAGAGATATTCGTCGGCGAAATAATCCTTGATCCGCCCGAAAGCGTCGCGAAAATTGACCGCGTGAAAGGGAATATCGAGTGCATCGGCCACGCGGCGCGCATCGGCGGCGTCGCTGGCACTACAACAGCCCTGTTTGTGGCTCGCCACAATCGGCAGCGCATCGCTCCCCACGGCACAGGTCGTCTCTTCATGCACGCCCGACCGCATGAACAGCCCGATCACTTCGTAGCCATCGTTACGCAACAGGTGCGCCGCGACCGAACTATCGACGCCCCCACTCATCGCCAACACAACACGTTTTGCCACCACCGTAGAACTCGCTCCGCTGAAACTCAGGAAAACCCCAATTCGCGTATTCTACGCAGTGGCAGCCAATTTGGCGAATCCACCGCGAAACTTACAGGATTTTCCACGTGAGCAGTGGCGGAGAACACAGCGATCTCAAAAGCGAGGATGCGTTTGCGCAGGCAATTCGAAATGGGATCCACAAACAGCTAGTCCTAAGGATCTAGCTGTTTTGCCGGATTTGAGCAGACTGGCCTGAACAAGGCAATTAGTCCTGCGGGCGGACCTTGATGGTCGTGCGATAGGGCACGGTCGGCCACAGTTTGCCGGCCTGTTCAACATGCACAGCGACTTCGGTGACGCAGTTGCTGCGCGATCTGGATCCTGTGGCAGGCAGCGCCTGGGACGAGGTCTTCACCACACGACCGACGCGGTGGACGTCGTTGGGGAATTCCAAATCGAGTTCGCTTCCCTTCTCGAATTTGTTGACTTGGGTCGAGGGGATGTTCACGATGAGGTATCGCTGCTCGGGATCCAAGATTTCGACCAGCGGCTCCGTTGCGGAGACAGTGTCGCCTGCTTCTCCAGCGACGACGCCGATTGTGCCCGGCAAGGTGGCTCGCACGGTGAGATCCGCTTGCGTCGCTTCCAACCGCCGCAGTGTGTCCTGTGCTTCGGCCAAGCGGGCTTCGGCGACGTGAATCCCCATCGACAAACGGACTTTATCCGGAAGTTCGGTTTGAAGTTGTTTTAATTCCGCCACGCGGGCTTCGCATAAATCGATTTGAGCGGAGGCGACTTCGATTGCATTTTCCGATTCATGCACCTTGAGCATCGTCACGACGCGGGCTTGCTCGTCGACAAAGGAGGGTTCGTCCTGCCCAATCTGCCGGATGAGACCGACCGGGGTCCGCTGACGGTTGTTCTCTTGGAACTTCTTCATCAATTGTTTGTGAGCGATCTGATCGACTTCGCGCGAAAGTTTGTCCTGCAGGTACCGCGCCGATTTGAGACGTGATTCGAAAATCTCGTGATCGAGATCATCGAGCCGCCATTGCAATTCGACCACAGCCCGCGCCTGAGCTTGGGACAACTCAGCATCGAGTTGTTCCACGGCATTTTCTGCCTTGAGCCGGTCCGCATCCAACTGCGCATCGGAGAGTACAAACATCGGGTCGCCGGTTTCGATCGATTGTCCTTCGCTGACGAGCACTTCGGCAATGCGCGCATTGCGTGCAGCGATCACCGGTTTTGAGACCACGTGTAGGTAGCCCACGTACTCGGCGTCACTGGGACGCTGCACCCAGAGCGCCAACCCTGATCCGGTTCCGATCGATGCTAGCACCAAGGCGAACACCAAGAGCGGCCGGCGGGGGTGCAGGTGTTGATCATCCTCTTGGACAACCTGTTCGGTTTCGATGACGGGTTTGTGCATTTGGAGTTGCCTCCGTGTTTTTTGCTTATCAGTCAACTTTGCGCACCCTACTGTTTCAAGTCTCTGCGGCTACGTCTCATTGGGCCCATACATATCGGAATTCGAAGAGCGGGCGGCATTCCCGACATCGCAATCGATTCCACAGCATCATTCGGATCGGCCCGAATGACGCATCGATTGATTAGATTCGGCACAAATCTACTAATCACAACACGAAACTAGGTGGCGCGCCGTATAAGGGTTTTGAACTCCGGAGTCGGTCCATCGTGCATAACCGCCATAATCGGCACAGTCGATTTAAAATCATCTCGGAATCACGACCCGAATTATTGATTTTGACTGGATATCCGACCCTGCGCTGGATAGTGTACATGCATACACATAACCTCCTCCCTGAAAGCGCTGAATCCATGCAAACAGAGACTACGATCGCTGAATGGAATGCGGCCTTGGAAGCTGTCGCAGAAGAAATGCTCGACGAAGCGCAGATCATCGCTCCGCCGGTGGATGCGGCACTCATCGCGCGGCGGTTGCGGATTACGGTGGCAATCGATCGCTCCTTACAACCGCGAGGGGTCCACAAACGGTTGTCGGGACGCTCCTCGATTTTTGTCCGACCGGACGACCGCCCGGAACGCCTGCAGTGGGCCGTCGCTCACGAATTGGGGGAATCGACCGCCTATCGTGTTTGCGAAAAATTGATGCTGCCCGACGAGGATGTGGCCGCAGCAGACCGAGAGACATGGGCCAACCTTCTCGCTGCCCGGTTGATGTTGCCCCGACAATGGTTTTTTGAGGATGCAACGCGGCTAAATGGAGATGTGTTGGAATTAAAAACGATCTATCGCACCAGCAGCCATGAAGCGATCGCTTGGCGGTTGTTGGACCTGCTGCGACCGACGGTGATTACGATATTTGACCAAGGTCACATCACCAGCCGCCGCGCGAATACCGGATTTAGTCCGCCTCAGTTGGAATCGCTAGAAAAGAATTGTTGGCAGGATGTGCACCAGGTCCAAAAGTCCCGCACGCATTGCCAGAGGGGCCTCCAAGTCCAATGCTGGCCAGTGCACGAACCGGGTTGGCGGCGAGAGATCTTGCGAACGACGACTCTCGACGAATTCGCCGATATGGGAACAGATGACTGGGACTGACCCCAGCTGTGCTCGTGCTGCCAACGTCGGAAATTTTGTGTTTACCCTCAGTAAAAAGATCAACCACGAAAGACGCGAAATACACGAAAATACAGACAGAGGCTGCGACGTCGTCTTGTGGCATTTCCGTTGAACTCAAAGAAAAAAAGTTGGGTGAACAACGTCGGTTCTTTTTCGTGACATTCGTCGTTTTCGTGGTTCCTCTTTTTTCTGAACAAATCGAATTATCGATGCCGCTCGAGCGAGAAGGTTTTGCCAATCACCTAAATTCTCAACCGATTGGGTTCGGCGGCACCTGGTGGACGGCATGACTGTTGGCATTGTAAAATCTTGCCGCGCGGTTGCGTTTCGATAGCATGCAGCCCGACAGTCGAACTAACTTCTCAAGCAACAATTTTACACGAACGACGAACATGAATACGGATCGTAAAATCGCTCTCGTTACCGGAGCCAGCAAAGGGGTCGGCCGGGGGATTGCAGTCGGATTAGCCCGCGACGGTTGGGATGTGGCCGTGAATTTCAACGGGGACCGCAACGGTGCCGCTGCGACTGCGGCAGCCATCAGTGAGCTGGGTCGACAGGCTTGGGTGCTCCAGGGAGACATTGGTTACCGCGATCAAGTCGAGAGCATGTTTGCCGAACTTGAGGCAGCAGCCGGGACGCTCGACCTGCTAGTCAATAATGCCGGCGTACAAACCTGGGCGCCACTGTTGGAACTGACCGAAGAGGACTTCGACCGCACGATTCGCACGAATCTCAAAGGAACGTTTCTGTGCACCCAAGCAGCCGCGCGGCACATGAAGGACTCAGGGGGTGGGGGCATCATCAACATCGGCTCGGGGGCCAATAAAACCCCCTTTCCGAATCTGGTCGACTACTCCGCCTCGAAAGGGGGCATCGAGAACCTCACGCGCGTCTCGGCGGTCGAGTTGGGGCCACACGGCATTCGGGTGAACTGCGTCGCCCCCGGTGCCATCGAAATCGAACGGACGAAACTGGAGAGTGGTGACTATTCGGCAACCTGGAGTCCACTGACGCCTATGCGTCGCGTGGGGCAAGTCGACGACGTCGCCAAAGCGGTGGTTTATCTCGCCGGCGACGGCGCGGACTTTATCACCGGGCAGACCGTCTATGTGGATGGGGGGCTTTGGTCGCAAGGACCGTGGCCGTACTGAAAAAGTGGCCGGTGATTAGTGGCCAGTGGCCAGGGTTTGTTCTTCAGCAGTTTATGGTATGGGGTGCTGCTTGGGCTAACGAACTTGCACATTACGCTTTGGGGGCGAGGGGACGTCTTCGGTCGGCGTGAGAAGAAAATGTTGGGAAAGCTTAGGAAAACGTTGTTTTTTGTTATTGCTGGCGAATCTTTTTTGCTAGTGCGGTGTTTCTATTGGATGCGGGGTTGCAACTTCTGGTGATCGTACCGACTTGGCGAATGTTCAACCCGCACGGGCCCCTATAAGGAATCGGCTCTTCCCGACCGGTCATGTGGCTGCGACATATCTCATACAGGAGCAAAACAATGCAAAAACGATGGTTTCCCTTGCTGGCAGGTGTCGTGTTTTCGACGTTCATTTTTACGAGTTTGGTCGAGGCCCAAGACGAAGGCCCGCAACGGCGGAGGCGTGACGGTGGCGGACCACGTGAAGGTCGCGGGGGACGAGGCGGCGCTGGTCCCCGACGCGGGGGAGATTTACTTTCGCTGCTACGGATTGAAGAAGTCCGTACGGAAATCAAGCTGGAAACAGGACAAGAGGAATCGGTCGATGAAATCGCCAAGAAACTGCGGGGCGAGCGGGGTGAACGTGGTGAACGACGTAACTTCCGCGATCTTTCCGAAGAAGAACGGACCAAAATGTTCGCTGAACGCCGCGAAGCCGCTGAAAAGCGTGCCGCCGAAGCGAAAAAAATGTTGGCTGGCGTGTTAAACGAAAAACAAATGAAACGGCTAAACGAAATTAAAATCCAGGTCGAGGGTGTTCGCGCGCTCAACGACAACGAAGTGGCAGCCAAGTTGGAAATCACTGACGAACAACAAGGCAAGATCGAAGCGGCCGAAGAAGCCAACCGCGAAAAAAAGCAGGAAGCGATGCGAGGACGTCGTGGAGGACGCAAAAGCGGAGATCGTGAAGCTGCGATGAAAAAGATGGAAGAACTGCGCAAATCGGCCGAAAGCAGCGTGCTGGATATTCTCACCAAAGAACAACAGGCCCAATTTGCCGCTATGCAGGGCAAGAAGTTCGACATGCCGCAACGCCGGTTAGGCGGTCGGGGACGGGGAGATCGACAACGCGGAGACCGACAACGTGGGGATCGCCCGCGCCGCAATCGTGATCGACAGAATAACGACGAATAGCCATCCGTCGTCTGCATAATGTGCCGACAGTCGAATCTGATGGTCAAATGACAAGCGAATTTCGGAAACCCAAAAATGACGCATCCAGACACCGGTCGGGTCGATAGCCCTGCCGGTGTCGTCGTCGTTTGGCGGATACCTTGTAGGAAGTCGCCAGATTGGCCATTCGCGGCAGCCAGTGTTCTTGATCAGGAAAGTCAGAACACCTATTCAAGATTTGTGCTGGTCTCACGAACAAGAGTGTATTGATCGGCGATTGACTGAGACGAGCGAAACTGCTTACCCAGGCACACCTTTGAAAAAACCGTGCTTCCCCAAAACCGTCCGACCGGTTAGTCTGGTAGACAGGTAGATTGTTCTACAGCAGCGTTTTGCCGAAATTCTGCAGACGGCATCCGGTTTTTCCCTATCGCTAATGCATGCATTGATTCGCATACTAACCGTTGTCGCCGATTGTCCAGAATTAATTGCTCATGAATTCCATGGCCTTATTGAGAGAATTGCACATGAGACTCGCTTCGAATTGTTTGCGGTTTGCCACGATTGCGGTTGTATTGACGCTGACGAGTTCTGCATTCTCCGCTGAGACCCAACCAGCCAAGTCGCCGATCGGGCAGGTCATCCCCGATTTCACGCTTTCCGATTTTCGAGGGAAGGAGCAATCGCTCTCGGAGATTGGCAAAGATAAAGTGGTGGTGGTCGCTTTTCTCGGTACCGAATGCCCTTTGGCCAAGCTGTACGCTCCGCGGTTAGTGGCTTTGAACAAAAAATTCGCCGATCAAGGCGTGGCATTTATTGCCGTGAATGCCAACTCGCAAGATTCGATCACCGAGATGGCCGCTTATGCGCGGCTGCACAAAATTGATTTTCCGATGCTCAAAGATGCCGGGAACAAAGTCGCCGATCAGATGAGTGCCGTCCGTACGCCGGAGGTGTTCGTGCTCGACAAAGATCGGACAGTGCGATATTGGGGACGCGTGGACGATCAATACGGCGTGGGCTATCAGCGCGATCAACCGCAACGAAACGATCTGGAATTGGCGCTGCAAGAGTTACTCTCCGGCAAGCCAGTCTCCACGCCGGTGACGGCCGCCGTTGGCTGTCACATTGGTCGCGTCAAGCAGCCGAATGAAAACAGCGAAGTGACCTATTCGAATCAGATCGCGCGCATTTTGCAAAATCGTTGTGTCGAATGCCATCGCGAGGGGGACATCGCTCCGTTTGCCTTGACCGATTATGACGAGGTCGTGGGTTGGTCAGAGATGATTGCCGAGGTCGTGGATGAACAACGGATGCCCCCTTGGCATGCAAACCCCAAACATGGCGAATTCAAGAACGACCGCGCGCTGACCAAAGAAGAAAAAGAACAGATCTTTACTTGGGTGAAAAACGGAGCTCCGGAAGGGGACAAGACTCAACTTCCCCCCGCCCGGGAATTCGTGTCCGGATGGGAGTTGCCTCGCGAGCCTGATTTGGTGGTCAACATGCGAGAAGAACCGTATCGTGTGCCGGCCACGGGGACGGTAGAATACAAATACTTTTCCGTCGACCCCGGTTTTAAAGAAGACAAATGGGTGACCGCCTTTCAAGCAGCGCCGGGCAATCGCGCGGTCGTGCATCACATTTTGATCATGACGCGCGAACCAGGCCAACGGCGCGTCGGTATGGGGGGTGGGGCGCTTGGATTTTTAGCAGCCTATGTACCGGGCCTGCGGGCGGAGCCGTTTCCCGAGGGGATGGCTAAAAAGATTCCCGCCGGTTCGGAGATCGTGTTTCAAATGCACTACACGCCGATCGGCACAGAACAAATCGATCTGAGTTCCTTGGGGATGATCTTTGCGGATCCGGAAGCGGTCACGCACGAAGTCCGCACGCACAGTGCGGTCACCAACGAGTTTTTGATTCCGCCCGGTGCCTCGAATCACAAGGTCGAAGCGGATACGTCGAAGTCATCCTTCGCCAGCCAACTGCTCAACATGATGCCGCATATGCACCTCCGGGGAAAATCATTCCGTTATGAGGTGCGATATCCAGATGGAAAAACAGAAACGTTGTTGGACGTGCCGCATTACGATTTCAACTGGCAAACTTCGTATCGACTGGTGAACCATAAAGAACTACCGGCCGGCACGACGATCCATTGCGTGGGAGCTTTTGATAACTCGAAGCAGAACCTCAACAATCCAGACCCCACCCAGTCGGTCGCCTGGGGTGATCAAACTTGGAATGAAATGTTCATCGGTTATTTCGACGTCGCCTTTCCGGTGGAATCGGGAAAAGAGATGCCCTTCCCTCCCCCGCGGCGCAATCGCGGGCCGACACCGGAATCGATCATGGCTAGATTGGATGCCAATCAGGACGAAAAAATCGAAGTCAGTGAAGTGCCGCTGTTATTGCGGGGCCGGTTCAAGAAAATTGACACCGATGATGACAATCTGATCACCATCGAGGAACTGCGCGAAGCGTTCAAGCGTGGTCGCCGCGACAAGGATGATGAATGAGGGAAGAGGGTCAGCGAGAAGCCGGGAGACTGACGCAGGCCCCAAACGCTATTCAGCGGTTGTTGTCTGGATCCGTGGTTTTTGCTTTCGTGGTCGCAGTGAGTGCGCGATATCCGGCTCACGTTGCGCCGGCCCTCACCCCCGGCCCGTCTCCCAGAGGGAGAGGGGGAGATTGTTGCGACGCGTCATTGGGAGGCGGTTAACAGGGCCATTCAGTGATCAGCTCCTTTCTGATGACGGCCCCGTTTTTGAGTGCTGTTGCCTGTGAATGCGGGTATGATGAAGAATCGCACCTTTGATCTTCACCAGACCTCGCCGTAGCAGGAAGGCCGACCGTGATCTGTATTTCTAAGACCTGCCGCAACAGGCTGTTTGCTGTCGTTGCTTTCATTGCCGCACTGACCTGCGTAGGACAGGCTAGGAGTGCTGTTGCGGAGGAAACCCTTGCGACTCAACAGCCATTAAAACAGGTCGAGATCTGGACGACCGATGCGCCGCCTGAATGGGCATTCTGGCAGCGGCAGTTGATTGACAAACTCGCGCCGGCGGCGATGGAGTTCGTCCACAAATACACGCGGCCCGACGGCACGTTGATTTGGCGCGACGAATGGCCCGGCATGGATGGTTCGGATGATGGGTATGAAAGTTTCTACAATTTCCCGCTTTATTATGCGCTGGGCGGCCCTACGGAAATCCGTGACGTCTCGGACAAATTGTGGGATGCGGTGACCCGACAGTTCACCAAGTACGGGCAAGTCCACAACGAATTCGACGCCTACTACGATTGGATGCATCACGGGGAAAGTTATACCTACTTTTACTTCTTGAGCATGTCCGATCCGACCAACGCGAAATTTCGCGAACGGGCGGCACGGTTTGCCGGACTGTATCTTGGCGAAGACGCTGAGGCAAAGAACTACGACGCGGCTAAACATCTGATTCGTTCGCCGTTGACCGGCAGTCGGGGGCCACGGCATGTGAATACGGCGGAGGATTGGGTCACGCATCGGCCAATTTTGTCCGAGTATCCCCTGCCCTTTGACGACATTCCGAATATCTCCAGCAGCGCCGACTGGGATGATGATGCGAAGTTTCCCAATATTCTTGAGGCACTCAACAAACGGATGATGCAAGGGGATGTGCCGCTGAACCTGACATCGACGAGCCTGATCGCCAATGCGTACATGCTCACAGGCGATGAGAAATACAAAACTTGGATCGCCGATTATGTTGCTGCTTGGCAAAAGCGCACGAAACAGAACAACGGCATCCTACCGGACAACGTAGGGCTGTCGGGGAAAATTGGCGAGAACATGGAGGGCAAATGGTGGGGCGGCTATTACGGTTGGCGGTGGCCGCACGGACTGTTCAATCAAATGGAAGCGACAATCATCGGCGGCGGCAACGCCTATCTGGTGACCGGCAATGCCGATTCTCTGGAGTTGCCCCGCGACGTGTTCAGACTAGTGGAACAACAAGCCAAGAAGGAAGAGGGCAAGATCGTCGTCCCGCATCGGCATGGGGATGATGGCTGGTATGACTATCGCCCGATCAACCCCAAGTACCCGGCGCAATTGTGGTTTCTGTCGCGTGACGAGGATGATTGGCAACGTTTGCTGAAATTCACAGAACCGGAAGATTTCAAAACGCTCAACTACCACAAAGCCAAAGGCGATGCCGAACACATTGTGCCTTGGCTGGGATTTCTCCGTGGTGAGAACCCCGACTATCCGGTGCAAATCCTCAAGAGCACTTGGCTGGAAACGCAGCGGCGGTTGAAGGAGATTCGCAACGACCACACCACGCCGCACGAACAGGATGTGCATCACTGGCAGAAATTGAACCCAGTGGTTTTAGAGGGCTTGGTGCAAACGATGCTCGGCGGCCCGAACCACATTTATCACGGCGGGTTGGTGAATTGCAGCGTGCGGTATTTCGATGCGGACCGGCACCGCGCGGGAGTCCCCCCCGATGTGGCGGTTTTGGTGGATCGTGTGACCGACGCGGGGATCTCACTCAAACTGGTCAACCTGCATCCGACCGAAGCACGGAATGTGATCATCCAAGGCGGTGCGTACGGCGAACACCAGATCACGACCGTCCGCCAAATCGTGCACTACCCACACCAGTTCTACCAAGTCGATGCTCCGACGTTTCAGGTCCACTTGGTCCCCAGCGGCGTGGGACGACTGGAGATTGGACTAAAACGTTTCGCCAACCGCCCTGCGTACTTGCAACCGTGACAGGCACGAACAAACAAGCTCCCTCTGGGAGAGGGCCGGGGTGAGGGTTTTCGCACCACAGCTGTCAAATATCACCACCTTGCGAAGGGGCGATCTGTCGTCCTGCGTGAAAAAGGTGCGTCGTGACGCACCCGACCTTATGCGGCTTTGCGCTTGGTTTTTTCGCGTTTGGTTTGTTCGCATTGATAAACCATGGCGTTGCCTTGTTTGCCGATGGTGGAGACGGCGCCGGTTTTGCGGAGGCAGTAGGCCATCTTTTGTGCCAGCCAGCGAGGGATTTCGCTGCCGCGGGCGATGTCGGCGGTGGTGAACTCCGTCGGCAGGTCGGGGGGGAGCATGGTGAGCAGATCGTTGTTGGTCCGCAGCACGAGTTTGCTGACAACACGTTCGAGCGAACGGTCTTGGACACGATATTTCTTGCGGGTCCGCCGCGACTTGAGCGGGGGCAGGCGATGCTCTTGTTGTTCGGTGAGCAGCACTTCCAGCGTCAATCGCGGGTGCGGAAAGACATTGACGAAGTGCACCAGTTCTAGAAACAAGTCATGGAACGTTTCGCGCTTGGGGCTGGCGCGGCGGGAGATGATTTTACCCCGCTTGCGATCGTATTTGACGAGTTGTTTGCGAGCGGCAAGCGGTTTGACGACGATCACGTCGTGTTTTTTCGTCAGGGCACGGATTTTGTCGCGAATGGCGCCGAGCGACGCGCATTGGATTTCGATCAGCATCTCATCCACGATGCCGTCGATGCGATATCCGGCGAGCGTCACTTCTTGTTGTGACTCGTCGGTGCAATAGAGCGATTTGAGTTGCCGGTGTAGGCTGGTTTCCACGTTTTTAAAGTTGCTCAGTTTTGAGATAGGGCGACTGACAGCCAAATCGTTGCCGAGACAAGGCGGCGGGATAGTATGCGAAGTGTCGAGGAGGGGTCCAGACCGGGTTAGCGGCGATTGGGTCGATAGGTGGCCGACAGAGTCAAGCGCTCATGTAAGAGGGACTGGGTGGCCTTGTCGCGGGTCGTGGGGAAACCTCGTCTTGCCCTCTTTGAGCGGACATAGTAAAACCCCATCTCAAATGCGCGCGGCAGCGAAGCCGCGCCTCGACTTCGGTTTGCCATAGTCAAGGACGACTCACCGGTGTTAACCAGCATAGCCCGCACGTTTCCATTCATCTGGCCCTACCGACGCCGCCTGATGGTGTCGGTCTTCTTTGCCTTAGCGGTGGGTTTGTTGTGGGGAACCAATCTATCTATTTCGTACCCAGTGTTTGAGGTATTGCTGGGGGACCAGAATATGGACCAGCATGCACTGGAGGAGATCGCGAAACTAGAAGCGGACAAAGAAAAGCATCGGCAGGATATTGCCGAACTCCATGAGGAAATGGAACTAGCAGGGAGTAGTCGGGCCCAATCGCGAATTGAGTCCGAAATCAAAGTCAATACGGATGAGCTATCGGAAACGGAAACCCAACTCGCTTGGCAACGCTGGCTGCTGGCACACGTTTATAAGCATTTGTCTGAGGACCGCTTTAGCGCGTTCGCTGCGATCATGGGGGTTTTATTGGTAGCGACAGTCCTCAAAGGGATCTGCGTTTTCATTCAGGAATATCTCGTCGGTGGCGTTGTGCAATTGAGCATTATGAGCATTCGCAAACGGCTGTTTCGCAATACGCTGGCGCTGGATTATCAGTCTCTCTCGGCCGAAGGGACCTCGGAACTGACATCGCGATTCACGTATGACATGGACGTGCTAACCAACGGCTTGTACCTGTTGGGGGGCAAGGTAATTCGCGAGCCGATCAAAGCCGTCGTCTGCTTGAGTGGGGCGTTGTGGATCAATTGGCGGTTGACGGTGCTTTCGTTCATTATCGCGCCCCTGGCGGGCATCGTGTTTTATCGTTTTGGCCGCACCCTGAAAAAGGCCAGTCATCGCTCGATTGAGAGTATGGCGCGGATGTACAAAGTCATCGGCGAGACGTTTGACTCGCTGAAAGTTGTCATGGCATTCAATGGGCAGCGTGCACAGCGGCGGCGATTTCACCACGAAAACAAGACATTTTTTGAAAAGTCCATGAAGTTGGTCAAAATCGATGCGTTGACCAGTCCCACCACAGAGTTTTTGGGCTTGGTGGCGGTTTCGCTCGGCTTATTTCCGGCTGTTTATTTGGTTCTCAGTGGCAATGAATCGATTTGGGGAATTCGACTGGCCAACGGACCCATGACGCTCCCGGAATTGGCGTTGCTATACTCCTTCCTGGTGGGCATTAGCGACCCGGCACGAAAA
This sequence comes from Symmachiella macrocystis, assembly GCF_007860075.1. Lineage (NCBI taxonomy): Bacteria > Pseudomonadati > Planctomycetota > Planctomycetia > Planctomycetales > Planctomycetaceae > Symmachiella > Symmachiella macrocystis. The sequence continues at coordinate 1,529,742 of NZ_SJPP01000001.1, forward strand.
TTGTCGAGCATTTACGCGAAATTGAAACGCGCCTCGGCCGCAGCGGATCGAATTTTCACATTCATGGACCGGCGGTCGGCCGTCGTGGAGACACGGCAACCGAAACAATTGCCTCGGCATAGCGTTTCAATCGAGTTCAATGATTTGAATTTTGCCTATCACTCCAAAGCGGAGCATACGCCGCCGTTGGCTCTGAGGGAGATCAACATGTCGGTCATGGCTGGTGAAACGATCGCGGTGGTTGGCTCGAATGGTTCAGGCAAGTCGACCTTGATCAATTTGTTGCCCCGATTTTTTGACCCGGACCACGGCAGTGTGATGGTCGACGGCATTGATATTCGCGATGTTCGGTTGGCGGATCTGCGTGCTCAGATTGGCGTCGTCACCCAGGAAACGTTGCTGTTTGACGAGACGATCGAGAGCAATATCCGCTACGGCTGCCCCGGGGCGACCGATGCGGAGGTGGAGCAAGCGGCGCGGCAAGCGCACGTGATGGAGTTTCTGGCCAAGCTTCCCGCCGGAATGCAGACCCGAGTGGGGGAAAAAGGTTGCCGGCTCTCTGGCGGGCAACGGCAGCGGATCGCCCTGGCTCGGGCAATTTTGCGAAATCCGTCGATTCTGATCTTAGACGAGGCAACCAGCGCCATCGATTCCCACAGTGAATTGTTAATCCACGAGACTCTGGAGGAATTCACCACGGGGCGGACGACGTTCATCATCACCCATTCTCTGGGGCAAAGCATGTTGAATCTGGTGTCGCGGATTGCTGTCATGGATCACGGGCAATTGACGGCGATGGGGACGCACGAGGAACTCCTCCAGGAGTGCGATCTGTATCGCAAGTTGCACCATGTGCAGTCCCAACAGCGGACCGCATTGCAGGTGGTCGGCGGCTACAGCGAAGAAAACGTGATTTCGCTGGATAACGGTGCAGCTGACGAGGAGGACGGGCGTGGACCGGTAGGTACAGGCCCCCGCCGGACGACGCGCACGCCGCCACTATCGCAGGATTCGGCACACGTGGGCGATCATCCTCTGAAAGGTCCCTTGCGGAAAAAGGCCCACTGAACGGCCGGCTGCAGTTGGACATGATGAGTCCAAAGTGTCCTGAAGAACTTTAGCAATAACTGAATGACAAGCCGGATTTGCGCGGCGGCGCGGGGAACGCTAGGGCAAAGAACTCCAGATTGGCTTATTGAGATGTCGGTAGCCGATGTTGCCGGAGAGAACCTCCACAACGGTGCCAATTCTCCTCGGCTCGCATGATCTGTTGAAAAAGGTCAGAAAAACGATCCGTTCGGTTGACAATTCCTCAAGAATTGGGCACGGTCAGGGAAAGTTGTTGATGCTGCCGGTTGACTTGTGAGTTGCAAATTGCGAATAATGGAATGCGGCAGAGTTGGGATGTCCGGCCGGTGATTGGAGCACCAACTATTGAGATTCGTCACGCCGAATGTGATGCCGGGTCTGAGTCTGGACGGGAAATGCCCAGGATTTGATGATCGGAATGGTAGTCCGACAGTCTGGGTATTTTGGATTTCCCCCAACATCAAAAAGAAGGGTGATACGGTTTTCGCGACAGAGACATGGACGCTATCCAAGCGACGATGCGACCCTTTCAAAAACCGCCCCACTCGACGTGGCCGCACGTCTGGGGAGGCGAAGGAAATCAAGCGGCTCCTCATCGAGGAGGCGCAAAATTTCTACATCCGAGGTGTGTAAGGAGAGATGAATTGCGCTCCACAAGCCCCTCAGGGACATTGCTGACTCTCTGGATGAACAAACAGAATAAAACTCTGTCTGAAAATAATGGCGATAGGGCCACGGCGTAGACCGCTGGCCACGCGCCGCATCTGACAATGAAATGTCGGGTGAATAGCATGTTGTCGTTGGATCGGAAACGACAGAAACTAACAGATTGAATGGAACTTTGGGAACCGACGTATCAAAGAGTGAGGCCGCACACCAGGGGCCGTACACGGACGTGCGTAGACCACTTTCCAGAAAGGGAGTGATAACCGGTGTATCATTTTAATGACAAACTAATGGTCTTGATGGAACAGGGGCTGTCTCGGGGCTACATCACCTTTCAAGAGGTCGACCAATACCTACCCGACGAGGGTGGTAGTGTCGACACCGTGAATGAACTTGTATTAGCGCTAGAGGAATTAGGGATTTCGGTCATCGAAGACCCGACGATCGTTAAGCCTCGTCCAACATTGTCGGAACCGCCGCCGTCGGACTCGACACCGGTCGTTACCGAAGAACCCTCCGCGTCTTTGTCGTCGCGCGATCCGATTCGGATGTACCTCAGTCAAATGGGAGACATTCCGCTTCTGTCGCGGACTCGCGAGATTTTTCTTGCGAAAAAAATCGAGCTGACCCGTCGGCGGTTCCGCCGCGCGATTCTCGAATGCGACTTCTCGTTGCGGATCGCGATCGACACACTGCAAAAAGTCTTCGACGGGGAACTCCCCTTTGAGCGCACCCTGCGGACGTCGGAAACCGAAAACGTCGAGAAGGAACAAATCCTCGGTCGCATGCCGCACAATCTGAAAACGATGGCGCGGTTGATGAAACAAAACGCCGATACGTTCCACCAAATTCAAGCCGGCACGGCATCCGCCTCACGCCAGCGAGAACTCGCCACCGAATTGATTGTCAGCCGCCGCAAAACCGCCACGTTGGCTGAAGAACTCAGCCTGCGGACGCAACGGCTGCAGCCGATCACCAAACGCATGAAACAGATTTGCGATCGGATGCTTGATCTGCAATCGCAAGTCGTACGCATGCGGAAACAGACTCGGCACAATCCGGAATTGCAGCTCGCTCAACGCGAATTGGACGAGTTGATGGAAATGACCCTCGAAACGCCTGACAGCATGCTCAAGCGGGTCGAAGAGGTCAACCGCCGCTTCGAAGCTTGGACCGAGGCCAAACAGCAGCTTTCCGGCGGAAACCTGCGGCTGGTGGTCTCCATTGCCAAGAAATACCGTAATCGCGGCCTGAGCTTCTTGGACTTGATCCAAGAAGGCAATGCCGGCTTGATGCGGGGCGTCGAAAAGTACGAATATCGTCGCGGGTATAAATTCTCGACGTACGCCACATGGTGGATTCGCCAAGCAATCACGCGAGCGGTTGCCGACCATGCCCGTACGATTCGGATTCCCGTGCACATGTTCCAAAGCATCTCGACGCTCAAAGCCAAAAGCGAAGAGTTGCGGCAGCGGACTGGTCGCGAACCGACGAGTGAAGAATTGGCCGAAGCGGTTGGACTGTCGACCGAAGAGACCGAACGGATCATGAAGACTTGGCGGCATCCGATCAGCCTCGACATCCCTGTCGGGGAAAGCGAAGACAGCAGCTTCGGCGACTTCCTCGAAGATGGCGCCGAAGTCAATCCGCTCGATTCGGCAACGCACGAATTGCTCAAGGACAAAATTGGCCACGTCCTCAAAAGCTTGACCTACCGCGAGCGCGAGATTATCAAACTCCGCTACGGGCTGGGAGACGGCTATAGCTACACGTTGGAAGAAACCGGCCGGATCTTCAAAGTCACCCGCGAACGGATTCGGCAAATCGAATCCAAAGCATTGCGGAAATTGCAGCACCACACCCGTAGCAATCAGCTCAAGGGGTTTGTGGAAGACCTGCCCGGCCAAGAGTTCCAAAACGCTGAAGCCGAAGGCGAACCGGTAACCGCCGACGCTTAGGCAACTGCCGGATCAGCAATGACAGATTTCAGCCACCGTAAGCCATACGCTTGCGGTGGCTGTATTTTTGTAGGGCGCCCGCAGGGATCCACGTCCGCTGACACGCGTGCCGTCGGTCATTGCCCTGCGGAGCGGCTACCGTCGGGCGAACCGGCGATGGGAATACCCTCCGGCAAGGGGCGAGCTGCGACGTTGAAGCCGTTGGCGTGCACGACCGTTTGCAATTCGCGAAACAAGCCGAAGCTGTCGGGGTAGACCCACATGGTGAGGGTCGTCTCAGGTGGGGCGCCTTTGAGGACTTCCACAAATCGCGATCCAACGCGGAGCGCTTCCTCGGCGGTTTCCGCATCCACCTCCGATGTCACTTGCATCTGCCACGCTGTCACCGCAACGCGGAACATTCCCGGACCGTGCTTCAACTCATCGACCATCGACAATGGCTTGCGTTCGACGAGGTAGCGCATGCGGTAACCTTCAATGGGCCCAATGAATCCTTGATGCGTGCGTGTCCGCGAGAGCAACGCGCGGCGGTGCCCGAGATGGGTTTTCAAACTATCGATCAACTGTTTGAGCGGAACGTAGGAAATACGATTGTTTTCGAGACGAAAGTGGTATTCCTCTCCCTCGACAATTTGGCTGACCGGCGTCAGCTTGTGGATGATTTCTTTGACTGGCGGTCGTTGGGTATCGCGGGTTTTGATTTCGTCGGCCAAGATCGCCAAGTGCGTCATATCGTCCGCAACGTTCTGCTTGCGCGCGTTGAGCTCTGCCGTTTGCCGATCCACCTGGGCGCGGATCTGCTTCGACTCTTTTCGAGCTGCCGTTGCCGCTGCCGCGAGTTCGTCTTGCGAGGCAATGGCACTGGCAAGCTGCGGCGTGACATCTGCGACGTCGCGATTGAGTTTGTCAATCTCTCGCTGCAGTTGTGTGATGTCGGCCAGCAATTGTGGAGAAGGTTGCGGCGGCCGGACCGGCTCCGGTTTTGGCTTGGGTTCGACTTTGACAACAGGGGGGGGCGGTTCGGGCGGTAGCACTTCCTCGCTGGGTGATTCCGTGGCAGCGCCCATTGCCACTTCGATCTTGGGTGGCGGTTCCACAACAATCGGCGCGGGCACGGGTTCAGCGGGGATTGCCGCCGTTTCGGTCTCCGGAGTGGCCGGCATCTGGCTCACCCGGACTCCGGCAATCACGATGAGGATGATCAAGATTCCAACGATGTTGGCAATGATATCCAGAAACGAGTCGGATCCCGATTCCAGATCACCCTTTTTGCGACGGCGGCTCATCGGGAGACCTCCTGTTTTGTTCCAACAGCGGCTGCCTCTCCGTAAGTCGTCTTAGTCGAAAGTCCCCCCTTGCGGAGCGCCTGTTCGATTGGCTTGGAAATATGGACCGCTTGCGACGAGACGCGAAATCTGACATAGGGAACCCAATAAAATCCCGAGGGGGGATCGCCCCACGTCTTGGCGTTTTCATCAATGTCCACGATCACCGCGCGCACCACTTGTTGCTCTGTTTCCCCATGTCCAAGAACGATCGCCATCTCCAACTTACCAACTTGGATGCGGTCAGGCGTGACCACCACGTTGACAGACCGTTCGATACCGATTCCCGCGCGGCGCGACAAACCCCAGCCTCGCTTGGATAGATTCTTTTGCATCCGATCCATTTGTTGTTGACGGTTGAGGGTCAACTGCGGCAAAGTGGGTTGGCCTTGCTGTCCAATCGCCGACGGCGATGACGTTCCGCCAGCTTGCGGAGATTTTGGTGCAGAGTTTTGCCCCGGCGAGCCTGTCGAACGACCGACGTAAGGCGCTTTGGCCAATTCGTTTCCAGTGGGATGCGCTTGAGGGCCTGCTTGTCCGCGGCCCGGTTTTCCATCGCTCGAAGGAGATTGCGGTCCACGCGCATTCGCCTCTGTGCTGGTTTGCGGCGGACTTCCCGGTTGCCCCCCTTGCTCTGTCGAGCCGGTTTGCCCGCTGTTGTTGCCGCTCAGATTCTGCTCAAGCGGGTTGCGAGTTCCCGCCTGCGTTGGATCGAGATCATCGAACAGCGGAGAGGTGCCGTTGTCGCTATCCGAGGGCTGTCGATTGCCCCCCGAGGACTGTGGATTCCCGCCGGGCGATTGCGTCCTGCCGGAGGCCTGTGGGTTACTCCCCTTAGGTCCCAGTCCAGCGAGGCTTGCCGCTTGGTCTTCGTTTGCAGCTCCTCGGCTCCAACCCGGTTCCAAGGCCTGCGCGTCGGACGGGGAGAGGAAGCGTCGCGGGATTTCACCGGCGTGCTCAAAGGCGTCGGTCGGATCTTCTGCCGGTGCACGGGTCGCTGGGATTTGATGCCCGCCCGGATTCTTAGAGCCGTTTTGACCGTACTGCGACGGAACTTCATCCCATCCCGGCAACGATGATTGCGGATTCTGTTTCGGCTGTGTTGGTTGCAAGCGACGTCCGCCTGGTCCGCGACCCTGAGTTCTGGGCCCCTGAGTCCCGCGACTAGCTGACCCCCTGCCCCCCGAAGCATTTCCCTGTTCGGCAATGCGACGACGATGCCGACGAGCTTTTGCCGCAAAGCGTGAGGCGTTGGAGGTCCCTTGAGAGAATGGCAGTTCCGGGTCGGCCATTTCTTCCTCGTCAGGAAACTCGGACAATGCATCCATGCTGCCGCGGACCGCGTATTTGCGAATCACGTCGCTACGATTTTTGAGTGATTCTGCAATGGCTTGTCGCAAAACTTGCTGTGCTTGAGGATCAGCGGCCGGTAATTCCCAGGCGAAGTCTTCTTCGATCAATTCATAGCCGTAGGGCTCTTGCCATTCGGTGAGAAATTTGCGGGCCATATAATAGGTCACACTCCCTTCGGGCCGCACGATCAACATGACATACGGTTCCTCCGCGTTCAGAGCGTTCGGCGCATTGGCTAACCGGGTCCAATGGTCGTTCAGCGCCCGGACCCCGGCCAGCAACGGGTTGTAGCCATCGGTGAATCCTTCCAATTGCGACGGCCCGAGAAAGACGTTTTCCGGGAGAAAACGGATACCCTTTTTTGTGCATTCGACAAAAATGGGCCGCCGCGTTGTTCCTTGACGACCGTCGTAGGGAATCAACGCATATTTACTGGGCGACGTAGCTCGGCGATTTTCCAGTTCCTCCAATTTCTCTTCCGTTTTGCGGATTTTCAACAACAACCGCTTCCGCTCCGCTTGAATTTCCTGGCTCTCATCGCCAACGCGCGATTGATCGGTCTGCAATTTGTCCAGCGCTGCCTGTTGTTGTTTCAGATCCTGCCGCGCGGCATCCAATGCGCGCTGGGCTGCCAACAATTCCGCGGACTGTTCAGCCAGTTGTTGCCGGCGGCGCTCTTGCTGAATTTTCAAATCCGCGATTTGGCGGCGGAGTTTGATATTGGGATCCGGCACGGTGATGAGCGGTGGGATCGGTTTGGGTTCCGGCGGCGGTTCGACTTTGGGAAGGACCACAACAAACTCCGGCGCGGCGTCGAGCGTCTCGCGATCCGGCGATTCATAGGGGGCGACCTCGATAAACGGATTGGGTGTGGGGGTTGGCTCTGGGGCTTTGACTTCCACAACTTTTTTCTTCTGCGCCGACTCATCACCGATCATTTGTGTGGTGACGATCAACAAGAAGATCAGCGCTCCCATCGCGCACACCAAAACCGCCAAAAACGGAAATAGCGAGACGGTCAAATTAGAGCGTGATGGACGGCGGCTCATTCCGGTTTCCGCTAGGGAGGGAGGACATCAACCCAACAGGCAAGCTGTGTGAGGCGATGTTGAAAGTCGGAGACAACCTGCTGGGGACAATTTGCGACTTCAAGACTCGAAACACTACGCCGCTTTGCTGCGGACCGTTAACAAGTGCACCGCTGCGCTGAGGTTGTGCAGCGTTTCGTCAAACGCTTCGACGGAACGAATGGCGCTGAGGTTTTCGGCAAGTGTTCCCTGCAGACGCACTAGGTTTTCTTCCTGTTCGACGATGCGGGACAACAACTCCCCTTGATGCTGCAGTTGCCCAACCTGAGCCGTCATCGCTTGTGAAGCGGTGCTCAGTTCTGAATTCCAGTGTTCGGCGGTCGAAGAAATCGAGGTGGTGATCTGTTCGGTTTGCACCTTGAGATCGTCTCGCACAGTGGCAATTTGATTGAACAACAATTGTCGCTGCTCATCCATCGATTCCTGCGCGGCTCGTTGTTGTTCCGTCATGGATTCGCGCTGGGCATCCATCATGCTGGCGATTTGCTGTGAGACACCTTGGTAACCGCTGAGCAGTTCTTGGCGAGCTGTGGCCAATTGCTGGGCGTGGTCGGCCAACGTCGACTCCGTCCCGGCGTGCAGCGAGGCGGCTAGGGAGGACTGTTGTTTCTCCATGGTCTCCGACCACCGCTCGCGCAATTGCCCGAGATTCGTTTGCCAAGCGTCCGCATGCTGGGCGACGATGGCTTCTGTTTGAGTCAGCAACTGTGCAGCCGCCTGTTGTTCGGCTTGCAGCAACGGACTGGTCGCATCCGTCTCTGGGAACCAACTGCTAATGTGATTGAAGGCGAGTTCGTCGACTTCGTGCAAAATGTTCTGTTCTGATTTCTCAACCCAAAAGGTCAAGAAGACGAGCACTAACGTCAGCCCCAAACCGAGTGTGGTGGTATCGAAGGCAATTCCCAAACCACCGGTCACTTTGTCCATCGAGGAGGTGAGTTGCTCCGGTTTGACATTGGCAATCGCGATCGTGATCCCCATCACTGTGCCCAAAAAACCCAAAATGGGAATCGCCCAAGTGATGGTGCGGATCAGGCTGTAGCTTTCGTGTAAGCGTTCCGACCCGATATCCGAGAGGTACTGTTGATGTTCGTATAGGTTTTTTGTTGAGCGCAATCCCCGCACGTTTTGGCAGACTTCGGCGATGCGGCGTACTATAAAAGTGCGTTGAATCCGCCGGGGGAGTTCGCAAACGACAACCATCATCCGTGTGGCATTTTGCACGGCGTCGTCGGTTTCGCCCGGCAACTCATAAAGTCGTTGTAGTTTCAAAGCCCGTCGTTGTGTGGTAAGCGAGAGGGCCTTCATCGCCAAAATCGCGATGCCCAAAAAGAACAACGTCGTCTCGGTATAGGACAATATATGCCCCGTGCAATACCGGCGGGCGAGCGCCTGTTGCACGGGTAGATAAGGCAACGCCGCATAGAATCCGGCGGTAAGCGCTGCCCCCCAGAGCACGGGGGACATGAAAATCGTATCCAGCCAACCTCGGCTTTTGAGCGTGAGGTTGTCGAGATTATTCCCGGTCGATGTTTGCGTCGCCATGATGACTCAACTTCTCTCAGAAAAGCGAACGGTACGGATAGGAGATAACGGTTCCCAAGCTCAGCGCATCCAGCCGCCCGGAATCGAAGCAGCCGTTACAATCGGTAGTATCGGACTAGATTCACGCGTCTGTTGATCAAATCCGTGCAGCGTGCGCGGATGGGGACAAATGAGATGCGGAGCAACTCAGAAGCAAGAGAGCAACGCAAATCGTGTAGTACAGCCTTGGCAACACTGTCAAGACGTGTGCTAACCCAGCAATTGGGCTTCGATGCATGCGACAGACAACCCCGGCGGATTGGAAGGTGAGCATCAGTAAGGAGTTGAACGGTTTCGCGTTAATCTTAGAATCGCGTAGCGGTTTCTCTCCCAGTGGTTGTCTTTTTTCACTGGGGAATTCAAATGGCATCCGTCACCAATTTGAGATCCAATCACGACGCAAAACTCGCCGCATGGTTGCCACTGTTTGTTTTGCCGGTCGTTGCTATGTGGTCGACGCGCAACAGCGCGGCTTGGCTGTGCATGTGGGCGCTCGCGTTTTCTATTTATGCGGGACTCAAGTGGCTGAGTTACTCCAAATACGTTGAAAACCATGTTTGCACAGTGCGGCGCGCCATCGGTTATCTGGTCGCGTGGCCGGGAATGGATGCGAAGTCATTTCTGAGTACAAGCCGAAACGTTGCACCACCTCACCCGCGGGAATGGTGCGCTGCCGTCGCAAAAACGGTCATTGGATGTGCGTTGATCGGAATTGCGGTTGCGCTTGTGGACTGGAATATTTGGGTGGCAGGTTGGATGGGAATGGTGGGCATTACGTTGGCTTTGCATTTTGGAGTATTTCATCTGCTGTCGACCGCTTGGAGGCAAGCGGGGATCGACGCATGCCCGATAATGCACGCCCCGCTGCTGGCGACATCTCTTAACAATTTCTGGGGAAAACGCTGGAACCTCGCCTTTCGAGATTTGGCGCACACCTATGTCTTTCGAATGTGCGTGGGACGATGGGGAATCGCCGCCGCCACCATGGCCGTATTTGTTGTGTCGGGCGTGATCCATGATGTGGTGATCTCCCTTCCTGCACGGGCGGGGTACGGCCTGCCGACTTTGTATTTCGTGGTACAAGGCGCGGGAGTGATGTTCGAGCGTAGCCGTCTGGGCAAACATCTGGGGCTGCGGCACGGCGCGGTCGGCCGCATCTATTGTGCGGCGCTGATTTTGGCACCGGTCGGTTTGTTATTCCATCCGCCATTTGTAGAGCGCGTTGTTGTACCGATGCTCACGATTCTCCGCTGGGATAGGAGTTAGACAATGAACCTGGAACTACTCATTTTTTGTGGCGGAATGCTGCACTTTGGGATTCTGATTGCCAGCGCGCTCGTGCCGCAAGTTTTGGATTGGAAATCCTCGCTGGCCAAACTCGACAGCCTGTCGCGTCAATTGGTGTGGGTGCATGGTGCGTTTATTGTTCTGGTGATTGTTGGGTTCGGGTTGCTGTCGCTGTTCTGTGCGGGCGAACTGGCCAGCGGTACGCATCTCGCGCGAGGCGTTTGTCTGTTCATTGCCATATTCTGGGGAGCGAGGTTGGGCGTGCAGTTTTTTGTCTTTGATGCCAAGTCCTACCTCACCACGACGTTCTTAAAGATTGGCTACCATGGGCTGACGGTTGCGTTTCTTTATATCACCATCGTGTTTGCGCTCGCAGCATGGCACCCGCTTTAATCCACAACGCCTGCGTTCTGGTGTTTCGTCATCCGCAGCATAACACCGAGGGATAGATGAGATGTTGCCTCACTCTTCACACACACTCACGCCCACGCTAACTACCGGGGATCGATCGGCGTTTCGCTGCGATGGCCGCAATTCCTCAGGAATTGCACAAACGTTGCCCCAGGGCGATTGCGCCGAGCACGCCAGCTTGGCTTTCGAGGCCGGGCGGGACGATGAACGTGTCGATCGCATCGGTGATGGATGCAGAGTCTACATAGCCGGCGAGAAGTTCCTGTACTTTCCTGCGGACCGGTTCGAAAAGATGCGGTCGCATGACGCCGCCGCCGATGATGATTCGCTGAGGCGACAGTGTGCAGAGAAAGTTCACCAGTGCAAACGCCAGGTATTCCGCTTCGAGCTCCCAAGCGGGATGATCATCGGAAAACTCTTCGGCAGGCTGTCCCCAACGCTCGCCGATTGCCGGGCCGGCTGCCAAGCCTTCCAGACAATCGCCGTGGAATGGGCAGTGTCCGGGGTACGGGTCGCGGCTGAGGTCATGCGGAATGCGGACGTGTCCCATTTCCGGATGGATGAGACCATGCATCAATTGGCCGTTGATCATCCCACCGCCACCGATACCCGTCCCGATGGTTAAGTAGATGAAACACTCCAGGTTTTTTGCCGCCCCCCACCGCCATTCGCCGAGGGCAGCCGCGTTCACATCGGTATCGAAGGCAACCGGGACACCCAACGCCTCATGCAACGGACCGACGACGTCGGTGTCTCTCCAACCGGGCTTGGGCGTCGATGTAACGTACCCGAACGTCGAGGAATGCAAATGGGGATCCACCGGTCCAAAGGAGCCGACACCGATCGCAGCGACCGGGCCAAATTCTGTGGACTGGGCTTCGAAGAACTGGATCGATCTTTGCAGCGTCTCTTCGGGGCTGGTCGTCGGAAAACGTTCGATGGCACGGACATCATCGGGTCCGGTCCCGATGGCGCACACAAACTTTGTTCCGCCAGCTTCAATTCCACCTACAAGTTCTTTCATAGTCTTTAGTTTGGGCGAATGCGAACAGTCGAGTCAAGCGCCCTGCCATTCTTTTTGCCCAATGACCACGGTGTCGACGTCGAAAGCCTGCGAAGCCGTCCGCTTTCGCTGGGGGCTCTCAACGATGACCGACCGAATCTCCCCGCACGAAGCGCGGCTCGATGGAAAGACAGGCGTTTGGCAATTGCTCTTTCGTACGCAGCAGCGATTCCATTTGCCGCACAGCCAATTGCCCGATTTCATGCGCCTGAATATCAAAAGTTGTCAGCGAAGGATGCAGTCCTGAAATCAAAGCCCAATCGTTGTTGCCGGCAATGATGCTCATCTCTCTACCGACTTGTATGCCGCGGGCTGTGAGGGCACCGTAGACTCCTGTGGCGACCCCGTCGCATGCTGCGAACACGGCTGTGGGCCTCGGATCGGTAGCGAGGACTGCTTCTACCAGGTGCTGCACGGTTTCAATGGTGAGCGGTGGTTTGATAGGCATTGTCCACCCGCCGGTTGGTGGTTCTACGAACCGTTGAACATGTAAGCCACGACGATGAGCCTGCGCAAGGAATCCGGTTTCCCGATTGAGCATCAGCAGTTGACTCGGCTTAGGACTCACAAAGGCCACACATTGATGGCCATGATCGGCCAGGAAATCCGCGGCCATTTTTCCGATTAGCACGTCGTCAGCACCAACACTGTCACCCCAGTCGCAACCGTCGGGGCGGCCGTGCAACCAAACGGTGGGCAATTCCCGAAATTCTCGCAATAACCGGCAATTGGAATCGGCCAACATGCGACCTTGCAACGGTCCGATTAGAAAAACGCCATCGAGTTCGTTGGAATCTAAATGATCAGGAATTTCATCCAAGTCGGGGACATGCGTCATTTGCAGCCGTAGTCCGAATCCGGACAGTGCATCTTCGACGCCGCACAGGGTGGCGTTCACAACCGGCAATGACGTCAACGATCTGTCCAAGCCCATCGTAACCACGACGAGCCGCTTGCCGGACAACGCGTTGGTGCCATGGCCGTTGTTCGCCTCTTTGACGCTGGGTCGCCGCAAACGACGGTAATTCAGCGCCTCGGCCGCTTCTCGAATGCGTTGTTTGGATGCTTCGCTAATCGCCGGGTCGTCGCGCAGGGCACGACTGACGGTACTGACGGCACAATTCGCCGCTTCCGCGACGGTTCTAATTGTGACGGTTTCTTTCACGGAATTCGTTCCTCTAGTAAATCAGTACATCCCCATTCGATCAGCGAGTGCAATGGACGGCCGGACAATTCAAGAATAGTCAATTGGATTTCAGATTAAAGTCTATCGGATTATCCCCTGCTTTCACAACGGCTGTTAATTCCGATTGGGAATTGTATTTTGGGGGAATATTTTCAACGAAGTTTGCTTCCGTTTCTGGGTCGGATTCGTCCTCAATGGGGGTTCGCACTTCAACCCTGTGCTCGCCGAGTACGGCCCCTTTTACCCCGGCTAGATAATACAACGTGTATTGGCCTTCTGCGTCCGTATATCCGGCCGAAGAGCGGGCACCCTTCGGACCGAACAAGACCTCAACACCCGCCAAAGGCGCGTCATCCATCGTTATGGTTCCGTAGACCTGGCCCAACTCGGGTTGATCACTCGAACCGCAACCAGTCACCAGAAACATGACAATGCTAGACAACAATAATCGATTCCAACCGCTGAACATTGATTTCTCCAAAGGCCCTTTGGCGGGCGAGACGTAAACAGACTTGATTGATTACGCCGATACAGGCTGATACGAATTAGTTAGAAACAATGCTGCCATCGATGATTTCGCCATCGTTCCTAAGACCGATGTTGGATATCATGTCCTGATCCGCATTTTCGCTGATGAAAAGGACATGGCCGTCAGCCAATAAGAAAAAGCAACCGCCTGTATGCTGGCTAGCAAACGCATTCACTGATGTGCCATTAACTGCAAACGACGAGGGCGCCGGTTGCAGTCGCATCGCACACGAAGCAGATCGCGTATCGGGGGCGATTCCCACCCAATAGGCGCCATATTTTTCGAACAATGCACCTGCTGCCCGTGTTTTATCGTCGTCGACGTCGATACGAATCTTTTCGCCGATAGCGAAAACATTGCTCGAACCGTCAGTCATATGCTTCATCCGCACAGGCCCGACCGTGGTACCGTTCACGAACATGGCTTCGACTTGCCTTCCAGTCACCGGATGTATACCCGAGCCATCCCAGTCGATTCCTGCAACAGCCGCGTAGTTTGATTTCCCGTGAGCACCTGCGGTTGCGGGGGGGCGTTCCCAACGCGACGGATTTAAGTCCGGATCAACAGCTGTCGGACAAATATAGGCGGGAATGACCGTACGTTGAAGTTCGGCATTGCCGGCGAGAGCCTGAGCTCCCGTCGCTTTAGCGCACACAACTACGTTATTGCCGGGATCTAACTCTTTGTACAAATTCCCCAGGTCCAAGTGCGGCATGATCATTACCGCCCAACCCCAGCCTTTATTCGCAAGGAGTGAGGCCGATACCTGATCGCAACCAGTCGCTGATTCATTGGGCGGGTCACCAAGAAATCCTGCCGGGAAACAACTGAACAAGTCATGGTAATTGTGGAGCGCTAATCCGATTTGTTTGAGATTGTTACGGCACTGGGTCCTGCGGGCAGCTTCACGCGCTTGTTGCACTGCTGGCAGAAGCAACGCGATCAAGATGGCAATGATGGCGATGACCACCAATAGTTCGATCAAAGTGAATCCGCGCCGACTGTTTCTTGTCTGCATGTGAAGTGCCTCCCTTTGATTGGTGATGTCGTGCCGAGCGTCATGCCTTGTCGAAGTGACGACGAATTGCGGCGGTGAAGTTTGAAAGTGCCGCAGCCAGGAGTTGCCCAGCAATATTTGAAACAACATCCACACTTATAAACGTTTCCGTAAAATAAATAAAAGATTTTCTTAGTTTTATTCAAATTTTCCTTAAGTTTTTCTTAATTCCCGTAGAAATAGCAGCAAGTCGCAAGTAGCTTGAGGATGAATGGGAAATCCGTTTTTGAAGTTCATTTCGCCCACAGCGTGTCGACATCGCGCTAACGTTCATGCATTTCTGCACAACTATTGACGCAAACCACCTTGCTGAACGGTCGTTGACGCGGGTCACGGAATTCGTAGTTTTTGCCAATATGACGCGGCGAAATCTTACTGGTCAGCACGAATCTGCATTGTATTTGTTTTCATGGGCTCAATTCTTGAGGCGAGCCGATCCCACGTTCATCTTGCAGTGAATAAGGACCACCCAATGAAACAGCTCTTAATTGCCATACCACTTATTCTATTAAGTTGCGTCGCCATCCCCGCCAGCGGAGCTGACAAAACCAAACCGCGCGCGACGGCGAAATCAAACACAAGCAGCGGGAACCAGGTCTTCCCCCCCGGCGCATCGATTCCCGTCTCCCCCCAGCGAAAACTGGCACAGATCGGCAATACCGAAGAATTCGAATCGGTGATCATGGGACGTGTCATTGGGACGGCGGATGTATTTGGCAACGGCCCCTATGACCTGTTTCTCTACCCCGATCGCATTTTTCCATTTCGAGGATTTGATGAACAAGGGACGCCCTATTATGGAAAAGTGGTGAAGATCAAGGAAAACCATGATGCGCGGATGGAGGGAGCGATCCTCACCGGTCCGGACAATGAGATATATTGCGTGCATGGACACCGCCGCAAAATCCGCGTTTCCAAATTCGACCGTAGCAAAAAAGAGTTCCAACCTTACGCCGAATCGGGACAGCTGGATGTGCCCGCTGGCGTTGGTGGTGGGATGGCTGCGCGGATCGACGACAATGGCAAGCTGGACGTTTATTTTACAATTTCCGACGGCGTCGCATACCGCCCGCCGGGGCCGCATCATCATTCTCCGGCGTACATCCCTTATGACGGCGCCGGGTTTTGGCGAGGAAAAATTCCCCGTCGCATGATGTACCACGCCCGATTTGATTCGCTCCGTTTGAAAAAGACCGAGAGCGTGCATCGCAGCGGGGAAGGTCCCGGCGAGTTCCTGTTTAGCGTGAACGGAATGGACGTTCTCAATCTCGGCGCGGAACGGTCGCCGGGGATTGTGACGACTGAAAAGCAAAGCGTGTTGCGATTTTTCCCCATTGACCCCGATACCGGAGAACTCGGCCCCAAACAGTACGTCAACAACGAAGACCAAGTCGCCCTGCGGCATTCAGTCATCAACGCCGCTGTCAAAGCGATTCCCAATCCCGAGACAGGCCTGTCGAATCTGATTGTCACCGACACCGGTCTGGTTTGGTTTTATCCGCACACGGGTCAGTTCTCAGAAAACGGTTCGCCGATTTACGGCGCAGCCCAGCCGGTGAAAGCTGAAGGTTTGCGATTGGCATTGGGCCAACTGCCGGTGATCAGTCCGGGAGACATGGATGGCGACGGCCTCGTGGACCTCATGGCTGGAAATGATGCCGGCAAATTGTTGTTTGTCAAAAACATCGGCACCAAGCAGCGCGCGGAATTCGATAACCCTGTGGCCGTATTGGTCGGTGGAAAACCGTTGGATATCAAGCCCGGGTACCGCGGATCCATTCAAGGGCCCGGCGAAGCGATGTGGGGTTATACTTGTCCCACGGTGTGCGACTGGAACGGCGATGGCCGGCAGGATGTGATCCTCAATAGTTCTTTGGGCGACTACATGTTGCTGTTGCAAGAGGAATCCACGTCCGACGGCCAACCGGTCTTTTCCGCCCCCAAGACGATGTATGGCGACGGCATTCAACTCCACTTGGCATGGCGCAACCAACCGGCAGTCACGGACTGGGGAACCGACGGCCCGCTCTGCTTGATTGCGTTGGATGAGAAAAACTTGCTCCGTCAATTCTGGCGCGTCGACGATCAAAACGTCGATCGCGGTGAATTGTTGACCTTTGAAGATGGTTCGCCGATCCCCGCCAACGTCGACGAAGCAGCCGGGCAGACCGGTCGTGCCAAACTGGTGGCCCATGACTGGGACGGCGATGGCGATGTCGATCTGTTGCTCGGAACGTCACGCGGCCTGTCGTTTCCAGCGTCGAAGTCGTTCCATTTGCCCAGCGATTATGGCGACGATCGCGCCGCTTCGATTTTGTTTCTGCGCAACGTCGGTGACAATACTCACCCACAATTCGAGTACATCCAACAGTTGGCCTTTGACGGTGAACGGATCAAGCTGGGGATTCACTCCTGCTCCCCGATCCCGCTCGACGTCGGCCGCGGCAAGATCGATTTGTTGTGCGGTGAAGAGCAAGGTTCGATCCGCTACTATCCCCGCGAATTGTTGACAGTCATTGGCCACAAAGAGTAGTCCGCGAAAACAGCTTCTCGGTATTTTTCCAAGCCGTCGGAAATCGTAGTGAATTTCCGCCGACTTGTTGCGTGAATTGCTGCGGAAAAAATCGGGACGACGCTTGTTTTCTGCACTAAAAAGATGGCTAATGGAAATTGACCTCAACGATTTCATAGCGCTATGTGTAACGCACGATATTGACCGTTGGGGGGCGAATTCCTTGTTGGTTCACTTCATGGCGGTGCAGCGCCGTCTCGTACGTTCATCCGGAGAGTGACTCATGCGTCCTGATCAGTCCCGTGACAGCCACACGAACGATATCCACACAACAGCTTGCGTCCGGCATGCGGGAGTCGATCGGCGACTGTTTCTTTCCGCCGCCACGGCAGCGGCCGCCACGGCCATGCTTCCGAATTTTGCCCATGCCGCCCCGGAGAAAAAATGGCGAGTGGGTGTCATTGGACACACCGGCGCGGGAAATTACGGTCACGGTTTGGATACCGTCTGGCTGAGCCTACCGGAAACCGAGATTGTCGGCTTGGCCGATGCCAACGACAAAGGCCGTGCTGCTTGCAATCGCAAAATCGGCATGGTGCCGGATTTCGCCGACTACCGTGAGATGCTCAAACAGACGCAACCCAACATCGTCGCAGTCAGCCCACGGCATCTTCACGAACACCACGACATGATTCTTGCCGCGATCGATGCCGGCGCGCAGGGCATTTATTGCGAGAAGCCATTCTGCCGTACCCCGCAGGAAGCGGATGAAATCGTGGCAGCCTGCGAAAAGTCCGGAACGCGTTTGGGGCTAGCGCATCGCAATCGCTATCACCCGGCTGTTCCGGTGGCAATGGCCGCTCTGAAGGAGGGAGTGATCGGCGATTTGTTGGAGATTCGTTGCCGAGGAAAAGAGGACCACCGCGGTGGAGCACAGGACATTTGGGTCTTGGGCACGCATCTGTTGGATTTGGCTCATTATTACGGCGGAAACGCCACCGCCTGTTCGGCGGTGCTGTTAAATGGGACGCGGCCGGTTACGAAGGAGGATGTTGTCGAAGGTGGCGAAGGGCTGGGGCCGTTGGCCGGGGATCGACTGTTTGCCCGTTACGAAATGGAAAGCGGGATCCCCTTGTATTTTGACTCGATCAAAAACCAAGGCGTGAAGGAAGCGAATTTTGGAGTGCAATTGATCGGGAACAAAGGGTTCATGGATTTCCGCATCGACATTGAACCGTTGGTGCACTTAGTGCCGGGTAACCCTTTCTTTCCCACGGACAAGGCGCGACCTTGGATTCCGATCAGCAGCGCTGGCATCGGCAAGCCCGAGCCGATTGAGAATCTCGGAAGACTGGTGTCGAAGCACATCCTGGCGACCCGCGATCTACTGGCCGCCGTTTCGGAAGACCGCCCCCCGCTCTCCAGTGCCGAAGATGGCCGCGCGATCGTGGAGATGATTCATGCGGCGTTTGCCTCGCACGTTAAAAACGGCGAGCGCGTACAATTGCCACTTGAATCACGCACGCATCCGTTGGCGGACCTGGCAGCCCAACCTTCTTGAGCGTCGCTATAGGGCTGGGCGATCCAGAAAAACCTATTCGCCCAAGAATTGCGAGATGCTCGCAAAGACTTAAGGCGTATCAATCGGCCCTGGTTTGGGCGGACGAATGAAGTGCACGAGCAGTGCCAGTCCCAAAAAGGCGGCCGCGCCGGCGACGCCGTACCATTGTGACTTGGACCAAATCGCCCAACCTGCGCCGAAGGCGGAGAGCGACAGGGCGATTAGCATGAGGACGTTCCAAAAGATACGTTTTCCGCCCTGTGGCAGATTACTACCCAGGATGCTGCGGCTATTCATCATCAAAAAGAACGTACCGTAGGCGATCGGTAGTAGGACCATCCCGAACACACTGGTCGGTACCGCCAGCCAAAACGCGGCTTTTCCGGACCAGACAAACGGACCCAGCACGCCGATAGCCGGCGCCAAGCACCCCAAACGGTGTGGCAGTCCCTCGGGGGGAAGTCCCAGAATTTCGCAGAATGTAAATCCAGAAATCAGCATCAGAATTGTGATCGTCGACAGCGCCATGCCCAGCACACCGAACCCGAAGACATAATTTGCGAAGTCTCGACCGATCAGCGGGGCCAGTGAATTCGCTAGATTGAAGGCGTCGCGTTTGACCAGCATCGCTGCCATCCGTTTGTCCGCTTCGGGCAGTGCATCGGCCAGTTTTTGTTTTTCGTCGTCGCTGAGATTGGCATAGTCGGCACCCGCTTGATTGCTAACGCGGGATTGCAGAATCCCTTGATAGGCGGACACTATTTTCGCCGGAGCCGTGACGCCCGATCCATCATCCAACAACCCCGCTGCCGGCTTGGCATGAAATTGACTGGCTGAGGCGATCACCACGCAGCCGGTGGCGATGATGAACGGAATCGCCATGCCGGTCGACAAATCGAAAACGGCCAAGCCACGAAAATGTTTGTCCCAGCCGCGACGCAACATAGAATACGGAAGGAGAAACGTCATGTTGATCCCCACAGCGGTCGCCACAGCGGTGATCATCACGTCGCGTTGCATCTCCACAATCATTTGTGACCAGAACTCAGAGGAGCTTCCCGTGGCGGCCAAAGCTTCATTAAACGTGGCTGCCGGTTGGCTCAACATATTGAGATTGGGAATGAAGCCAGCCATGATTTCGTCCCACGGCAAACCTTCGTCGCTGAGGCTGATTTTGATGACCACGCCAAAAAAGCAAATCACGATTGCGCCGACCAGCAAGCGCAACATGCCTTCGTAGAGTCGGATGCCCCAACTTCCGCTGTCGTAGAACCATGTAATGATGATGGCGATGGTCAACATCACAGCGCAGATGATGGCGATGTCCGTATCTGAGGTCATGCTGGGTAACAGGTTTTGAGTCACCGCCGCTGTGCCAAGGCTAAACTGCGGGAGACACCAAACGATGTTTGCGACCAGCGTAGCGATGGCCCACCCCCAGCCCAGTACCGGATTGATGTGATCGTTGATTGCCTGAAACGGTCGTTTGCCGGTGGAGAGGGTCACGTAGGAAATGGCGCTGAGCATAATCACGCCCATCACCATCGCCATGACTTGCAACCACATCAGGCTGTAACCGGCCAGCACTCCCAAATACAAACTGCCCGCCAGCGAACCACCCCCGAGTGTGATCGCCGATTGCAACCAACCGGGACCGGAGAGCCGCAGGTAGGTCCAAAGTTTTGCTCCGCTGCCTTTCTGAGCAGCTTCGATGAGCATCTGCCGTTCCGGGCTTTGTTGGGCATCTTCTAATTCAGTCGGCATGGTGTCTGTCTCTTTCCCGTCAGGCGGCGGCAGTCGTTAGTCGCTCAGCGACGCTGCAACACTCGATCGATCGGTGTTTCTATTCCTGTAAATCCGTGGCGACGAACTGCGCCACAGGAGGAATTCGTAGGCTTGAAGTTTTAAGACAGCCATCCTATCCCAAATCGACAATGCGAAACAACTCAACCGCGTTGCTGCACATTTTCGGGCGAATACGGAGCGGGTGCCGTTCCTGCAGAATCAAACTGACAACGGCGTCTTTTGAGATAGGGCGAACCTGCCAAATTCGCCTTGCCGGGGTTGGGACGCCTCATTATGATCCCCGCCCCTTATTCGCGAGCCGTTGCTCCAGGCTACCGAATTCCAACTCCGTCCGCTGACCGAGAATTCTGCGAGACTCTAGAAGTTGAAAACTCCACAGAAACAACAACACGACCGTGTTCTGCAATTGATCACCATCTGGTTCGTCATGGGTGCCGCGCTGCTGCTAGCGCTCACGTATTCCGGACCGGAAGTCGGCGAAGCATACATTGCCGACGCGGGACTTGTGCAGATGGGAACATTGGCGATTCTGATTGTGGCGACGATTTCAGCCGCGACGCTCGCGATTCGTTGTCCGCAAAATCGGGTGAACCTCGGTTTGTTAGCCTGTGGTTTGGCAATTTACGCCGGTCGCGAGCATGACCTGCATCGGTTGGAGTTTCTCCGCGAACATTATACGCGCCTGGATTTTTACCTGATGCCCGAGATCCCCCTGTGGCAAAAACTGTGCTTTGGGGCGTTCGTAGTATTTGTCATCGCCATCATCGCTACCTTTGTGGTGCGGATGACGGGACAGGCTCTACGTGATTTGAAACGGGCCGAGCCATGGGCTATTTTTGGATTAGCTTGGTTCACCACATTGACCGCTTCGCAGATCTCCGACCGATCGTGGTTGAACAGTACGTTCGCCGGACGGAGCTTTGAGGAAATTGCGGAATTCGTAGCGGCAGGATTTGCGCTGTTGGTGGTCTATCATTTCCCACGGGTTGCTGCACCCGTTGCTGCCACCTCGGAATTGGCGCCGCAAGCCGCATCGGCCAAAGCCGTCTAACAGGGCGAAGACATTATTCGCGAGCGCGTTCGATGTAATCGCCGGTTCGCGTATCGATTTTGATCTTCTCGCCAGTCTCGACGAATGCCGGGACTGTGATCGTGGCGCCTGTTTCTACCGTTGCCGGCTTGGTCAATGAGCTGGCAGTATTTCCCCGCGCGGCTGGCTCGGTATAGGTGACTTCCAACACGACGTGTGGCGGAGCCGTGATGTCGATCAATTGCTCGTTCCAATAGAGCAGTCCGCAGGTCATACCTTCTTGCAGGTACTGCGCCGCATCTCCACAAGCATCCTGGGCCAATGGATATTGTTCGTAGGTTTCGTTGTCCATGAAGACCAAATTTTCGCCGTCGCGATAGGTGAACTGACCTTCGCCTTGGCGGACATCGGCGCCTTCCAGGCTATCACCACTCTTGTAGGTCCGATCCAAAATCGTGCCCTTAAATAGGTGTTTCAGCCGCGTTTTATACAGGGCTTGCCCTTTGCCCGGTTTGACAAAGTTTAATTCCAGCATGTTGTAAGGTTCACCGTCGATGATGACCTTAACACCCTTACGAAAGTCGCCGGCGTTGATCTGTGGCATGGATTGAACTCGAAAAACTCTGGTGAATGAAAGCCTAGCGACACAGCAATCTGAGCCGCCGCTGTTTTAGAATCAGCAATAACAAGCAGTCCGCGGACCTGTTTTGGTCGTGGAAATCGCCGCGAGAATAGCAAAATCCTCTCCGCTTAGCTACCGTGAGGACCTGCCGTGGTCATGCCGCCATGCGATGCCTGCAGCGACTTGACCCTCCTGGATTTTCATAACCTTGGGCGTTTTCCCACAAGGTGACTCCCCGTGCCAACTCCTCACGCCACCACGCGTCAAACACTTTCACCACAAGAAGATACAGCGAATTGGCATCGCGCGTTGGCCGCTGCCGTGCGTGATCCCGATGAACTGATCGACCTGCTAGGACTGGGTGACGTATATCGCGAACCGGCTCGCCGAGCCGCAGGGTTATTTCCCCTGCTGGTCCCGCGTGATTACCTGGCGCGGATCGAACCGGGCAATCCCCGCGATCCGCTGTTGTTGCAAGTCCTGCCGTTGGCGAACGAGGAAGCGGTCGTCGATGGATTTTCTGCCGACGCGGTCGGGGATGCTCAGGCACATCGCTCGCCCGGGCTGTTGCAAAAATATACCGGCCGGGCACTGTTGATCACCACCGGCGCCTGTGCGGTACATTGCCGGTACTGCTTCCGCCGCGAATTTCCTTACGGCGAAGAACCACGGACGATGGAGGATTGGGAACCGGCATTCGCTGATATCGCGGCCGATTCTTCTCTGCACGAAATCATCCTCAGCGGCGGCGATCCGCTGATGCTGACCGATGCGCGGCTGGCCATGTTTATCGAGCGGTTGGATCGCATTGAGCATTTGCGTCGCTTGCGGATTCACACCCGCCTGCCGATCGTGCTGCCGCAACGTGTCACGGACACGTTGTTGGAAATGCTCACCACAATGCGGTTGACGCCGATTGTTGTCATGCACGCGAATCATGCCCACGAGTTGCAAGGCGACTGCGCAGCCGCGCTGCGAGAATTGGTGCGCGGCGGCGTGACGGTGCTGAATCAAGCCGTACTACTCAGGGACATCAACGATACGACCGAGTCCCAAGCCGAGCTGTGCGAACGTCTAGTCAATTTGGGAGTCATTCCGTATTACCTACACCAACTCGACCGGGTGAGCGGCGCGGCTCACTTTGAAGTTCCGGAACAAACCGGGGGCGGCATCATTGAGGAATTGCGCAAACGACTGCCCGGTTATGCGGTACCACAATTCGTGCGCGAAATCGCCGGTGAATTGCACAAGACGCCTTTGTAATTGGCTTCGCCCAGACAACCTCGCTCACGTCTTTCCGAAGGGCCATGGTTTGCCGCAGTCGGGACAGAAATCGGCGATGCGTGCAATCGCCCGGCTGCAGCCGGGGCATTTTTGTTTTTCCAGCTCGCGGGATGGATTTAAAATCTGATACACGACGAGCACAACCGCCAACAGCGCAAAACCGCCGGCAAAGATCCAGATGGCCAAATCTCCCACGAAGAAACTGAGCGACATTTTTCGAGCGCCTCCCACAGGCCTTGCGCTCTCGCGCGTGATTAAAGAGGACCTACTCCGCTTCTAACTCCTGCAGTCGTGAAGCAGGAATCCAGCCGTCGCGATCCCATCCACGCCCCAGATTATACGCCGCTACCAATTCACTCAACTGTGTCGGTGATAAATTCGCACCGCCGCTCGGGCCGGAATCCTCCGGAAGCGGGTCACTTAAAAACCGCGCGGGCAGTGTATCTTCGGCGGGCGTCCAGCCTTGCCTGATGTTGTACAACTTCTTGGCCGTCACAATCCGCTGCGCCGTCGTCCGCAGTTCAGCAGCTGTGACACCGAATCCGGTGATCAAATTCAACATCTCGGCCAACTCCTCATGATAATCAACGAGAACGCCCCGCAGAAATTTACAGAGGATCAAAGAATCCATCAGTGCAGCTCGGTCTTCGGTTTCAATCGCCGGGGCGACAACCTCCGGACCGGCATGTAGTCGGTCATACTGCGCGCTGAAATCGACTTCATAGGCGCCCGAACGATTATGATCTGCACCACGCGTCCCGACGGCAAATCCCAAAGCCATGGTTTGCAGTGCCCGTGGTTCATAACCGGGCAACTCAAGTCCTTTGACGTGCGGCGCGAAATCCGAGGTATTTTGTCCGATCCGCGCCGCTGCAATTCGCGACCCTTCCGCCAACAAATCTCCCAAGTCTTGCCGGGCTCCGATTTGCTTAAGCATCGACAATACGGCGGCGCTATTTCCAAAGCGCAGATCTGCAGCCTTTAAGAAACCGCGCTCCGCGCACTCCATGGCAAAAGCGATCGTAGCGCCTGCGCTGATCGTGTCCATGCCGAGTTCATCACACAATGCCGACGCAGCCAGCACCGCTTCGGGGTCGGCGATGCCGCACAGCGGTCCTAAGGCGAAAAGGTTTTCATATTCCATCCGCACGCCGGCCTGGTTGTCGTGGCGATGATAAATGTGCTCACAACCGATCGTGCAAGCGGCACACGACGCGCGGGTTCGTTCGTGCGAGACCGCCATTGCCTCCGGCGCCAGTGTGGCTGCGCCCTCGAAAGTAGAGGTCTGAAAGTTTCGCGTCGGTAACACCGCCAACCGGTTGAACGCTAACAAGTTCCCCGCTGTCCCCAATTCGCGGTACTTGGCTGTCGCCGGGCCGAATGATTTTTTCGACAGCGTTTTACTCAGCGCAACCAGCCCTTCCGCATCATGAAACGGAGTGAGCCGATCACCGCGCACCGCAACCGCCTTGAGATTCTTGGCCCCCATCACGGCCCCCATGCCGCCGCGTCCCGCGTGCCGACCGTCATGTGAAATCGTGGCATACCGCACCAGGTTTTCACCGGCCGGTCCGATCGCAGCAAATCGAAATCCCTGACCAAGTTGTTGGCTCAAAGTTTCTGAAGCAGCGCTACTGCTTAGGCCCCACGCCGCCTGAGCAGGCTCGTAACGCACACTCTCCGGCTCAATCACTAAACAAGTTGGTTCCTCGGCCGCACCCACAATCACCAGAGCGTCGTAACCGGTTTTTTTTCCAGCGATTGCAAAGTGCGATGAAGAGAGCGAATCGTTGATCCGCTGTGTGAGCGGCGACTTGCCCATCACCACAAACTTAGCCGACGTCGTCAGCGGACTCCCCACCAGCGGGCTGAACACAAATAACAACGGCGCCTCGGCTGCGAGCGGGTCGAACCCATCACGGCTCTCCTGCAGCAAAATCCAAGTCCCCAGCCCACTCCCCCCCACAAACCGCCGTAAAACCTCCCCCGAAATCGGCACCGCAACCGCCGTACGCGCGGACAAATCCACACGCAAAAAGCGACCATGATAACCGGGCGGGGTAGAAGACATGATTTCTCGTTTTACGCGATTCCGTGAGGCATTCCGCGATTTTTATTAGAACTCTTGGCCACAGATTGAAATCACCACGAATCCTACCCCCCTGCGTCGGCGGAGAGGATGAGGACGTTGTCGCCGTCGGTTAGTGGGGTTTCGGCGGCAGTGACGAAGGCGCGGCCGTTGATGTTTGCTAGATAGCCCGATTTGAGGCGACCATCACGCTCCAGACACACATCGAGTAATTGCGGAAGTTCGCGACCGACGGCCAATAACAGCGATCGCAAATCACCGGCCGTGACGTTCAATTCCTTCACACCGGCGCGTTGTCGCGGAATTCCGAATAACTCCACATGAATCGGCATACCATCCCCCTACCTCCCGAACCAATCTCGGCTGTTACGTGTCGACAACGATTGCCACACCATCTGTCCTATCGGTTGTGCGGCCGCTTTGCAATTCCACCACGGGATCTGATTGTTTACCTTGCGCTGCTTCGCTAACATATCGCACGTCAACGGCCCCGTTTTTTGCAAAAATCGATTCGATGTCCTCCGCTCCCCTCGAACCTTCACTGGCCGCTCTTGAACGGCAAATCCAGCATGCCCTGGCGGCGGATCGGCATCGCTTGCGCCGTCGCGCACGGTCCATTCGCCAAGCCCAACAGCGCAAACAGCCGTTTGATAAAAACCTAGCCCGGCTGGCGGACGAAGTCCAGCAGAGCGTCCAGCTGAGGAAATCGCGGCTCGCAGGCCGTCCGACGGTGACTTTTGATGAAGAACTGCCGATCTTCGCTAAGCGGCAGGAAATCGCCGATGCGATTGCCAACCATCAAGTTGTGGTTGTCAGCGGCGAGACCGGATCGGGTAAATCGACGCAATTGCCTAAAATCTGCCTCGACATGGGACGCGGTATCGATGGCATGATCGGGCATACCCAGCCGCGGCGCATCGCCGCCCGTTCTGTCGCCGCCCGCGTCGCCGAAGAATTGGGCAGCACAGTCGGCCAGTCGGTGGGCTTTAAAATTCGCTTCACCGATGCGACCAGTCCCCGCACGTATGTCAAACTGATGACCGACGGGATCTTGTTGGCCGAATCGCAGGGGGACACGTTTCTTAATCAGTACGACACGATCATCATCGACGAAGCACACGAACGGTCGTTGAACATCGATTTTCTGCTGGGCTTCGTCAAACGCCTGTTACCCAAACGGCCGGAACTGCGGTTGATCATCACGTCGGCCACGATCGATGCCCAGCGGTTCAGCGAACATTTTGCCACGGCGACGAGACCGGCGCCGGTGATCGAAGTTTCGGGACGGACCTATCCCGTCGAAGTTCGTTATCGCCCGCTCGAAGGAGACAATGACAGCGAAGAGGCCGATCTGCAGCGAGGCGTGCTGAATGCGGTCGAAGAGCTAACCGCCGAAGATGATGGCGACGTGTTGATCTTCATGCCGACCGAACGCGACATCCGCGAAACGGCACAGGCTCTCCGCGGGCGACAAATCGCCGGCAGCCGCATGGGGAAAGGGACCGAGATCCTTCCGCTCTACGGTCGCTTATCGACTGCTGAGCAGAACCGCGTGTTTCAGTCGCACAACCATCGCCGTATTGTGATCGCGACCAATGTCGCAGAGTCTTCGCTGACCGTGCCGGGGATTCGTTCCGTGATCGATGCGGGGACCGCGCGGATCAGCCGGTATTCCGCACGGTCCAAGGTTCAACGTCTGCCGATCGAACCGATTTCCCGCGCGTCGGCCGACCAGCGCAAAGGCCGTTGCGGCCGTTTGGGACCGGGGATTTGTATTCGTCTCTACAGTGAGCAAGATTACCTGACGCGCGATGAATTCACCTCGCCGGAGATTCAACGCACCAACTTAGCAGCCGTCATTTTGCAAACGTTGTCGCTGAAACTGGGCGCCATTGAAGAGTACCCGTTTCTCGATCCGCCCAAACCCATTGCCATTCGCGAAGGCTATAGCACGCTGTTTGAGTTGGGTGCGATTGACGACCGCGATCAACTGACCGACATCGGCCGCAAACTGAGCCGTCTGCCCGTCGATCCCCGCGTGGGGCGGATGGTCTTGGCCGCTCACGAAGAAAACTGTTTGCGGGAAGTTCTGATCATCGCCGCTGCATTGGAACTGCAAGACCCCCGCGAACGCCCGGTCGACAAACAACAGGCGGCCGACACCTGCCATGAACAATTTGTTCACGAAGAATCGGACTTTCTGGGCTACTTGAAACTGTGGGATTTCTACGAAGGTCTCAAACATGACCTTTCGCGGAATCGGTTGCGTAAGGCTTGCCAGCAAAATTTTCTCTCCTACAACCGCATGCGGGAATGGCAGGAGATTCACCGGCAACTGTTGCAAATCGTCGAGCAGAATAAACTCAAACAACAGCCGCGTCGCGACGATTACGATGCCATTCATCGCTCCCTGCTGACCGGATTATTATCTGGGATCGCGAACCGGACCGACACCTATGAATACACCGGCGCCGGCGGACAAAAGCTAAACCTGTGGCCCGGGTCGGCGACGTTTGAGAAAAAACCAAAGTGGGTTGTCGCCGCTGAGTTGGTCGAAACCACACGGCGCTACGCCCGCGTTGTGGCCCGCATCAATCCGAATTGGATCGAACCGCTGGCTGGTCACCTTGTCGTCCGCACGCACAGTGAACCGCATTGGGTCCCCGAAACCGGATCGGTGATGGCGTATGAAAAAGTGACGCTCTTTGGCCTGCCGATCATTCCGCGCCGGCGGATTCCCTATGGCAGCGTCAATGCTCCGGTGGCGCGGGAGATGTTTATTCAACATGGACTGGTCGAAGGCGACTGGCAGACCCCAGTCAAGTTTTTCGCGCACAATCAGCAACTCATCGAACAACTCGAAGAGATGGCCGCCAAGTCGCGCCGCCGTGATTTTTTTTTGGGCGAGGAAGCCCGCTACGAATTTTACGACAGCCGCATTCCCCCGCACGCCTATGATGGAGCACGACTGCGGAAGTGGCTCCGTAAAGTTGAGCAGACCACGCCAAACATCTTGCACATGACGCAAGCGGATCTGTTGGTCGACCATTCCGAAGCTGTTACGGATACCGATTTCCCCGATGCGATCACTATCGACAAAATGCAATTGCCGCTCGAGTACCATCTCGAGCCGGGCAGCGACGAAGATGGTGTGACGTTGACGATTCCGCAGGCCGGTCTGAATCAATTGCAGCCGCACCGATTGGAATGGCTTGTGCCGGGATTGATTGAAGAGAAGATCCTGGCGCTGATCAAATCGCTGCCCAAATCCTCGCGGCGAAGTTTGAATCCCTTGGCCGAGACAGCCCGCAAGGTGGCGGCGGAAATTAGCTTTGGTGAAGGAGAATTCGCAACGGCGGTGGCAGACAAGTTGGCGGAGATCGCCGGCACCCGTTGTGCCGCATCGGAGTTTCAACAGGTGCAATTGCCCAATCATCTGCGGATGAACGTCCGCGTGATCGACTCCGAAGGCGAAGCGCTTGGCGAGGGGCGGGACCTGACGAAAATCCGTAAGAGCCTAGGGGCCGCTGCGGCCGCGAATTTCTCCGCCATCGACGATCCCACTTGGAACCGCGACGGCATTGTCACGTGGGACTTCGGCGAGCTTCCCAAACGGGTCGACATTCAGCACGGGGGTTTAGCGCTCAAAGGGTATCCCGCACTGATCGATACCGGCGCAGCAGTGAATCTACGGTTGTTGGATTGTCCGCTCAAGGCGACCTTCGAAACCCGTGGCGGATTGCGGCGGTTGTTTTATCTAGCGGAGCGCCGCGAATTAAAAGCACAGGCCGATTGGCTGCCGAACATCGATCGCATTTTGCTCAATGCGGCAACGCTGCCGGATTCTGCGATATTCCGGCAGTGCATCGCCGAATTGCTCACTGACCGGGCTTTTTTACCGACCAACGCGATTCCCCGTTCGGCTGAAGAATTCGAACAGCAACGCCACACCGGCAATCAGCGAATCGGCCGCGCCGTGCAGGAAGTTGCGGGCCTGTTGGAACCGATGCTCACCGCCTATCAACAGGCCTTGGTCGCCGTGGAATCGGCCGCCGGCAAGGGGTGGGATGCGGCCGTTGCGGACATGCGATTGCAACTGCAAGAATTGACCACAGCCGGTTTTTTGACGCGCACCCCGTGGAATTGGCTGCAACAACACCCGCGCTATTTCGAAGGCATTCGTCGTAGACTCCACAAACTCGCCCAGGGCGGCGCCCCGCGTGACAAAGAGCAACACGCCGTCATTCAACCCCGCTGGAACGCCTACCGCACCCGCGCCGCCGAACATCACCAGCGCGGCGTGTACGACCCAGAACTGATCCAATACCGCTGGATGCTCGAAGAACTCCGCATCTCATTGTTCGTCCAAGAACTCGGCACCAGCATCACGATCTCGCCACAGCGGTTGGATAAGCAAGGGGCGAAGGTCCGGGCCTAAGGCTGTAGGAGAAAATTGCAAAAAACTACGGCATTCGACGAACCTAGTGCCCGTCAGATTCGTCTCAATGGTATTCGGAAGGTAGCCGGATACGATTGGCCGGATCGCACTGCTAATGCGTGTGCCCTAATGGGCGTATGAGTTCGCATCCCATGCCTACGGCTAAGGAATTAACGTTTTCTGTGGTACTTAATTTTAGGCTCCCTTATAAATTGGGATGACGACCTAACTAGGTGATTGAGATGCAAAAAGTGCAATTACTCGGTGACTCTGTTTTTGTGATTCAGAATTTTCTTTCGCACTCTGAAAGTAAAGAACTCATCCGTATGAGTGAAATCCGAGGGTTCGAAGATGCTCCGATCACCACGTCGTCAGGATTCGAAATGCGGAAGGACGTCCGAAATAACAGTCGTGTGATGGTTGATGATGTTGCGCTAGCGGAGGACCTCTGGACGCGTGCAGAACAGTATTTGGTACCGACTTGGTCCTATCGTAAGCCTGTCGGATTCAACGAAAGGTTTCGGTTCTACCGCTATGAAGTTGGACAAACGTTCAAACCGCATTTTGACGGTTATTTTGCCCGCACCAATGGACAACGCAGCGAGTTTACGTTCTTAGTCTATTTGAACGACGACTTTGATGGCGGTGAAACGAGATTCTTTGAACCAGAATCGATCTGTGTAAAACCTGAAACGGGATTAGCCCTCGTGTTTCATCATCCACAGCTACATGAAGGATCTGTTGTTGTGAAAGGGAAGAAATACGTGCTACGCACGGATGTGATGTATGGCGGAGACAATTAGCCGAGCCTCGAAGAACTCCGCGTTTTATTGTTCGTCCAAGAACTCAGCACCAGGATCACCATCTCGCTGCAACGACTGGATAAACAAGGGGTGAAGGTACGGGCGTAATGACAGTTCACGCGTAACGGGAGGGCGAAGATCCTGCTGAGCCGCGCTGGTACGTTGGAAGTGATCAATGGGATTCTTTTCCTGGTTCCCAAACTCCGCTTGGGAACCTCATTCGCCGAAGCTCCGCTTCGGCATCGCACACGAAACTTGGAAACGCTATTGTGTAATTCCGCCAGCGAAGCGGAGCTTCGCGAAGATGCGTTCCCAAGCGGGAGCTTGGGAACGAGGGATAACGCGACGCATTATGCGGACCACGGTTCCCATGCAACAGTTCGCTCTTCCGCTCTATCACATGTTGGGTGGATCGTCGAAGGGGACGACGAATCTGATGCCACCACAGTGTTGGCAATCAAGTGGCGGCTGGGCCAGCCAGTTTGCCGAGAGCAGCATTGGTTTTTTGTGACGCGGGCACTCCAAATCTAGCTGGGGAATTGAAATCACAGAGTACTTCCGTGCTGGATCAAAAAATGCGTAGAGCCGATCCGCGACCGTGTGGTAGTACGGATCAACAAAGCTAATGGCAGATTGCGGCGGTTTTTGGATGTGCTCCAGAACTTGGCCATCGATCTTCTGATGAATGCGAACTTGCAGTCCGCAGATCGGACAGTAGTAACAGTACGCGGGGCTGTTGACGTTGTGGTTTGAGATGCCTGGAAAGTGAAAAGTCTCGCAGCCTGACGTACCGACCTCCCCACAGTTGGTGCAAATCGTGTTGAATGTCATGTCGATCATATGGCGGGTCATCATTCAGTGCGACGCTCTTGCGCGTGAATTGTTCCCAATGTTCATTTCAGAGTCGAGCAGCCGCAAGAGATGTTTCTGGATTATTTACCATTGTTCGTCTCTCAGATCCATGTCATACTTCGCGCGACACGTTGTCAAGGGAATTGTTTCCAACATGCCTATTTCCTAAACGGGAACGAGACCTTTTCAACAAGTCATTCATTTTGAAAACAAGCGTTAAGACTACGGCATCAGGGACTATTGTTCCCGTTGCTTGGCTGAAGAAAGGCCCGTCGGTGCAGCATCGACTGGATTCCACATGGACGAGCCCATAATCGTCAACCTCGATAGTTCATGGACAATTATTGTTGCCGTGATTGTGCTTTATGCAGGTCGATTTGCGACCTCGCACATCCGGTTTTTGCGGGAATTCAATATCCCTGAGGCGGTCAGTGGGGGCATACTGTGTTCTGTCGTGGTCGCAATTGTCTTCTCGATGTCAAATCATCAGATAACATTTGATTTGACTCTGAGAGATACGCTGTTGTTGGTTTTCTTTAGCACGATTGGATTGTCGGCAAAGTTTCGCACCTTGCTCGCGGGCGGAAAGGCCTTGGCATTGCTGGTCGTCTGCTCAATAGGATTTTTGATTTTACAAGACGTGGCAGGCATTGCTGTGGCGATGAGCTTTGGGCAACATCCCGCGTATGGATTGATTTCGGGCAGTATTGCATTCGCGGGCGGTCACGGCTCCGCTATTTCCTACGGCCAACTTGCCGCTGAACAAGGCCTTCCTGGAGCGTTGGAGTTGGGGATGGCCAGTGCCACGTTCGGATTGATCGCCGGTGGTCTCATTGGGGGACCGATCGCTCGGCGACTTATGAGTGGGCACAATCTGTCCGGAGAAATCAAGAATCAGGCGTTCGTTCCCGGACCGGATGAAACGAGCGATCCCGGGCCCGTGACTCTGAATGGGATGCTCGACTCGATCTTCGCACTGGCGATTTGCATTGCCGCTGGGGCCGCTGTCAATGAATGGTACACACAACGCAGTGAAATCCCGCTTCCTGGATTTCTAACTGCAATGTTTGTGGGTATCGTGATTACAAACTGTCTCGATGTCCTGAAGATTGATTTACACAAAGCTTCGATCAGCCTCTGTAGCGATGTGAGTTTGCAGCTCTTTT